>DJQK01000078.1 GCA_002437575.1 Clostridiales bacterium UBA6388 | reverse complement strand
TTTGCGAATTTTTCCGGGTCGGACGCAAAATGCGCATAATCGAGCAGCAGGATGTTTCCCGCCGCCTGTTCCTGCAAAAACGCCTCATAGGCGTCTGGGATGTATTCCGCGCCGGTGATGCGGACGGGCTGTGCGGACACGAACTCGTTCGGAATTTCCGTTTTTTCGTAGTCGCCGTCTTCACAGGTGTAGAGCCACCCGGTCCTTCCTGCATAGAGCTTTTTCAGCGCGTCCGGGAATGGATCGTCAAAATACAGCTTCCCCTGCCGGGTATAGCCGTATGCGTATTCATAATTCCGGATGAGGTAGAACAGCGCCATGGCGCGCAGGGACGTCAGGCAGACCTGCGTGGGCTTATCAAAATACGGAGACTTCCGCGGTTCGAGAACCTGCAGGCCGCCTGCCGGTGAAGCGTGATAGTAGGTCATGCTGTCACACCTTTCAAGAAAAAACCCCGAACGGGAGTCGTTCGGGGTTTTCACAACAAAATTACTGTTCTGCGTAG
The DNA here is from genome assembly GCA_002437575.1 of Clostridiales bacterium UBA6388. Lineage (GTDB taxonomy): Bacteria > Bacillota > Clostridia > Oscillospirales > Oscillospiraceae > CAG-170. Next base: position 2,282 of record DJQK01000078.1, on the reverse strand, counting down.
ACGGAGCACATCTTGCGGTCCTTGCCCATACGCTCGAACTTGACCTTGCCGTCGATCAGAGCGAACAGGGTATCGTCCTTGCCGATACCGACGTTGTTGCCCGGATGAATGTGCGTGCCTCTCTGACGAACGAGGATGTTGCCAGCCAGAACGAACTGACCGTCAGCGCGCTTCGCGCCGAGTCTCTTCGATTCAGAATCACGACCGTTCTTGGTGGAGCCGCCGCCTTTCTTATGTGCGAAGAACTGGAAACTCATGTTAAGCATCGTTTTGCACCTCCAAAACTTCGATATAATCAGGATAGTCATCCCGCAGACTGCACAATGTGAGCATCATGCCGGAGAGGACCGCCTGTACGGCCTCTTCGCTTTCACAGGTCGCGGGAAGGGTCAAGGTGATCCGGGCCTCATCTTCGTTCACCCTGGTCTTTGCGTGCTCGCCCAGCACATCATTGATGGTACACTCGGCAAGCTTGACGGCTGTGGAGACGGCCGCGCACACGATGTCGCTGCCTTCCTCTGCATAGCCGCTGTGGCCCGAACAGCAGAATCCGGTGATCCTGCCCTCGTGATCGAAAAATTCGACGCGTGTCATAGCTTACAGCGCGATCTTCTCGATCTGCACCTTGGTGTACGGCTGTCTGTGGCCCTGGAGGGACTTGGAGTCCTTCTTGGAACGGTACTTGAAGACGCGGATCTTCTTGCCCTTGCCATTCTTCAGAACCTTAGCCTCAACCTTAGCACCTGCAACTGTGGGCGTGCCGAACTTGGAGTCAGCGCCGTCAACAACTGCCAGAACCTGATCGAAGGTCACGGTTTCTTCAGCCTCCGCCGCGAGCTTCTCGATGTAGATCACATCGCCCTCCTTGACGTTGTACTGCTTACCGCCGGTAACGATAATAGCCTGCATATTCGTTTGCACCTACCTTTTCTTTGTAGACTCGCTCTTGAGGTGTGCCGGAGCAGCTTCTGACCTCTTTAATGCGGCTTAAGAATTATACCAGAGAAGTTTTGGCTTGTCAAATGATTTTTTCCAGAAAATCTAAGATTTTTGCGGCTTTTCCGCCCGGTCAGTCCAGATGGACGACCGGGCGGCAGATGGATTCCATGCACTGGGCCGTCTCCATGCTGAAATTCCCGCGTCTGGCCAGATCTGCCAGCGAGAGCATGCCGGTCAGATGCCCGTTCTGCGTGACGGGCAGGCGGCGCAGCTGCGCGCGGGACATCAGCCGCGCTGCGCGTGCGGTATCGTCCGAGGCCTCGACGGCCAGGACGCCGGTTGACATAATTTCTCGTACCGGTACAGCCTCTGCGTCCTTCCCCGCCGCGACGCAGCGGAGGACGACGTCCCGGTCGGTCACCATACCGCACAGACGCCCGTCGGGCGTCTGCACCGGCAGAATGCCGAGGTTATACCGGCTCATCAGCCGGGCCGCCACGCTGACCGGCTCCTGCGTGCCGACACTGATCACGTGCTTTGTCATACAGTCTTTGACTTTCATCGGTTTCCTCCCCTTTACAAAAGCCCCGGCAGCCAACGCTGCCGGGGCTTCGCGTTTATGGAGATTGTAACCGGATCCGGGCGGGATCAAACCACTTATTTGCTCTGCAGCTTGCGGTCGATGGCTTCCGCGGCCTTCTTGCCTGCGCCCATGGCCAGGATGACGGTCGCAGCGCCCGTGACGGCGTCGCCGCCGGCGAAGACGTTCTCGCGGGTGGACATCTCGTTCTCGTCGACGATGATGCCGCCCTTCTTGTTGGTCTCCAGGCCGGGGGTGGTGGAGCGGATCAGCGGGTTCGGGGACGTGCCGAGGGACATGATGACCATGTCGACGTCGAGGACAAATTCGCTTCCCTCCACGGGGATCGGGCGGCGGCGGCCGGACGCGTCAGGCTCGCCGAGCTCCATCCTGATGCACTTCATGCCGCAGACACGGCCGTCCTCGCCGCCGATGATCTCGGTCGGGTTGGTGAGGGTCATGAACTCGATGCCCTCTTCCTTGGCGTGGTGCTGCTCTTCGAGTCTTGCGGGCATTTCGGCCTCGCCGCGGCGGTAGACGATGTACACCTTCTCGGTGCCCATGCGCTTGGCGCAGCGGGCGGCGTCCATGGCGACGTTGCCGCCGCCGACGATCGCGGCTGCCTTGGAGTGCAGGATCGGCGTGTCGCTTTCTTCGAGATAGGCCTTCATGAGGTTGATGCGGGTCAGATATTCATTTGCCGAGCAGACGCCCTTGAGCGACTCGCCGGGGATGTGCATAAACATCGGCAGGCCCGCGCCGG
>DJQK01000031.1 GCA_002437575.1 Clostridiales bacterium UBA6388 | reverse complement strand
GTAAAGAAAATGCCGAACTGCGCCGCCGCGCCGAAGATCATGAGCTTCGGGTTATTGAGCAGCGGCCCAAAGTCGATCATCGCGCCGATGCCGATGAATAAAATCAGCGGAAACAGCTCGTTTGTTATGCCCGCGTCATACAAGACGCTCAGCGCGCCGCGCTCCAACGCGCCCGAGACGAGCTGATCGACCGCGCCGGACATCGGAAGGTTCACCAGAATCGCGCCGAAGCCCATCGGCAGAAGCAGGCTCGGCTCCATGTCCTTCGCGATGGCAAGGTAGATAAGAAGGCCGCCGATCGCCCACATCACGATCTGCTGCCACGTCAGATTCCCGAGATTTTCATACAGAATTTCCATGCAGGTCTCTCCTTCTTCATTCAGGTTTTCCGCAGAGGACGCGCCCTGAAATGTAAAAAAACTCTGGCTCTCGCGCAATGCGAAAACCAGAGTTTTGCCATTTCATCCAGCAGCGGGCCCAAGGGCCGTTCTGACGCCGACTGTCGCGGTTTCCCGCCGGCTACTTCCTCTTGCTATAAGATAGGCCGTATTATAGCAGAATTTTCCCCGCCGCGCAAGCGTTTTTTTCTGTAGCTCTGCGTTTTAACAAATATTTTACACGCTCATTCGTACCGCAAAGCCTCGATGGGGTCCATCATCGCCGCCTTGTTCGCGGGGTAATAGCCAAAGAACACGCCAACGGCGAGGGAAAAGCAGAACGCCAGCGCGATCGCCCCGATGCTCGGAAGCACCGCGTTGTGAAGAAGCCCACTTCCCACATAGCCCATCACCGCGCCGAGGGCGATGCCGATCGCGCCGCCGACAAGGCAGATGATCACGCTTTCGACCACGAACTGGATGCGGATGTTGCCGTTCGTCGCGCCCAAGGCCTTTCGCGTTCCAATTTCGCGTGTACGCTCGGTGACGGAGACGAGCATGATGTTCATCACGCCGATGCCTCCGACGAGAAGCGATATCCCCGCGATGACGGAAATTGCGACCGAGAGCGTGTTCATCATCGAGTCGACGGACGATATCATCGTGTCCATGCTGATGGCCGTGACGGTGTAATTTTCGTTCGTGCGGTAGAACCTTGCCAGATAATTTTTGACCTCGGCGGCAATTTCCGTGCTGCTTTCTCCCACGGCGGCCTGCACGGTGATGTTCGAGTACCCGCGCGAGGCGCCCGTGAGCTGCTTGGCCGTTGACAGCGGAATGTATAAAGACGTCGCGAGGTCCTTATCCGACGCCGTCGAAAAATACAGCGCCGACTGCTCGTATTTGTAAATGCCGACAATGCGGAAGGTATAGCTGCCGTTTGTCAGCTGCACGAGCACCTCCTGCCCGAGCGCTTTTTCCGTGTCGCCGTCAAAAAGATTGTTGACCAGCCGGTCGCTTGCCACGCAGACCATGCGCCGGCCGTCGTCGTCCTTCTGCTGCAAAAAGCGTCCTGCGGACAATTTCACATCGTTGACCGTGAAAAAGCCCTCGTTGACGCCCATCGCCGTCACGTTCGCGTAGGATCTTCCGTCCTTGGCCTTGCCGCTTCCGGCGGATTCTGAAAGGCTCACGGCGGAAAGTCTGGTACCGAACTGTTCCTGCATGGCCTCGATCATCTCCGGGGAGATGAGGTCGGACGCTTCGGGCTGCTTCATGACCATCATCGACATCATGTCGTCACTGGACACGGCCTCGCGCTCTTTTTCCTGAAGCGTGACGATGATCGACGACGCGCCGAGATCGCTCATCGTGCCGTTGATGTAGCCGGACAGGCCATCGCCCACGGTCAGAATGCCGATGACGGCGGCAATGCCGATGATGATGCCGAGCATCGTCAAAATCGCCCGCATTTTGTTTGCCTTCAGCCCCTCGAACGCGAGGCGGACGGATTCACGAAGTCCCATCTTCTCTCGCGCCCCTTTCGCCGTTTGTGTACAAAATACCGTCGCGCATGGTAAGAACCCGCCCCGTCTCCGCGGCCAGCTCCTGATTGTGCGTAATTAAAACGATCGTCTTTCCCTGCTCGCGGTTGAGCTGATGGAACAGGTCCATGACCATGCGGCCGGTCTTGCTGTCGAGTGCGCCGGTCGGCTCGTCGGCCAGAATAATGGCCGGGTCGTTTGCCATCGCCCGGGCGATCGCGACGCGCTGCTTCTGGCCGCCGGAGAGCTCGTTCGGCTGATGATCCATGCGGTCAGCCATGCCGACAAGGTCCAGAAGCTCTTCGGCCCGCCTGGTCCGCACCTTCTGCGAGATCCCCGCGTACATCATCGGAAGCTCGACGTTCCGGAGCGCGTTCGTGCGCGAAATGAGGTTGAAGTTCTGAAAGACGAAGCCGATCTTCCGGTTCCGAATCTGCGAGAGCTCGTCGTCCTCCGCGTCCTGCACGTCTGTGCCGTCTAGCCAGTACGTTCCCTCCGTAGGCCGGTCAAGAACGCCGATCATGTTCATGAGCGTGGATTTTCCGGAGCCGGACGCGCCGACGATGGAGACAAACTCCCCCTCCTGCACGTCCAGATCGATCCCGTGCAATATTTCCAGCTCGTTCGGCTGGCCGATGTAAAACCGCTTGACGATCCCGCGCATCCGGATCAGCTGCCGCGCGCTCATTGATACACCTCCATCTGCGCCATCATGTCCTCAAAGCCCGTGGCCTGTGCGAGCGTGACGGTTTTTCCGACATAGGAAAGATACGTTTTTGCGTCGGTGATGACGCGCAGCCCTTCTTCCACACCCGCGCCGGAGACCGCGATATCCAGATCGTCATCGAGTCCCGTGGTGACGGGCAGGGATTCAACAAGATAGCTGTCTTTTTCCTGCGGCCGCAGAATCAAAATGGCGCTGTTTCCGGTTTCGTCGGTGTAGACCGCTTCATACGGAACGGCCAGCACGTGGTCGGCTCTGTCGATGATGTAGCTGAGCCTTGCCTCCATGCCGATGCGAAGGCCGGAGGAAACGCTTTCGACCCTGACCTCTGCTTCAAACGACGGATCGGACGAGCTTTCGGTGTCTCCCAGCTGGTTCTTTTTCGCCGTGGGCGCGATGCTTGTGAGCGTGCCGGGGATGACGGCGTCGCCGGTCGCGTCGGATTTAATTTCGACCGCCATACCGGTCTTCACGCTGCCAAGATCGTAGCCCTTGACGCTCGTGGAGACAACAAGGTTATCCATATCTTCAATGACGAACAGAAGCCCCGAGCCCGAGCCGCCGACGGTGGCGTAAACGGCTGTGACGGTGCCGGAGACGGGCGCGGTGATCTTCGTGTCGTCGAGCGTTTCATTCAACTGCCGGATGGCCTCTTCGGAGACCGACATATTGGCCCCCGCGTTGGCTGCGGCCAGAGTGTCGGAGAACGACTCCAACTGATCTTCGGTGCCCTTTTTCGTCGAGTCCAGACTCGTCAGCGCCGTCTGATACGCCTTCCACGCGCTGTCCACGGCGTCTGCATAATCGCTCAGTGCCTGATCCTCTCCGCGAAGCGCCGCGTTGTAGCTTGCCTGCGCGATATCATAGGAAGACTGCGCCGTGTCGACCGCTGACTGCGCCTGACGAAGGCCGTCCTTTGCGGTCTCCAGATTCGTTTCCAGCTGCGTTTTCTGCGTTTCCAGCTGCGTCTTTTCTGTCGTGAGCTGCTCAAGCTGCCCCGGCTCTAACGTATCCGGCGTCTTGAGCGCTTCGTCGATCTCTTCTAACCGTGTTTCGATCTCGTTCAGGGAATCGTTCAGTGTATTGACCGATTTTCTGGCAGTCCGTTCCGCTTCCTCGGCCTGCTCGAGCGCGGAGGCGGCGCTGTTGCGCTGGGCTTCGACGGACAAGACCTGCGTGTTTTCGCCGAGCTCCACGTTTTCCTTGTACCGGTCATAGGCGTTCTGGGCGCGGACATACGCGTCATACGCCGTGTCGACCTGCGACTGCGCGCCAATTAAGCTGGCGTTGAGCCCCGCGTCGAGGCCCTGCTTGTAATTATCATACGCGTCATACGCGCTCTGCACCTGCGCGCCTGCGCTTCCAGAGGCCGTCTCCAGAGATGCCTTCTGCGTGGCCAGCTGGTTTTCGACCGGTTCTCCGTCGAGCTCTGCCAGCAGATCGCCTTCGTGCACCACGTCGCCGACCTCGACCAGAACGTCTTTTACCTGATAAGCAAGCGTCGAATAGACCTTCGTCGTCTCGCTGCTCTCGACCGTTCCCGTGGCGCTGACGCTGGACTCCAGATCCTGATAGCTTAAAACTTGTGTGTCGGAGGCGAGGACCGTCTGCGCTCCGCTTCCTTTTTTGCGCAGGAAAAAGCCCGCCGCCGCGGCGAGCGCAACGACCGCCAGTACGATCCAGCGCTTTTTGAGCTTCCGCTTCTTCCGCTTTGGCTTTTTGACTTCCTGCTTCAATTCTTCCGTGGCCATGGCTTTGCTCCTTTGTGTGAGGCGTCCGCGCAGGAAAAACAGCGCGGACAAACACTCCCCGAAAATACTGTCTTAAAGAATACCGCCATCCAGCGCCGCTTTCCTGAAGCTTTTGTGAACTTTCGGATACATTTGGATACAAAAGTTACAATTTTCGAAACATTTTCCCAGCGCAAAAAACGTGCCGGGAAATTGTCCCAGCACGTCTGCTTTTTGTCAGGTTTATTCTGTCATCATGCGGATAATTTCCTTGTCCGTTTCGCGCATTCCGACGCGGCCGAGCCTGCTGAAATTCGCGATCGAGTTTTCCACGCCCTTCGCGACCAGTCCGTCGCCGCCGTAGAACTGCCGGCCGCAGCGGAACATTTCAAAGCCGAGGATCCCCGCCTCCACGGCCATCGAAATTTTCGCCGCGCAGGAGGATTTTGCGCCGTCGCAGACGATGCCGGACGTGACGGCCAGCGCGTTTACGATCGTGTGCGAAATTTCGCGGCAGCCGCCGCCAGACAGATATGTGATGCCCGCGCCCGCGCCTGCGCCCGCACTGACCGCGCCGCAGTAGGCCGATAACCTTCCGATGCCGTTTTTTCCATGCAGCGTCACAAGGTTCGAAACCAGAAGGGCTCTGTAAAGCTTCTCGTCCGGAACGCCGAGCTCCTTTGCGTACACCCACACCGGAAGGCAGGCCGTGATGCCCTGATTGCCCGAGCCGGAGTTGATGACCACCGGCAGATCGCACCCATTCATCCGCGCATCCGAAGCCGCCGCCGCGTAAGCCCGCGCACGTGTCCTCACATCGTCTCCGTAGGCTGTGAGCAGCACCTTGCCGATGGACGCGCCGTACTCTCCGCGAAGCCCCTCCTCGGCAATGGCGCAGTTGCACGAAAGCTGCCGGTCGAGAAGTTCCCGCACGTCGGATAAGTCGCACGTGTCTGCAAACTCGCAGATGTCCGCGACGTTCAGAAGCGAATAATCGGGCGTGTCGGCGGCCGGCGCGGCCTCTTCGTCGGGGTCTTTGGAAAACAGCACGCCCGCGTCCGTTTCGATCAGCACGATGTTCGTGTGCTCCCGCACGGCCCGCACGACGGCAAAATGGCCCCTTGCCCGCACCGTCACTTCGATGTCCAGAAGATATTCCGTTTCCGCCGCGGAAAGTTCAAATTCCGTTTTTTCGATGTAATCCGGAAGCGCGGCGATCTCATCGGGCGTCACGTGCGCGAGCACCTGAAGCCCCGCCTGCGCGTCTCCTGCCAACGCGCCGATGGCCGCAGCCGCCGCAATGCCGCGAAGGCCGCCGGTATTCGGAACGATGACGCTCTTGACGTTTTTGATGATGTTGCCGCTGGCCGCGACCTCGATGCGCGCCGGAAGACAGCCCAGCGCCCGTCTCGCCGCGGCGGCGCAGTAGGCAATGGCGATCGGCTCTGTGCAGCCCATCGCGCAAACCAGCTCCCGCTTCAATATTTCCACATAGGTCTGATAGGTAAGGCTCGTTCGTTCCATCGTGTAAGCTCCTTTTCGTCAAGTTTCCTGCTTTTATTCTATCATGTTCTTCTCTCGAGGACAACCCACGGACGAAAAATTGCCCGGAAGAACGTCTCCCGGGCAAAGTCTTTACACGTGTTCCAGCAAGAATTTGCGCATATTCTCGCGTCCTTCTTCACTCAGGGGAAAGGTTTCCTGCGTTTCCATCTCGCTTTTCTCGTAGCAATACGGACCATGCCAGAGCTCGACGGTCATGGAGCTGGCTTCCATGTCGACCTCCTTCGGATTTTTCATCGTGATGGCCGGCGTGACCTTGAAGCGAAGCGGACCGTAGCTTCCGGTAAAGACGTTGTTATTTTCAAAGCTGTGCAGCACCGGTAAAAAGAGCTCTTCCATTACGCCGTCAGCGCCTCCATTTCGTCGAGCAGCGCTCCGAACAGGCCAAGCGCCTTCTCGACCGGCTCTGCCGTCGTCATATCCACGCCCGCGCCCCTGAGAAGCTCGATGGGGCTTTTGCTGCACCCGCCGGACAAAAAGCCGAGGTACCGCTCGACTGCCGGTTCTCCCTCCGCGAGAATGCCCTCGGAGAGCGCAATGGCCGCGGCGTAGCCGGTCGCGTACTGGAACACGTAATAATTATAGTAGAAGTGCGGGATCCTCGCCCACTCGAGCGCAATTTCGTCATCGAGAACGATGTCGGGGCCGTAGTACGCTTCGTTGAGCCTGCGGTACTGCTCGCACAGAACGTCCGCCGTCAGCGTCACGCCGGAGGAAGAAAGCTCGGCCATTTTGAGCTCGAACTCGGCGAACATCGTCTGCCGGTAGAGCGTGGTGCGGAACTGCTCTAAAAAGTGGTTGATGAGATAGGCACGTTCTTTTTTGTCCGTCGTCTTTTTGAGCAGATGCTGCATCAAAAGCGCCTCGTTGCAGGTCGACGCGACCTCGGCCACGAAAATGACGTAGTCCGAGTACACGACCGGCTGCGTCTTATTGGACAGATACGAATGGATCGCGTGACCCATCTCGTGTGCCAGCGTAAACTCGCTGTCCAGCGTTCCGGTGTAGTTGAGCAGCACATACGGATGCACGCGGGCCCCGGCCGAATATGCGCCCGAGCGCTTGCCCACGTTCTCGTAGACATCGATCCAGCGATTTTCAAAGCCCTCGCGCAAAATCGCCCCATAGCGCGGCCCCATGACGCCCAGCGCTTCGGCGACGGTCTTTTTTGCCTCGGCAAATGGGATGCGTTCATCAGACGTTTCGACCAGCGGCGTGTAAAGATCGTACATATGAAGCTCCTCGAGCCCTAAAAGCTTCTTGCGAAGCTGCGTGTAGCGGTGCATTTTGTCCAGATTCCGGTGCACGGCGGCGATCAGCTCGTGATACACGCTCACAGGAACCTCCGTTGCATCCAGAGAAGCTTCCAGAGGCGAGGCGTAGTTTCGCGCCTTTGAGAAAAATTCGAGCTGCTTGACCTGCCCCGCCAGCATCGCCGCGACCGAATTTTTATACGCGCCGAAGCCCGCATACAGGCTCTCAAAGGCATTTTTGCGCAGGACGCGATCACTGGATTCCATCGCCGCAATGTAGCTTCCCTGCGTGATGGGGTGCTCTGCTCCATCCTTGTCCAAAGCGGGCCGGAAGGTCAGGTCGGCGTCTGCAAAAAGAGAATAGACCTCCTCCGGCGTTCCGGCCATCTCGCCTGCCATCGCAAGAAGCTTTTCCTCGCGCTCGGATAAAATATGCGCCCGCTTGCGGCGGATGGCGTCAAAGTGCCGCTTGTAGAGCTTCAAGTCCGGGACTTCCTCATAAAACCGCGCCATGTCTTCCTCCGAAATAGAAAGAAGCTCCGGCACCTCAAAGGCCGTGTCGGCCCCCAGCTGCACCCAAACCTTTGTGAGCTTGCCGACAAGATCCTGATAGATGGGGTTTCTCGTGTCCTCGTCGCTCTTTCGCTGCGCGTAGTTCGCCAACCGGTCCAGCAAAACGGAAATTTCCTCGCCCAGCTTCTGGTATTCCAGCAGGCTTTCCGCGTTTTTGGAAATTTTGCCCGCGTAGTCCGGAAGCTTCAACCCCAGCGCCTTGAGCTTCTCGAGATCCGAGAGCCAGTCCGCGTCCGTTTTGTACAGATCCTCAATTGCCCATGTATCTTCCCGCGCGATCTGCTCGCGCGAACGAATTTGCTTCTGCATACAGCGTCCTCCAGTCAAACAATTTGTACAAATAGTCTACCACATTTTGCGCCGCTTCACAACTGCCTGACGGTTTTTCGCGGATGGTCTTGCTTTTCTGTGCTGCGTTCTGTATAATTATGCCGTCTTAACGCAAAAGCTTTCGAAGGAGATCATCTCATGAAACAGCAGACCCGCGGCATTGTGATGCTGCTTTTGTGCGCGGTCATCTGGGGCTCGTCGTTCGTGGCCCAGAGCGAGGGCATGAACTATATTGGACCCTTTACCATGCAGGCCACGCGCTATTTTCTCTCCGGCCTTGTTCTGCTGCCCGTCATTTATCTGCGCGACAAAAAGGGCGTGAGCGTCCGTCCCGCACCTGGAAAGACGGCAAAACGGCAGCTTCTGTGCGGCATCGTCTGCGGCGTGATCCTCTGCACGGCCAGCCTCATCCAGCAGTACGGCATTATCTATACAAGCGTCGGAAAATCGGGCTTCATCACGACGATGTACATCATCCTCGTCCCCTTCCTGGGGCTGTTTGTGAAGCTGCGCGTGAGGCTCATCAACTGGCTCTGCGCGTTTCTGGCTGTGGCGGGGCTGTATCTTCTTGCGGGCAGCGAAGGCCTTTCCAATGTGAATATCGGCGACTGGCTGACGCTCCTGTGCGCGTTTTTCTTCGCCATCCATATCTTGTTTATTGACCGTGCCTGTCATGATCTGGACGGCGTTCGCCTTTCGTGCACGCAGTTTTTTACCGCGTCCGTCGTGTCCATTCTTCCCATGCTGCTTTTCGAAAAGCCCAGCGTTTCGGATATCTGCACAGCCTGGCTTCCGATCGTCTACGCGGGCGTCATGTCCGGCGGCGTCGGGTATACGCTGCAAATTCTCGGCCAGCAGAAGGTCCAGCCCACGCTTGCCAGCATGATCCTGAGTCTGGAGTCGGTCTTCGCGGCGCTCTTTGGCTGGGTCTTGCTGCACCAGGCGCTGCGTGCAAAGGAGCTTGTCGGCTGCGCGGTCATCTTCGCCGCCATCGTCCTCGCGCAGCTGCCGGAGAAAAAGGCAAAGGCCGCATAATTTCTGCATCACGCAAAAAAGCCCGCCTTCCGGCGGGCTTTTGAGACTGTCAAAAAAGCTGACGCTTTTTTGACAGAAGGGGTTGCGCCTCGACTTCGCGCATAATTTTTGCCCCGTTAGGGCCAAAATTCCACACTCGCGAGGCGAGAAGTATTTTTCCGGTCGGCAAAGCCGCCGGATAAAATGGATTTTACTCTATTTCGCCCTGCGGGGCGAAACTCTACGAGGTTTTTCGACACGCAAAAAAGCCCGCCTTCCGGCGGGCTTTTCTATTACCTCTTACTTCTCGACGACCTCGAGGATCTCCATCGGACACGCCTTGGCGCAGATCCCGCAGGCGATGCACTTCGACGCCGTGGGGGCGGACTCGGCCTTCACCATCACGCCGAACGGACAGGCCTCGACGCACTTGCCGCAGCCGACGCAGAGCTTCTTGTCGACCATGTAGACGCCTTTGGCGTTCTGCTTGATCGCGCCGTGCTCGCAGGCCTCGGCGCACTTGCCGCACTGGACGCAGACCATGGGCTTGGCCGCGCCGTTTTTCTCGATGATCTGGAGGCAGGCCTTGGCCGGGTCAAATTCCTTGTAGAACGCTTGGGAACATGCGCGGACACACTCGAGACACGCCATGCACTGCGTGCCCTTCTTGACTGTCAGTTTTTTCATTGTCTGATCTCCTTTTTAGTTTTTTTAGAGACGGCAAACCGAGGACAGCCCGCGCCTTTTTGCGATGGACGCGCAGTTGCTGCCCTGTTTTTACCGACTCTGAAATTCCCTCTGCGGCCATTATACACAACACGCACAAAAGAATCAACGTTTTTCGACGGATTTTTGAAAAAATGGCGCAATTTGTCTTTCTCGCCCGGTTTTGGCAGGCTTCTCGTACATAAACTTTTCCGCGCGGCTCACACTAGAAGCGTAAACCGCGTGCGTTTTACGCCGCAAGGAAATATGGAGGAACACGCTATGAAAAAATGGGCACTTCTCATTCTCGTCGTCTGTGTCGTCTTGTCGGTCTTTGCCGGGTGCAGTGCGACGGCCTATATGGACGATCCGTACCGCAATGGCTACAGCAACGTCTCGACCACCCGCAACGGCACCGTGAACGGCACCAACGGCCGCTATTCCGGCTACAATTACGGCTACGACAATTACCAGAACGGCACGTACAACGGCAATTCCGCCGGAACCTACAACGGCAGCACCAACAGCGCCTACGGCAGCACCACCGGCCGCACCGGCTCCTACACCGGCACGACCTCCGGCACCGGCATGGCCGGCGGCAAATAAAAATACCGCGGCAGTTCTTGCTTTTTGAACTGCCGCAGTTATTTTATGGTAAAGAGCGAACCTCGATATCCTTCGAGAGAAGCACGCCGGTTTCGGTGTTTTCGGCGAATACGAAGCCATTTTCCAGAAAAAAGTGCTCCGCGTCCGCATTTTTCTCGGGAACGGTGACAAAAAGCCGCTTCGCCCCGCGTTTTCTCAGCGTGCACACCGCCTGCCCGAGAAGCTGCTGGCCAAAGCGCCGGCCGCGGAAGCCTTCGTCCAGCGCGAGCTCTTCAATGACGCCAACGTCCTCGCGCTCCGATTTTCCGAGCACGAGCTCACCGACCGTTTTCCCGCGCAGCATCGCGGCGTAGGTCTCAAGGGCTGCTTCGGTCTGTCGGAACCAGAGGCTGAAATCCGCGCGGTCCGTCGCGCCCTGCTTGAGCCTTGATTGCCGTTTGGCCGTGGAAATGTCGGGCGTCAAATGCGACGCATCGTTGAGAAGTTCGAATGTGATCTCGCCGTCGTTCCAGCGAAGGCGCGAGACCGCCGTATTTTCGCAGAACGGCAGATCGTCGGTCCCGAGTATCCGCTTCTGCACGCCGCGCAGCACGCACGCATGGGTAAAGATCACGATCGTTTTTCCGTCATACCGCGCGGAAATTTCGTTGAGTCCCTGCAAAAACCGACTTGTGTAGGCCTGCCACGTTTCGCTTCCGGCAACGTGCCAGATTTTTTCTTCGTAGTTGAACCGGTCCATATCACGCTTTTCATACCGTTCGAGCCAGCCGAAGGGCGTGTCTTCCCAGCAGCCGACGTTCGTCTCGCGGAAGCGCTTGTCGGGGAAAAGCGGCATTTTCTTCGCCAGATACACCGACTGCGCCGTCCGGCAGGTCCTGAACAGGTCGCTTGACAAGCATACGTCGATCGGGATATGTTCAAACCGGGACCGCAGAGCTTCAATTTGCCTGTCGCCGTTTTCCGTGATCAGGGAATTATACTGCCCGTGGATGCGCCGGTAGGTGTTGCCCTCGGCCTCCGCGTGGCGCACGAGATAAACTGTCGTCATTTACATCACCGTAATATAGCTCAAAATCTGTTTTTTCATCTTTTCGGCCGCCTGTAAAGCCGCCTGCTGGTAATCCGTTCCGTCGCCGTCGAGCTTCTGGTACGCGTACAAAATCGAGCGTCCCGCCATGATCGCCGCGCCGTGGCCCATGCGGTCAAAGGCAAACTGCGCGTCCTTCGCGCCCGCGCCCTGTGCGCCGTACCCCGGGACAAGGAAGAACAGCTGGTCGTATTTTCGGCGCAGCGTCTCCAAAACCTGTCGGTTCGTCGCGCCGACGGCAATGCCGATCTCCGAATAGCCGTTCGCGCCGAAAAGCCCCGTGCTCCAGCGCATGGCAAGGTCGGCCATCACCTGATACACGACGCGGTCGCCGGACAGAAGGTCCTGCACCTCGCGGGCAGATTTATTGGAGCTTCTGGCGATGATGAACACGTTTTTCCCCTCGCGGCAAAATTCCGCAAACGGGCCCACTGCGTCGCTTCCCAGAAAGCCGCTCATCAGAACGCCGTCGCACGGATAGGGCGTGAAATGTTCTTCTCCGACCTGGATCGAGCCGAAGCACGCCTGCGCCTGATCCTCCGCGGTCGGGCCGAGGTCGGAGCGCATGAGGTCTAACAAAACGTAATACCCGAGCTTTTTCGCATAAGACAAAACCTCCTGCATCGCGGCCACACCGTCGGCTCCCAGCGCGGCAAAGCAGCCGCTGACGATGCTGACCGCCGGAACAGTGTCCTTGAGCGCGTCCAGAATACCGAAGGAAAACGCCTTGTATCCTTCCGCCGCAGCCTTGAGCGTCTGGCCGTATTTGTGCCGCGCGTCCTCCTTGATGTGCAGCGGCAGCTCCCGGATCGTCGGGCAGATGCAGACCATGGTCGGATTTTTGAGCTTTCGGATCTTTGCCTGTAATACATCGACAGCCATACGGCGTACCTCCTTCGTTTCTTGTCTATCAGTATAGCACATTTTTTGCGGACTGAACAGGAAAAATCGCAGGATTTGCCGCTTATGCCGGCCGCTTCACCGGGAAAACTAGCTTGGAAGGGAGGGAACGCAATGAAAGTCCGTTCGTTTTTTCTGACCATGGGCGCGGGCGTCGCGGTTGGCGCGCTGGGCGCGATGATGCTGCCGAAAAACAGCGAGGTCTATCAGGCCACGAAAAAAGCCGCCAAAGCCATCGAGCGCGAGGCCGAGACCGTCATCGATTCACTCGGGTCGATGCAATAAGAACCGTCAAAAAGGCTAAAACTGCCGCACCTCAAACGAGGTGCGGCGCTTTCCTGCCTTGCAAAAGGAAAAATTTGTGGTATACTGGAGAAAATCCGCAATATCCGGGATTGACAGAAAAACAGGGAGCCGGTTCTCCGGTTCCCTGTTTTTGTTACGCTTCATAATTACCGCCGTGCGCCCTTGCATAGGCAAGAGATTCGGTGTCAAAATCGAATTTCCACTCTGTTTCGAATGCTTCCTTCGACAAAATGCCCTTGTGATTGCCCCAGTCGCAGAAGTATTCTTTTCCGTCCAAGATCACACGGCTGAGCACGTGGCCGCTGTTCGAGTCCGTAAAGCGACCCCTGACGCCCTGCGTGGAAATGCCTTCGATGTGCATCAAAAGGTTAAATCCCGCCGCGCGGCCCACGCAGTCTGCCTCTTTGTTCACAAGACAGGCCCAAGCGCTGTCCAAAAGCGCCGTTCCTCCTGTTTTGACAATTTCTGCACCATTGCCGACTTCCACGCCAGATTTGCACAGATAGTCATAATACACCACGGCGATCTGCATCTGCGTCATGCCATCGTGAATGATTCCCTTCTCATGGAGTTCTTTGGAAATGGCAAGCGCCGCGTCCAGCGCTTTCAACTGCTGCTGGTAAAGCAGCGCATCGGTGATCTCTGTATTCTTCAGCAGCGGGAAATCAATGAACAGATAGCAATTGGCGTTATTTGTATTTTGTCCAATTCCGCAGCCCGCCTTAATGTTTGCAAACGCGCCCGCCAACTCCGGATACGAGCAGGCCAACTTCTTTATGTATCCTGAGCCGTAATCCGGTCTGATCTGACCAAAAAGCTGCTCTCTCTGCTCCCTCGTCAAATTCTCAAATCGGAAGGCATACTCCCCTTTCAGGAAGCAAAACAGGATATTGTTCTCGATATCCGCCTCGCTCTGCGGATTTTCGATCCACGCGATATTCTCCGGCAGACCCCAGCATGCGTACGCCGCTCTGCAAAA
>DJQK01000035.1 GCA_002437575.1 Clostridiales bacterium UBA6388 | reverse complement strand
GTGTATCTGAAAACTCCCGGTGCGACCGGCAGCGAGGATTTTTTGCGCTGAGCAAGACATTTTTTCTCAGGAATACTGACGTATTTCAAGGAAAAATGGTGCAGCGCAGCGCGAAAAGGCCCGCTGTCCGGGTGCGTTGAGGGTTGGAAGAATACACCCTAAAACAAAATGCCCCTGACTGCAATGCAGTCAGGGGCGTTGTTACGCGGTACCACCCTGCTTCGGCTGAATGCTCAGCCCTCTTGACCCATCACGCGGTCAGCCGTCCTTCCCTACTGAACTGTTCAGGAAGGCCGCTCGGGAGGGAGCTTCGCGCCGCGTCTTACCTGCTTGCACCGGCCGCAGGCTCTCTGAAAGACGGTGGACGCGCATGGTTCTCCGTCAAAGCGTTTTGTCGATATCCTTGGATATTGTACGCAGTTCGATGGCTTTTGTCAAGCGTCGTGCGTGAGAATGGACGAAAGATTCACGATCTTTCCGTCCTGCCAGAGGCGTTCGAGATCGTAAAAGCTTCTCGTCTCCGCGGTGAACACGTGTACCACCACGCAGCCGAAGTCCATCAGCACCCACGTGCCGCCGCGGTGCCCTTCGCGGTTCAGGAGCGGCTCGCCCGCCTCGTCCATCGCCTCCTCGACCGCATCGCAGAGCGTTTTGACGTGGGTGCTGCTCGTCGCTGTGCAGATGAGGAAATAGTCTGCCAGCGTCGAAACATCCGCGATTTCGATCAGGCTGATGTCCTTTCCGAGCTTGCTGTCAAGCGCCTTCGCGGCAATGGCCGCAACTTCCTTTGCTGAGATCATGTGTTCCTTCCTTTCTGTTTACGGCGTTTCAAATAGTTCGCCCGGGTTCATCCAGTTATCGTCCGTTTCGGTTTCATCGGGGTTTTCCGGATTCGGGTTTTCGGTATCCGGCGCAGCTTCCTCTGGATTCTCTTCCGGATCCTCCGTCTCGTCCGGGTTTTCGGTCTCATCCGGATTTTCGGTATCCTCGGGATTCTCCGTCTCTTCCGGCGCTGTCTGCTCGACCGGCGCAGCGGGCTTCTGATACGAGTACGCGATCTCCGGCGTGATGACGTTCACGGTGTCGAGCGTCACAGGCGCGTCGTAGGGGTTAAACGACTCGTTCACGACCTCGACGAGTTTTCCGGCATAAAGCGGATAATACGACACGCCGTTGATCATCGCGCCCTCGCCCTCGAGCGTGTAGGTCTTCATCGCGTCAAAATCGCACTTCATGAGCGCCTGCGCAAAATAGAGCATATTGCCGACCGTAAGATCCGTCGTGACATAGGTACTGAAAACGTCGGCAAGCTCCTTGATCTTTCCGAGGCTCGAAACCGACAGCACCTTTTTTGCAAGCGCCCTTAAAAATTCCTGCTGGACCTTCGTGCGCTGGATATCCTGCGAGGCGTAGCCCTTGCGAAAGCGCACGAGCTCCATCGCCTGTTCGCCGTCGAGCGTCTGAAGTCCCGCTTTCAGATCGATGTGCAGGTTCTGCGACGGATCGTTATAGTACATATCCTGCGGCACGTCAAACTCCACGCCGCCGACCAGATCGACCGTCTCGCGGAACGCCTCGAGATTTACAAGAACGTATCCGTCGAGCTCGAAGCCCAGCATCGCGCCCAGCCGCTTGGAAAGCCGCGCCATACCGTCATTCCCGCCGCCGGCGTAAACGGAGTTGATCTTCATGATGCCGCCGTTTCCTGTTAAGACGACCGTATCGCGCGGAACGCTCATCAGGGCCACGGCCTTCGTTTCGGTGTCGAGGTGCGCGACGATGATCGTGTCCGTGCGGTAGCCGTCGTCGTCGGTGCCGCAGATCAAAATGTTGTAGACGCCGTCTTTGTGGCTGGCCGGGACCTCGACCTCTTCTTCCCACTGCTCGCCCGTTTCCTCGTCGACTTTGGTGACGACGTGCTTGACGGTCGGCTTTTTGACCTCGGGCTCCTTCGTTTCCTCCGCAACCGGCGTCTGCTCGATCACCGGCTCCGTTTTCTGCGGCGGCTTGATAACGGCCTTATAGACTTTATAGCCGCCGAAGACCATACCGGCCAGCACGAGCAGCGCCAGAACGATGCCGATCATGCCCTTCTGCTTTCCGGTCCATTTTTTCTTTTCCCGCGGCGCTTCAAAATGGCCGCGGTGGGGTTCGTGTTTCATTGCTGTTTGCTGTTCCTTTCTGTCAGGAGAAAATCCAGCGCGAAGCTTGAGTCCTCGCACACGGCCTTTCCCTGCTCGTGTAAAAACGCGATCGTACGCTTCAGCGCCAGCAGCGTTCCTTCATCGAGATCCCGCTCGGCTGCCGCGCGAATTTCGTCGACGCCGGGATAGCTGCGGTCGGGCTCGATCATGTCGGCGAGGTAGACGATTTTTTCAAGCTTCGTCATATCGGGCTTTCCCGTCGTGTGCCATTCGATGGCGCTTGCCACGTCTTCGCATTCTCCAAAAAGCGTTCTGGCCGCAGCCGCGCCGGTCTTTGCGTGCAGCAGCTGCGGGTTCTGCCGCTCAAAATCCGTGAGCCGCACGCCAAGCTTTTCTGCCAGGGCCAGCTGCTGCGCCTCATTCAGCGCCTTTGTCACGTCGTGCAGGATCCCGGCCCGCGCAGCCAAATGTTCGTCGGCTCCGAACCGCTTCGCCATTTCCCTCGCCGTCTCGCAAACGCCCTCGGCGTGCGCAACGCGCGTTTTTTTGTGAAGCGACAGGCTCAGCTCCCGCAGCTTTTCAAACGGCAGCCCTTTTGCATCGAGCTTTGCGCCGTAAAGACCGCGCAATTGGATCTCCGATCGCACCGCCGCGGGAAGATAGGGCTCTGCGATGCCGAAAAAGACGAGCCGCCGGACCTCGGTCGAGGAAATGTCGAAGCAGTCGTTTTGCAGAAGGACCGGCTTCTGTCCGAACGCAGCCTGCAAAGCCTGCGCCTGTTTTTCCAGCGCTGCGCGGTTTTTTTCGTCCGCGTCGTAGCGCGAAAAGCAGACGAGCCGGGCGTATTTCGCAATTTCCGCCGGACGGAGCCAGTCTTGAAACGACAAAAACATATCCGTTCCCATCATCAAAAACAGATCGTCCTTCGGATATTGTGCCTTGAGCGTGCGCAGCGTATCCACCGTGTAGCTTTTTCCATCGCGCCGCAGCTCCAGGTCCAGAACCTCAAAGCCCGGAAGGTCAGAGAACGCCAGCTTTGTCAGCTCCAGCCGAACCTGTGCGCAGGCGCCGCCGCTTGCAAGCGTTTTGTGCGGCGGGATATTGGCCGGGATGACGAGCACTTTGTCGAGCGCCAGCTCCTTTTGGCACGCCAGCGCCGCCTTCACATGACCCAGATGCGGCGGATCAAAGCTGCCGCCATATACGCCGATCCTCATGCGTCAGCCTTCCTGCTGCTTTCTTCGTTCGATGGCCGCCTTGACTGCCGCCTCATGGAAGTATTCCTTCTGCTGCTTGCGGCGCTCCTTGGCCTGCTGCTTGCGCTTCGTAATGCCGGCCTTGACCGGGTTATAGTTGCCGGAGACCTTTTTGGGGGCAGCGGCCTTTTTCTCGGCCTTCTTTTTTTCCTGCTGGACCTTTTCGGATTTCCGCCAGATGACGAACTTCGAGCCCACCACCTGAATGCCGTCTGCGCCGGTCGCTTCGCAAAGGGCATCGGAGACCTCGCGCGGGGTCATCATCGCCGTCTCGAGTACGCGGCCCTTGACGAGCTCGTGGATATCCAGAAGCTTTTCGGCCTCGGCCACCAGCGTTTCCGAAACGCCGCCCTTGCCGACGATGAGCGTCGTGTCGATCGTATTGGCCTGCGCGCGAAGCTCGGCCCGTTCCTTACTTGTCATGTTCTTACCTCATTCTATTGTGTTGTTCCGCGTTGGGTGCATCGGGCGGCTCGATCGTCCGCCCCTACAGGGTGTTCTCTTTTCTGTGAACATGGGCGGACAGGGTCGTCCGCCCCTACAGGGGTTCGCCGAAATCAGAACGTCGATTCTTTCTGCATCTGCTGATATTTTTTACAAAAATCCTGCAAGGCTCTTGCCCGGTGCGAAATGGCGTTCTTTTCCTCGCTCGTGAGCTCTGCGTACGTTTTGCCCTTCTCCGGAAGATAGAAGACCGGATCGTAGCCGAAGCCGTTTTCGCCGTGGGGCTCGAACGCGATTTCGCCGGGGCACTCGCCGCGGGCGACGATCTTTTTCCCATCCGGCCAGAGGCAGGTGATGACGCAGACGAATTTCGCCATGCGCTTCTCTTCCGGCACGTTTTTCATGTTTTCCAGCAGAAACGCCGTGCGCTCTGCATCCGATCCTTTGTGGCCGTAGCGGGCAGAATACACGCCAGGCGCACCGTCCAGCGCGTCCACCATCAGCCCCGAATCGTCCGCCAGCACCGGAAGACCGGAGGCCTTCATGACGGCTTCTGCTTTCAGAAACGAATTTTCCTCAAACGTCGTGCCGGTCTCCTCCACGTCAATATCGAGTCCGTATTCCGACTCGAGCGCGATCTCAAAGCCGAGCTGCGACAAAATTTCCGAGAGCTCGGTGAGCTTGTGCCGGTTCTTGCTTGCCAAAATGACCTTCATTGTTTCCCCCTCAGATCAGCGCTTCCACGAAGCTGTGCGCGTCGAACGGCATCAGATCGTCCATCTGTTCGCCCACGCCGATGAACTTCACCGGGATGTGCAGCGTATGAGACACCGCAATGACGACGCCGCCCTTCGCCGTGCCGTCCAGCTTCGTCACGACCATGCCCGTCACGCCCGCGATCTGGCTGAACTCCCGGGCCTGAATGAGGCCGTTCTGCCCCGTCGTGCCATCTAAGACCAGAAGCACCTCTTTGCTGCCTCCCGGAAGCTCGCGGTCGATGATGCGCGAAATTTTGCCGAGCTCGTTCATGAGGTTCTGCTTGTTGTGAAGGCGCCCTGCCGTGTCGCAGATGATCACGTCCGAGCCTCGCGCCCTTGCAGCCGCGATTGCGTCAAAGAGCACGGCCGCGGGGTCTGCGCCCTCGTGCTGGCGGATGATGTCCACGTGCGCCCGGTTCGACCAGATCTCGAGCTGATCTGCCGCCGCTGCGCGGAAGGTGTCGCCTGCGCACAAAAGCACCTTCTTCCCCTTCTGGCGCAGAAGGTTGGAGAGCTTCCCGATCGTCGTGGTCTTTCCCACGCCGTTGACGCCGATGACGAGGATGACGGACGGCTTTGTAGAAAGGTCGAGCTCCGCAGAGCCCGCGTCCATCATGCCCTCCAGTACCTCGCGCAGGGCAAGCTTCGCCTCGTCCACGGTCTTGATGTGCCGTTCGCGCACGAGCGCACGTAAAGCTCCCATCGCCTCTTCGGTCGTCTGCATTCCAAGATCGGCCAAAATCAGGCTTTCTTCGAGATCGTCATAAAATTCATCGTCCAGCTCCGAGGCCGTAAAGACGCTCGAGATGGAGCTTGCAGTCTTGCTGAGTCCCTGCTTCAGTTTTTCAAAAAATCCCATAGTTTCTCCTTTATTTATGCGGTGATGCCCAATTGCTTCTGCAATTCGTCGAGATCGAGGTGCAGGATCTTCGAAATGCCCTGTTCCTGCATCGTCACGCCGTACAGAACATCGGCGGCCTCCATCGTGCCGCGGCGGTGCGTGATGACGATAAACTGCGTCTTGCCGCTGAACTTGTGAAGATAGCCTGCAAAGCGCTCCACGTTCCGGTCGTCCAGCGCGGCGTCAATTTCGTCGAGCATACAAAATGGCGTCGGCCGGACCTTCAAGATCGCAAAGTACAGCGCGATGGCCACGAACGCCTTTTCTCCGCCGGACAGCAGCGTGATGGTCTTGAGCTGCTTGCCGGGCGGCTGGACCTTAATTTCAATGCCGCAGGAAAGCGGCTCTTTTTCGTCTTCTAACTCCAAAGACGCTTTGCCGCCGCCGAACATTTCAGTGAACGTCGCTCCAAAATACTCGTTGATCCTTGCAAATTCGCGCACGAAGATCTGCGTCATCTCGCGCGTGATATCGCCCACGATGGTCTCGAGCTCACCCTTCGCGTGCAGCACATCGTCGCGCTGGCTCGATAAATATTCGTATCGTTCGCTGACTCTGGCGTACTCGTCGATCGCGCCGAGGTTCGGCGTGCCGAGGGCGGACATTTTCCGCTTCACCTCGCCGATGCGCCGGTTGGCAGACGCGATGGACTCGACCTCCACGGCCTCTTCCTTCGCGCTCGAGGGCGTGAGCTCGTAGCTTTCCCAGAGCTTGTCGATGAGCTGCTTCTGCTCGAGCTCGCTCGTGGCCTTTTTCTGTTCGAGACGCGCCGACTCGCGCTCTAAAAGCAGAATGTCCTTGTTTTTGTCCTGTGCCTGCTTTTCGGTCTGGTTGCGTCTGGCCTCTAATTCCGTTCTCGCCGAAACCTGCGCCTTGAGCGTCTGCTCGTCAGCCTCCGTGCGCGTTCTGAGCTGCTCGATTTCCTCGAACTGCGCCGAAATTTCCTGCTGGGTCAGTTCGATCTGCGCTTCAAAGGAGGAGATCAATCTTTCCTTCTGCGCCCGGTCCCCCTGCATCTGCTCACGCAGCGTCTGCATCTGCAAAATGGTCTGCTCGGAGGCCGTCTTTTCCGCGTGCTTTTCTGCAAGCGTCATGCGAAGCTTTGAAAACGCTTCCTGCGCGGACGCAAGCTTCTGCGTCTTTTCTTCGCTCTCGGCCTGCCGCTGCGCTTTTTCTGCCGCGCATTTTGTGAGCGCCGCCTCGGCGCTTTCCAGCTGGCCCCGAAGAAGATTCAGCCGACCCTCGTCGCTGCCGCTGCGCTTCGAGAAGCGCTCCAATTCCTGCCGCAGACTTTCTTCCGACTGCGAGACGGTTTGCAGCAGAAGCTCGACCTGCTTCTGTTCCTCCGTCCGGCGCAAAACCTCGTCTTCTGCCTCGCGGAGCTGGGCGCCGATGTTCTTGAGCTCGAACTCCGTCTCGGCCAGCTGGGAATCGGCCTCCTGCAGGCTCTTTTTGCGCGCGGTCTGTTCGTCTGTCAGCGTTGCCTGCTCCTGCTCAAGGCGCTTTAGCTCGTTGGCTCTGGACAAAACGCCCGCGCTTTTCGCGCTCGAGCCGCCGGTCATGCTGCCGCCGGGGTTCATGACCTGTCCATCTAAGGTGACGATGCGCACGCGGTTTGCCGATTTTCTGGCCATCGCGATGGCGTGGTCGAGCGTTTCGGCGATCACGGTCCTGCCGAGAAGGTTTTCCAGAATGCCCTGATAGCGCACGTCCGTCTGTGCAAGCTCGCTGGCAATGCCGACAAAACCCGGCATTTTTTCAAGCTGCGGCTCGGAGAGCTTCCGTCCTGTGATGGTATTCAGGGGCAAAAAGGTCGCCCGGCCGCCGTCGCGCCGCTTGAGCATGGTGATAGCCGCCTTGCCGCAGGCTTCATCGTCGACCACGATGTTCTGCATCGCCGCGCCGAGCGCCGTTTCGATGGCGGTCGTGTATTGATCCTCGACGCGGATGAGCTTGGACACGGGTCCATGCACGCCGGGAAGTGCGCCTCTTTGCGCCTCCTGCATCACAAGGCGCACGGCCTTGGAAAAGCCCTCGTAGTCCCGCTCCATCTCGCGCAGCAGATTGGCCTTCGCCTCCAGCGTCCGCAGCTGAACGCAAAGCGCGTCGATCTGCGATCGCAGCTGCTGGGCTTTTTCCCTTCGCGTTTTGGCCCGCAGCTCATAGCCCGCGATGCGGTTTTTGGCCGACTGCACGCCGTCGTTCGCCGTTTCCAACGCATTGAGGCACTGCGCCTTCTGCGCTTTGACCTCGGCAAGGCGCGTCTGGTTGGCCTCCAGATCGTCCTGCAAGGTCTTTTTCCGCGCCGCGACCTCCTCCATCGAGGCCGTTAACGACGCGATCTGGGTCCGTTTATCGTTTGCGTCGGCGCTCAAAAGATTTTCCTGCGCCGCGAGCTTCACAAGCGTCTGCTGCAAGGCGTCGAGTTCTTTTTGGACCGCGGAAGCTGCCTGTGACAGCTCGTCCGCGTTTTGTTCCAGCGCCGCGCACGCTTCGTCGATTTCAGCGATCTTTGCCGTCTGCTGCTCGATCGTCTGCGTGATCGAGCAGCTGCGCTCAGACTGCTCGTCCATTTCGCGCCGGGCCCGCTCAATATTCTGCTGCAAATGCTCGACCTCGGCCTGCAAAACGGACGCGTCCGCTTCTTTTTTCTGCTGCTCCGTTTTGGACTGCGTGATCGTTTCGCGCAGCAGATCCAGCTCGAGCGATTTCTGGTTGAGCTGCAGGGCCATCTGCTCGGCCTGATGGTACAAAGAATTCAGCGCGTCGTGCGCCTGCTCGAGAACGAATGCGGAAGACGTGTAGTCCTCCTGCGCCTTTTTGGCCGCTTCCGCGACCTTGTCGAGGCTGTCCAGCCAGACCGTGACCTCCAGGCCCTTCAGCTCGTCTCGCAGCGTCAGGTACTTCTGCGCCTTCTCGGCCTGCTGACGAAGAGGCTCGACCTGAAGCTCCAGCTCAGAGATCTTGTCGCCGATGCGAAGAAGATTCTCCTGCGTGTTTAAGAGCCTGCGCTCAGTCTCCTCTTTTCTGTGGCGGTATTTGGAGATGCCCGCAGCCTCCTCAAACACCTCGCGGCGGTCGGTGGATCTCTGGGCGAGAATTTCATCGATGCGGCCCTGACCGATATTGGAATAGCCCTCGCGGCCGAGGCCGGTGTCCATGAGCAGCTCGTTGATGTCGCGCAGCCTTGCCGACTGCTTGTTGATGTAATACTCGCTCTCGCCCGAGCGGTAATACCGGCGGGTGATCATGACCTCCGGCGTTTCCAGCGGGAGCGTTCCGCCCTGGTTGTCCAGGATCAGCGTCGCCTCTGCATAGCCCACCGCGGGCCGCTTTAACGTGCCGCCAAAAATGACGTCTTCCATCTTGGCCCCGCGCAGCGCTTTAGAGCTCTGTTCGCCCAGGACCCAGCTGATGGCATCGGATATGTTGGATTTGCCGCTGCCGTTCGGCCCGACGATCGCGGTGATGTCGCTGTCAAACTGCAAAACGGTCTTATCCGGGAAGGACTTGAAGCCCTGAATTTCCAAAGAACGAAGATACACGCGTTTACCTCTCTGAAAAAGTACTATCGAGTTATTGTACCAACTTTTGCGCAGAATTTCAACCATAGCCACCTTGCTGCCAGCAAAAACTTTGGACACCCCGCGCAAAAAGCCTCGCAGCGTTTCGCCCCGCAGGCGCGAAAAAAAATAGAAATCTATGTTATCCGGCAGCTTTGCCGACCGGACAGGACAGCCGTTAGCGGTTTTACCGCTTACGGATGTCGCGTACCCCTTGCGGGTAAACATACCTATCGCCTCGCAAGGGTAGTGTTTGATAAAGAAGTTTTCACCACTCCCTGTGCAGCAGCATGACGCTTCGGTGTCATGCTGTTGTTC
>DJQK01000067.1 GCA_002437575.1 Clostridiales bacterium UBA6388 | reverse complement strand
GCCTGGACCCACTTGCCCTCCTCGGGGATGGGCGCAGGACCGTGATATGCGCCCTTCGCAACCGGACACATATGCTGAACTTCAGCCGTATAAATCATAAGAAGTCTTCCTTTCAGACAATATTTCTCCGGGCAGTCCGGGCTGACCCGCACCTGCCGACTTTACAATGGGATTATACCCAAAAAACGCAGGAAAGTCAAGAAATCCACACGAAAATCGATTTGTGTTTTCCTGTGGTCTTTCCGTCAATTTGCCAGCTTCTTTTCCAGCAGCACGAGCCTTACGCCCGCGATGCCGTTGAAGACGCACGGAACGATGCCGGACTCGCGGAAGCCGAGCTTCGCATAAAAGCGCCGCGCCGCCTGATTTTTCTCGTTCGTGTCCATACGAAGGTATTTGCAGCCATGATCGCGTGCGTACTGCTCGTAGAATTGCACGAACGCCGTGCCGTATCCGCCGCCTGCGCACTGCGGATCGACGATGAGCGTGTGCAGGACCATGACCTCGCCGCTAGGTACGTCCTTGTACTGCCAGTCTCCATCCGCGTACGCGGGTACCTGCTCCTGATTGATTCTGGCCGTCGCGCAGATTTTCCCCTCGTGTTCCAAAACAAAAAGATCGCCCGCCGCCAGCGCCTTGCGCGCAAAGCCTTCCGTCGGGTACACGCCGCGCACCCAGCCGATCGTGGCCAGCCCCGCCTCTTCCTTCGCTAATATCCGGTCGTAAATGCCGGCGATCGCCGGAATGTCTTCCAAAACAGCCTTTCTGATCTTGTTTTCCATCGTTTTTTTCTTAAAACCTTCTAAATTTCGTAGGGGACGATGCCATCATCGTCCCACGCAAAAAGCAGAACCGAAACGCGATGATCTGCGGCGAATTCGTACCAATGGGCCGATGTGCTCAATCGGCCCCTACGCGGATCTTTCAAAAAACCGGGCTGCAAACACAACCCGGTCTTATGAATCACGTATCCAATTTCGTCACCGGCAGGCTTCCGCCTTCGTCACCGGCAGGCTTCCGTCTTCGTCACCGGCGAGAGGTTTTCGTTCAGGGCAAGGCGGGCGGGCGAAGGCGTACGGTCTGTACGTCGAGCCCAACCAACGCGGCCATGGGCGAAAAGATCCGGCGGCGTTTATTTCGTGCCAAAAATTCTGTCGCCTGCATCGCCGAGACCTGGTACGATGTAGCCGTGCTCGTTCAGGTGATCGTCGAGTGCGCCGGCGTAAATTTCCACGTCGGGGTGGTTCTTCTGAAGATATTCGATGCCTTCGGGCGCGGCGACGAGGACCATGAGCTTGATGTGCTTGCAGCCGCGCTTTTTCATCTCGTCGATGGCAGCGGCAGCAGAGCCGCCGGTGGCTAACATCGGGTCGACAATGAGGATATCACGCTCGGCAACGTCCTTCGGCATTTTGCAGAAATAGACGTGCGGAATGAGGGTCTCTTCGTCGCGGAACATACCGATGTGGCCGACACGGGCGGAGGGGACCATGCGCAGAACACCGTCGACCAGGCCGAGGCCCGCGCGGAGAATGGGGACGACCGCAAACTTTTTGCCCGCCAGCGTCGGCGCGTCCATCTCGCAGATCGGTGTCTCGATGTGCTTGGTGGTCATGGGCAGATCGCGGGTCGCTTCGTAGGTGATGAGCATTCCGATTTCGCTGACCAGCTCGCGGAAATCCTTGACGCTGGTGTCCTTATCGCGCATGATGGTGAGCTTATGCGCCACCAGCGGATGGTCCATAATGTGGACATGGGGGCCGAATTTGTTTTCGATCATCCTGTTTTCTCCTTTTCCGTCCGTTATTCTGTTTTATTTGCTTTTTCCAGCCGCGTCCGTTCGGCCTGTGACAGCCGCAGGTAGTTCGGGCTCAGGGACGCAGCGTCGCCGCATTCCCCTGCCTGTACCTTTTCCCACGCGGCCAGCGCCGTGCCGGATGCACGCTGCTGCCGAAGATGCTCCGGCAGCAGGATCAGCTGCGGTAGTCTTTCCAAAAGAGTAGTATAGCACAGCTCCGCGCCGTCGCCAACCAAAAAGATCGTTTTTTCGATATTTTGTAGATCTTCACATAAATCGTCCAGCGAAATGGCCCGGTCTTCGCGAAGACGCACAAGCCTTCCGTTTTCCGCTTCGAAGACCGCGTTGTACACCTGCTCGCGCCGCGCGTCCATGCAGCAGCAGACGACGCCGGATAAAAGCCCGCAGCCCCGCGCCATCGCCTCTAAGGTCGACACACCGTAGAGCGGGATCTCGCGTCCCCAGCAAAACCCCTTCGCCGCCGCCGCGCCGATGCGCACGCCGGTGAAGCTGCCCGGCCCGTTCGACACCGCGCACGCATCAATCTCCGCAGGCGAAAGATCGCAGTTGTGAAGCAGATCCTGCGCCATCTGCATCAGCGTCCGGCTGTGCGTCTGGCCGGAATTCTGAAAGTATTCTGCCAAAAGCCGCCCATCCTCCAAAACCGCAACGCCTGCGGCCTTGGCAGACGATTCAAAGGCCAAGAGTCTCAAAGCGCTCGCCTCCTTCGATGGTGATTCTGCGTCCGTCGGGGTCATCCGCGTCTTTTTCTATTGTGATGCGGATGGCCCCTGTGAGCGCGTCTTCGACATTTTCGCTCCACTCGACCGCGCACACGCCGCCGCGCGCGAGATAATCCTCCCAGCCGATGTCAAAGAGCTCTTCGCTCGACGTGAGCCTGTACATATCAAAATGGAACAGCGGCAGTTTTCCCGAAAGATACTCGTTTACAATGGTGTACGTCGGGCTCGTCACCGGCTCTTTTACGCCGAGTCCGGCCGCAATGCCGCGCGTGAGCGCCGTTTTTCCCGCGCCGAGATCGCCGTAATACGCGATCACATCGCCGGGTCTTAAAAGCCCTGCCAGCTGTTTGCCGAGCGCTTGCGTCTGCTCGGGAGAATGTGTCTGTATGGTCATGAAGCCATCTCATTTCTGCTTTGTCAGTTTTCGCACCCTATCTTACCATACAAGCGCGAAAAATGCAAAGAAAAACGCGCGTTTTGCGGCGTCTGAAAGTAACGGTTTACACCGCCGCAAAAATTTGCTATAATTCAAGCGTATATTCTTTCAAAAGGAGGCGGCGATATGCGCGAAATTTTCCGGGCCATCCGGGAATTTGTCCGGAAAGCGGACATGATCCTGCTCTCGCTGTGCGTCACGGCGGCCGTCTTCGGCATCGTCGTCATCTCCAGCGCGACAAACTACTCCGGAAGCGCCCAATATGTAAGGACGCAGACGCTTGCCCTGATCCTGGGCATTTTCGTTTATGTGGTCCTGACGCTCATCGACGTCGATATCATCGCCGAGCGGCGCGAGCTGCTGCTGATCTTCT
>DJQK01000149.1:6029-26085 GCA_002437575.1 Clostridiales bacterium UBA6388 | reverse complement strand
GTGTTAAGTTCGTGACATTGGCGCCTCTGCCCGCCCGGCAAATTGCACCTCGGAAACACGAAAAACTGTAGAAAATTCGTTACTTCCCAAGGGGCGGACAGAGTCGTCTGCCCCTACAGTGTTCACACAACTCGCAAGATCGACATTTCATATGCGGGAGCTGCTTTGTGCAGTTCCTTTTTTGTGCTTATTGCCGATTGCATAACTATGCCGTATCGTATATAATTCGCGAAAAGATATTTCTATCAAGGATATTTATATTATAGTAGCAGCGAGGCGGAAGACATGAAAAATTATCAATTTGCATACGGAAAAGGAAGCGTCACGGTGCCGCTGGACGAGGGCTCGGTCCTGGCCGTTCTGCACGGAAACGAAGCGCCTGCCATCGAAGATATCCGCGCAGCGCTTTTGGAAAGTCTGGCCCGTCCGATCGGCGCAAAGCCCCTCTCCGAGACCATCCCGGCAGGCGCTTCGGTCGCGCTCGTGGTGAGCGATCTGTCGCGGTTCTGGATGCGGCAGGATCTCGTCATCCCGCATCTGGTCGATCACCTGCACGAGGTCTGCGGCGTTTCGTATGAAAAGCTCACGATCGTCGTAGCCAACGGCACGCACCCGGGCGGCGATGAAAAAGAGCTCCGCACGCTGGTCACAGACGCGGTCTTTGACAAGGTGCGCGTAGAAAATCACGACTGCGAGGCGGATGATCTCGTCTATCTCGGCACGACCGCGCACGACACGCCCGTTTATATCAACCACACCGTCGCAATGGCAGATGTTGTGGTCTGCCTCGGGGCCTGCACGCATCATATCATGGCGGGCTTCGGCGGCGGACGCAAGAGCATCCTCCCCGGCGTGGCGGGCCTTCAGACCATCCGGCACAACCACGCCTACTCTCTCGACCCCAATAGCCTTCGCTCGAACCCCAAGATCGGAAACGGCGTTCTCAAGGATAACCCTCTGCATGAGGATATGTGCGAGGCGGCGGCAATGATCAAAAGCCTTTTCATGGTCAACCTCGTCATGAACGCGCAGATGCAGCTCACGGCCATTTTCTCGGGGCATTATCTAAAGTCCTGGGAGGAGGGCTGCAAGCTGGTCAACAAGATCTATCAGGTCGACGTTCCCGCGCAGGCCGACGCCATCGTCGCCAGCTGCGGCGGCTTTCCGAAGGACATTTCGCTCTATCAGGGCACGAAAACGATCGACAACGTCGAGTCCGGCTTAAAGCCCGGCGGCACGCTGATTTTGATGATCGAAGCGCCGGAGGGCGGCGGGCCGGAGGAATATTTCGGCTGGTGCAAAAATTTACTCGACGGCACGATCGAAAAGCGCCTCCGGGAAGCCTTCACCGTCGCGGGCTATATCTTCTTCCAGAACTGCGAGCAGGCGCAGCGGCAGAGGATCCTGCTCTATTCCTCGATCCCGGACGCGCTCGTCCGGCCCATGGGGATGCGCTCGTTTTCGGATATGAGCGCTCTTTTGAAGGAGGCAGACCTCGCCGGAAAGTCCGTTTATGTCATCCCCAACGGCGCGACCGTTGTACCGCATATCACGCAGGAGGCATCGTTATGAATATCAGAAATTATATCGCAGAACGCTTTCAGCACGCCGGCAGCGGCCTGTCGCTCGATACCGCGGCGCTGGCAAAATACAACGATATCATCGATCTTTCGATCGGCGATACCGACTTTACCACTGACGAAGCCATCATTGAAAAGGCATACCTCGACGCGAAGGCCGGACACACCCATTATGGAGACCCGAAGGGCGATCCGGAGCTGATCGCCGCCGTCTGCAAGGCATGGGGCGAGGATTTTTCGCAGGAGCTTGCCCCCGATCACGTGCTCGTCACCGCGTCGAGCTGCCTCGGCATGGCGCTTTGCATGATGGCGATTTTGAACCCCGGCGACGAGGTCCTCGTTTTTTCGCCGTACTTCGCCATGTACCGCGAGCAGATCGAGCTCGCCGGCGGCGTGTGCGTCGACGTGCCGACGTATGCGTCCGAAAATTACGCCATTTCCGAACAGCGCCTGCGCGCGGCCATCACGCCGAGGACGAAGGCCATCATTTTCAATAACCCCACGAACCCCACCGGCATGGCCTACGGAAGAGAAACGCTCGAGCTTCTTTCCAAAATCGCGCAGGAATACGATCTTCTCGTCGCGGCGGACGAAATTTACACGACCTACTTCTTTGAAGGCGACTACATCCCGCTGCGCACGCTCCCGGGCATGGCCGAGCGCACGCTGACGCTCAACAGCTTCTCGAAAAACTTCCTCATGACCGGCTGGCGCGTGGGCATCGTCATTGCAGAGCCGGCGCTTATCTCTACGATGAACCGGATCAACGGCGCGCTCATTTACTCGGCCCCATCCATCTCGCAGAGAGCCGCCATCGCCGCGCTCGAAAACCGCAGCCGCATCCGCGAGCGCTATATCAAAGAATACCGCGATCGCGTTTTATATTCGGCGCAGCGCGTCGAACACATTCCGTACCTGAGCCTCGTCGCGCCGAAGGGCACGTTCTATCTGTTCCCGGGCGTGGAGAAGACCGGCCTTTCCTCGAAGGAATTCTGCAAAGCGCTTCTGGAGCGGGCGCACATTCTCGTTTCGCCCGGAGACGTTTTTGGCCTTGCCGGAAAGGACCACTTCCGCATCGCCTGCACGGTGGATATGAAAAAGCTCCGTGAGGCGTTTGACCGCATGGAGGCGCTCAAATTCTGAGAATAATCCATTCCCCGCGGATGGTTTTGGTGAATATGCAAAATATTTCACAATTATTCATCGATATACATTCGTTTATTGTATAATTTTGCGTCTTTACAAAATTCATTTTTTCTGTATAATCATACACATCAACAATAAACATTGCATGAGTATTCATGCAAAGGAGGGTACTATGAAAAAGAATTCCTTAACCAAGCTTTTGGCACTTGCGCTTTGCGCCGTGATGGCGCTGGGTCTGTTCGCAGGCTGCGCCAGCAAATCTGCCGAAGAAACCGCTGAAACCGGAACCGCCGCTGAGACCACCGAAGCTGCGGCGGAGACCACCACCGAAGAGGCCGCTGCCGCTGAGGAAGCTTCTTCCGAAGAATCTTCTTCCGAAGAGGCCGCTTCCACCGAAGAATCTGACGGCCTTCTGGCCAAGATCAAAGCCAGCGGCAAGCTGGTCGTCGGCACCGAAGCGCAGTATGCACCGTATGAGTTCAAGGATCTCGACGCCAACTTCGCGGGCTGTGACATCTGGCTGGCCCAGCAGATCGCCGATTCGCTCGGCGTAGAGCTCGAGGTCGTTGACATGGCGTTCGACGGCATCATCCCCGCTGTCAAGTCCGGTCAGGTCGACATCGGCATCGCCGCGTTCACCAAGACGCCGGAGCGTGCCGAAGAGATCGATTTCTCCGACCTTTATGAGACCAGTGCGCAGCTGCTCATCGTCAAGACCGGCAATGCGGACAAGTACTCCACCAAGGAAGCTCTGGCCGGTCAGAAGGTCGGCGCACAGAAGGGCACCATCCAGTCCCAGCTGATCGTCTCCGCGCTTCCCGACAGTGAGCTGTTTGAGCTTGAAAAGTATCCGGCGCTGGCTCTGGAAACCCAGAACGGCAACATCGCGGGCTTTGTTGTTGACCAGGCGGTCGGCGAGGCTCTGGTCGCAACGAGCGACGGCCAGCTTGAGGTCTCCAACTTCCAGTTCACCGCAGAAGAGGCTTCCTTCGGCAAGGCAGCCGTCATCGCCAAGGGCAACGAGGACTTCGTCGCCGCTGTCAACGAGGTCATCGACAAGGTCGTTTCCGACGGCAGCTACCAGAAGGCCTATGACGATGCCGTTGAGCTCGCCGCCAGCCTCGGTCTGTAATAGAAAGGGCCATCTGGCAGAGCCTCGTGAAATCAGTTCTGCCAGCCGCCCCAAAGTGTTTTTCGAACCGATCACAAGGCTTCGCCGCGCTGGCGGTGAAGCCTTGCAGCCTGTCTTTGCGCGGCCGTTCAAAGCCGTAATTATAGAGAAATAGGAGGCTCCCATGACTTTTTTTGAGACGATCGGAAAGATCATCGAGCGCTATTCCAGCTTTTTTGCGCAGGGCGTTGTCAATACGCTCATCATCGCGGCGTTCTCCGTCCTGCTCGGCACGATCCTGGGCACCCTGATGGCCACCATGCGCATGGGGAAAATTCTGCCCCTCAAATGGCTGGCCGTCGCGTACATCGAATTCATCCGCGGCACGCCCCTTATGGTCCAGCTGATGTTCATCTTCTACGGTCTTCCCATGATCGGCGTCAAAATTCCCGATATCTCGTGGATCCCGAACTTCTCGCGCTTTGCCGCCGGCATCGTCGCCATGAGCATGAACAGCTGCGCGTATGTCGCGGAGGTCATCCGCTCGGGCATTCAGGCCGTCGACTACGGCCAGACCGAGGCCGCGCGGAGCGTGGGCTTTTCCTCCGGCGAGGCGATGCGCCTTGTCGTTCTGCCGCAGGCCATCCGCAACATTCTTCCCGCGCTCGGCAATGAATTTGTCACGGTCATCAAGGAGTCTTCCATTGTCTCCGTCATCGGCATCGCGGATCTCATGTTCCGCACGAACGACGTCATTGCGCTCAGCTACAAGAGCCTCGAGTGTCTGGCTGTGGCGGCGCTTATTTACTTCGTTCTGACCTTCATCAGCAGCCGTCTCGTATCGCTTGCAGAAAGGAAGCTGTCGCATGGAAAATAAACAGACTATGATCGAGGTGCAGAACCTCTGCAAGAGCTTTCACAAGCTGGAGGTTTTGAAAGACATCAGCACGACCTTTTATAAAAACGAAGT
This sequence comes from Clostridiales bacterium UBA6388, assembly GCA_002437575.1. Lineage (GTDB taxonomy): Bacteria > Bacillota > Clostridia > Oscillospirales > Oscillospiraceae > CAG-170. The sequence goes on along the minus strand of DJQK01000149.1, from coordinate 21,278 downwards.
CGTCTCCATCATCGGCCCCTCCGGCGGCGGCAAATCAACGTTCCTGCGCTGCCTGAACCTGCTGGAAAAACCGACCTCGGGCCACATTCTTTTTGACGGCGCCGACATCTGCGACAAGCGCCAGCTGAAGAATATCGACCTGCACCGGCAGAAGATGGGCATGGTGTTCCAGCAGTTCAACCTGTTCAACAACATGAACGTCATGAAAAACCTCACCGTCGCTCCCATGCGCATCAAGAAAATGCCGAAGGAGCAGGCGGAGGAAAAGGCCGTCGAGCTTCTCAAAAAGGTCGGTCTTGCAGACAGAGCCGAGGCCTATCCCAGCCAGCTCTCCGNNGGATCATCGGCTTCTCGGGCGCGGGCAAGTCCACGCTCGTGCGCTGCATCAACCTTTTGGAGCGGCCCAGCTCCGGCAGCGTCTTCGTTGCGGGACAGGACTTGACGGCGCTTAACGCCAGAGAGCTGCGGCAGGCGCGCAAAAAGATCGGCATGATCTTCCAGCACTTCAACCTGATGCCGTCGCGCACGGTGGCTGGGAACGTCGCCTACCCGCTCAAGGGCAGCGGCCTGAGCAAAGAGGAAATCCAGAAAAAGGTCACGACGCTTTTGGAGCTCGTCGGCATCGGCGACAAGGCGGACGCCTATCCCAGCCAGCTCTCCGGCGGCCAGAAGCAGCGGATCGCGATCGTGCGCTCTTTAATGATGGACCCCGAGGTCATGCTCTTTGACGAGCCGACGAGCGCGCTCGACCCCGAGATGATCGGAGAAGTGCTCGACGTTATGAAGGCGCTCGCGGCCGACGGCATGACGATGATCGTCGTGACGCACGAAATGCGCTTTGCCCGCGAGGTCGCGGCGCGGACGGTTTTCCTGGCCGACGGCAAAATCGAAGAGGACAAGCCCTCGCACGAGCTGTTCGATCACCCCGAAAGCCCGCGTCTGGTGAGCTTCCTTCAGAAGGTGCTGTAATGTATGGATCCTGCGTGTTGGCTATTTTGAACAAATTTAAGCAATAATATTTGTTTAGTTTGTATAATTTCAGGCTTGCGTTTTTCCCTTGTATGGCGTATACTGCCCGCAGAGTGAAAAAAGAATCCAACAAAAAAATCGCGCCGGAGCGGCGCGAAGGAGGCATTGTTATGAAATTAAAGAACATCCATGAGGTCGAAGATTTCCGGAAGGTTATCCACCAGTGCAAGAATAACGTCTATCTTAAGAGCCAGGAGGGCGACGTTTTCAACCTCAAGAGCGCGATGAGCGAATATATCGCGCTGGGCCGGCTCTTAAGCGAGCAGGGCGACAGTCTCGAACTGTTTGCCGACAGCCGCGAGGACGAAGCGCTGCTTCTGAAGTTCCTCGCCGACCTCGACAAAGAAAATAACGCGTGATCCTTTCCTCTCTTTTTCCGGGCTGCGGTGGCTTCCACTGCGGCCCGGTTTTTTTCAGAACGCAAAAAGCCCGAAGGCATTGCCTTCGGGCTTTCTGCATTTTCGTTATTCGACGATCAGGTAATTTTCATGAAGCTCCGTCACGTAGCCGATTTGTGCGGCGTTCGGAATTTCCGACTGCAAGGCGTGAAGGCAGTCTTCCGCGTCCCGTTCGGCCACGGCGATGAGAAGGCCGCCGCTCGTCTGCGGGTCGAAGAAAATATCCTCGAGCGCGCGTGGAAGGCTTCGCTTTTTGAGGACGCCGGCTTCCGCATACGTCCGGTTCCGGTAAGCGCCGGCGGGGATGAAGCCCATGTCGGCAAACTCCAGCGCTTCTGCATGGAACGGCACGTTTTCGCTCTCGATGTGCAGGCTCACGCCGCTTCCCTGCGCCATTTCAAAGCTGTGGCCCAGAAGCGAAAAGCCTGTGATATCCGTACAGCTGTGGACTTCGAAGCGCACCATGATATCCCGCGCCGTTTTGTTGAGCGTGGCCATCTGCCGGTAAATTCGCGCCATCGTATCGGGGCTCACCAGGTCCGCCTTCGCCGCCGTTGTCAAAATGCCGACGCCAAGCGGCTTCGTCAAAATCAGCACGTCTCCCGGCTTTGCGCCGGCATTCGTCAGAACCCTTTTCGGGTGCACAAAGCCTGTGACGGCCAGACCGTAAATGGGCTCTGCGCCGTGGATGGTGTGTCCGCCGGTGATGATGGCCCCGGCCTCATACGCCTTGTCGTATCCGCCGCGCAGAATTTCACGCACAGTCATATCGTCCATGGCGTCTGCCAGGCACATGATGTTGAGCGCCAGCTTCGGCTCTGCGCCCATGGCGTAGACGTCACTCAGCGCGTTCGCTGCGGCGATCTGGCCGTAGAGGAAGGGATCATCCACGATCGGCGGGAAAAAGTCCGTCGTCTGGACGATGGCCGTGTCGTCACTTACCACATACACGCTTGCGTCGTCGCTTTTGTCGTAGCCGACGATGAGCCGCGGGTCGGTGTGCGTCTGGAAGCCCTCTAGCATCTGGACGAGCGTTCCCGCGCCGACCTTCGCGCCGCAGCCTGCGCAGGAGGCAAGCTTCGTGAGTTTTACATCAGTTTCCATCTGTGTGGTCCTCGCTGTTGTAGACAAATTCATAGCCGGTTTCCGTAACAGCGGCGATCCGGTCGACCTCTTCGGCGCACACGCCGCTTGGCCGGACGAAGCCGCCGTCTACGCGCACGCACGTCCCGCAGGAGCTCGAAAGCGTCCGCGGCACGGGCATGGTCTTCGCCATGTAGCCAGCCTGCTCGCAGAGCTTTTTGTACCGGATGGCCCCGAAGTGCGAAAAAAACGTTGCGATATAGGTCATGTTACTTTTTGAGGCTTAGCGTGTACTCGCCGCCATCTTCGCGGATCGAGACCGTATAGCCCTCGTGCTCGGCGTAGCGGGTCACATTTTCCTTCGACGCGGCGTTGTCCACCAGAACGGTGTAGGCCGCTTCCTTCGACGCCATCGCTTTGCGGAGCATGATCACAGGCTCCGGGCAGGAATAGCCTCTTGCATCCACAGTTGTCATTTCGCATTCTCCTTTCGGAACGTATTGACGCTGGCGATGATCACCGCGGCGATGAGACCGGCGATAACGGCGATCTTGCCGTTTGCCGTCGGACCCTTGCCGGACGAGGCCAGACCGAAGTTGTGGCAGAACGCCGCGCCCGCGAGAAGGCCGAAGACCGTCACCGCGCTGTCGCTGCTTCCTTCGCCGGAGAGAATGAGCTGACGCAGCGGGCAGCCGCCGAGCAGCACGCACGCAAAGCCCGTGAGCATCATGCCGAGGAAGTTCCACACACCGTCGGTGTGGGCGATGGGCTGATCGTTGAATCCCAGATGGAAATAGCTCGTGCCGGTCGCGCCGGTGAGGATCAGGTTGCAGATAAGAGCGCCAACGAAAATCGCGGCAAAGCCGACAAGGAGCTTCGTTTCCCTGAACAAAACCAGATCGCGGATGCCGCCGACCATGCAGAGCCGCGTTCTCTGCGCCAGTGCGCCGACGACGAGACCAGCCAGGAGGCTGATGATAATAGGCGCGTGCAGAGCGCCGGGGCCAGCGCCTTCTGCGCTGAAGTGGATAAACGCAGGCGCCGCCAGTAAAAGCGCGAGGACGGCAAGCGTCAGGACCGGGAACACGCCGCCTTCGGCTTTTGTGAGCGCGTAGCTTCTTTTGAGGGAATAGCCCTTATTGAGGAAGAAAACACCGGCCAGAATGCCGCAGGCAAACCCGGCAAGACCCAGAAGCGCGTTCAGATCGCCGCCCGCGAGCCGCAAAATCATACGGAATGGGCAGCCGAGGAACATCAAACTTCCGACCATCACGAACATCCCGAGAACAAAGCGGGTGACCGGTGCGCTGCCGCCGCGCGGGGAAAATTCCTTTTTGGCAAGGGCCATCAGGAAGCTGCCGAAGATGAGACCGATAATTTCGGGCCGGATGTACTGCACAGCCTCTGCCGAGTGAAGGCCCAGAGCGCCCGCGGTGTCCCGCAGGAAGCAGGCGACGCAGAAGCCCATGTTTTTCGGATTGCCGAACAGCACCAGAAGCGAGGCAATCACGCCGATGATGAGCCCTGCAAGGATCATGGTCGTTTTTTCGTTTTTGCGTGTCATGGAAACTCTCCTTTTTCGTTGCTCTTTCACGAGAATAGCGAAGCCTGATAAAAAACCCGAATCTCATTCGGGCCTGTCAAACTGTATTTATTGTAGGCTATCTCTGTGCGAAAGTCCAATTGGCTTTTTGGATAACTCCGATGAATCTATCAGGATTTCCGATAAGTCTTCGCCGTTGCCGAATAAATGGATTTTCGATTCACTTATTTGCTTTTCCAATAGATCCGGTGTAGAATGAAAGAAGCCTTTGACGCAGGGAGACATCGCAATGCGAAGAATTTATCTCGATAATGCCAGCACCAGCTTTCCGAAGCCCGCGTGCGTGTCCGAAGCCGTTTTCCGTTATATGACCGCGTGCGGCAGCAATGTCGGGCGCGGCGGCTATGAAGCGGCCTATGACGCAGAAGCGCTCGTCTTTGAAACGCGCGAGCGGCTTTGTGCGCTTTTTCATGGGGAGGACGCGCGGTGCGCCGTATTTACGCCGAATATCACCGTGAGCCTCAACGTGCTCTTAAAGGGGTTTCTCCATCCGGGCGACCACGTTCTCGTTTCCTCGATGGAGCACAACGCCGTCATGCGCCCCCTGCGGCAGCTGGGATCGCTTGGCATAACGTTTGACCGCGTGCCCTGCCGCGAAGATGGGACGCTTCAGCTGGGGGCAGCCGAGCAACTGCTGCGCGAAAACACGAAGCTTTTCGTCTGCCTGCACGCAAGCAACGTCTGCGGGACGCTGCTGCCGGCAGAGAAGATCGGCGCGTTCTGCAAGCGCCATCACCTGCGCTTTTTTCTCGACAGCGCCCAGAGCGCGGGCGTTTTTCCGATCGATATGCAGAAAATGAACCTCGACGCCGTCGCCTTCACGGGGCACAAGGGGCTTCTCGGCCCGCAGGGGACCGGCGGCATCGTCCTGCGCGGGGATCTGGCGCGGGAGCTCACGCCGCTTCTCTCCGGCGGCACCGGCAGCATGAGCCACACCGAGTTCATGCCGGAGTTTCTGCCCGACCGGTTGGAAGCGGGGACAATGAACCTTCCCGGCCTCGCGGGACTGCACGCTGCGCTCGGGTTTTTGCAGGAGACGGGGTTAGACGCCATCCGCGCCCATGAGCTGGGACTGACAAAGCGGTTTTTGAACTCGCTTGCGCCGCTTGCGGAAGACGGCCGGGTCAGGCTGATCGGTCTTCCCGGCATTGAAAACCGCACCGGCGTTGTGTCCATACAGACGCCGAAGCGCGAACTGGCGGGAATCGCGGCGGCGCTGGACGAACGCTTCGGCATTTCCACGCGCGTGGGGCTTCACTGCGCGCCGGCGGCGCACAAAACGCTCGGCACGTTTCCAATGGGAACGCTCCGCTTCTCGTTCGGCTTTTTCAACACAGAAGAAGACGTTGACTGCGCCGTTTCCGCGCTGGACACGCTCACGAAGGAGGCCTCTCATGGATTTTAAGCAGCTTCGCTCGTTTGTCGCCGTGGCCGACTGCGGCAGCTTCACCCAAGCCGCGGCAAAGCTCTACGCTTCGCAGCCCACCGTCAGCGCCCACATCCGGCAGCTGGAGGACGAGCTGCACGAGCCGCTTTTTCTGCGCACGACGAAAAGCCTTGCCATCACGCCGAGAGGGCGCGAGCTGTATGCGTACGCGGTGCACGTGCTGGACTTAAAAGACCAGCTGCTTTCCTCGTGGGCCGCAGACGAAAACACCATCCGCCTCGGCGCGTCCACCATTCCCTCGAGCTATATCCTGCCGGAAATTCTGCCGCCTTACCGTGCGCTGCACCCGAAAAGCGTTTTTTCCGTCTTCCAGTCAGACAGCGCAGGCGTTCTCGCGGGGCTTCGCGCGGGAAGGTTTTCCCTCGGCTTTACCGGCGCAGAGGATGGGTCGGGCGATCTGGCCTTCACGCCGTTTTTCCGCGACCATATGGTGCTCATTGCGCCGAATACTGCGCATTTTCGCAGGCTGTTTTCCGAAAATGTGTCCACGCGGGAGCTTCTGCAAACAGAGCCTCTTTTATTGCGCGAGGCCGGAAGCGGCAGCCAGAAATGCGCCGACGCCTATTTGCAGGCAGAGCAGCTCGACGCGGCGAGCCTTCACGTGACCGCGCGGCTGGGCGATCCGCAGAGCATCAAAAATCTCGTCGCCGCCGGGCTCGGCATTTCCATCCTCTCCGGAAAGGCCGTGGAGGGGGACGATTTCAAAGGGAAGCTTCTTGTGCGCCCACTGACGGGAACGGGAACGCAGCGAAACCTGTATCTCGTCTGGCGAAAAAACGAAGCGCTCCGAGAGCAGACACGCAGCTTCATCGAATTCGTTCTGCAATTTTACGCCGAAAAGGAATAGAGCCGCACTGTGTCCTTGTCATTTCTTCCAAATATTCAGGTTACAGCGATCCGAGCATCTGCGCTTCCCGGCTGTGACACGAAAATAGCAGGATCTGCCGCGTTTCAGAGAGCTTTTTCAAAACCCGCAGGGCCTTTTCTGCCCGCGCATCGTCAAACATCGCCAGTGCGTCGTCCAGAACAATGGGCGCGTCATCTGGCAGCGCCAGCTCCACGATCGCCAGCCGCAGCGCCAGATACAGCTGATCCGCCGTCCCGCCGGAGAGCGCCAGAACAGGCCTTTGCACGACCTCGCCCGTTTCCGTCGCCCAGAGGTTCATCTGCCGGTCGAGTGCCATCTGGTCATACCGCCCGCCGGTGAGCTCTGCGAAAATTTCCGCGGCCCGGGCCGTGAGCTTCGGGGCAAAGCGCGTCTGCAAGGCCGCCGAAGCCTCCTCCAGCGCTGCCTGCGCCATGCTGAGCGCCTCGTCCTTTTCCTGCAGCTCCGAAATTCTGGTTTCCAGCGCCGCCTTCTGCGCCTCAAGTGCCGCGCTGTCTCCGAGCGTCTGCAAAACGCCGCGGCTGCGGTCGAGCTCGGAGCGAAGGTGGGAAAGCTGCGAGACGGTAAGCGAAAGCGCCTGCTTTGCCGCCGGAAGATCGAACCGCGTCCAGTCTCCCGCCGGAACCTCCGGTTCTTTTTCGTTCGAGAGCGCCTGCGTGACCGCGTCCAGCGCGGCCTTTGCGTGAGAAAGCTCGTCCTGCGCCGCGTCGGCCTGCGCCCATATATGCAGCGCGTGCTCGATCGCTGCCTGTGCCGCCTCTTCATTCGATACGTCGGGTGCAAACGCGCTGACCGCGCCGAGAAGTCGTCCGCGCTGCTCCAAATACGCGCCCCGCGCCGTTTCCGCATTCTGCCGCGCCGCGCGGTACTGAGAAAGCGCCGCCGCATAAGAAGCCTGCGCCTGCCGGAACAGAAGCACCGACGCGTGATAGTTTGCCGCAAAGCTTACAAACTGCGCCGGCTCCCGGTTTTCATACTGCGCACAAAGAAGCTTCGCCTCATGAAGCGCTTCCTCCCGCAGACGGTTTTTACGGACGCCCAGAATGCCGGCAAGCAAACCGGCAACTGCCAGCGCAGAGGCGGCGATCGTCAGCGGAAGGTTTTCTGCCAGCGTAAAAAGCAAAATCGCCGCCAGCGCCAGAGCGCCTGCCCCTGCAAAAAAGGAGGCGGCGGGCGCTTTTCTTCCCTGCATCAACGCTTCACAGCGCTTTGCGTCCCGCTCGGCCTGCGGGAGGATTTCCTCGTCCGTGAGACCTGCAAAAACCGGTGGGCAGGCGGGTCTTTCGGGCGGCGCGGGTAACTCTTTGGGCGCCTGCGGCAAGGCTTCGCGCTTGGCCGTCAGCGCGTCGAGGTCTTTTTGGAGCGATAAAAGCCGCGATTTTTCGGGGTACTGCCTCGCGTTTTGCAGCGCCATTTCCGCCGCACGCGCTTTTTCCGTCACGAGCTGCGCCTGTTCGCGCTTTTTTTGGAAGCGCTGCGCCATCTCGAAGCGTTCAAAACAGGAGATGTCCGTTTCCAGCTCCCGCTGCCGCTTTTCAAGCGCCTGCTCCTTCGCGCGGCCGTCTGCCGTCTGGGACACCAGCGCGTGCAGCTGCGAAAGCGTATCGTTCACCGTTTCGAGTTCCCGCTCGGCGTCGGGAAGAAGACCCGTCTTATTGTGCCGGATGCGGTTTCGCGCGTCCTTGAGGCGTTTTTGCGTCTCGGCGGCGCTGACGGATTCATCGCCGCTGGTAACTAAACTTGAAAGCCGCTTCTCGAGCGCCGCGTCCTGCGTGACCGTAAGACCGTTCTGGCCAAGAAATGCGCTTCGAAGATACACGCTTCTCGGAACGCCCAGCAGCGTTTCACCGCAATTGTCCGCCGTGAGCTCCGGTATTTTTTCGCCGGAGGCTAAGTCCCACGCGCGAAGCTGACTCAAAGGCGCTCTTGCGGTGCTGGTGCGCTCGATGGCGATGCGCCGGCCCTGCCAGATAAGCTCCATGCGCCCTTCCATGCTCCCGCCCCACCAGGGCTTGAAGCGCGTTTTGACCGGAAGCACGCCCTTGGCCGGGCGCTCGGAGGTGTCCACGCCGTAGAACATACAAAGCAGGAACATACTCCACGTCGACTTTCCGGCCTCGTTTGGAAGGCAGAAGACGTTGAGCCCGTTTGACAGCGTCAGCTCCTGCTTTTGAAGGCCGCCGAAGCTGGCCGTCAGTTTCAAAAGCTTCATCCGTCCACCTCCAGCCGGTTCTCCATCGCGTCCAGCCCGAGCCTTGCCGCCCGGGCAATTTTCCGCCTTGTAACGTCGTCGTCTGCCGCGTCATACTGCGTGCGGAGCGTCTGCAAAAAAAGGCCACGCAGCGTATCTTCGCCCGCGCCGCTCCAAAGCTCCTGCTTCGGCCTTGTCTCGTCGCGGATGGTGAGGGCGAAAAAGCGGCCCTCTAACGCGCGCATCAGCGCCCTCGTGTCCGGCAGCGCAGACGGGCCTGTGAGTATGATGCGGTAGATATCGTTTTGCGTATTTTCCGGAAGCACGCCTTCGATCGCAGAAAGAGCGTCGTCTCCCGCCTCCACGCGCAAAATTTCGTATTTCCGTCCGCCGAGCGGAACAAAGTCCAGAGAAACCTCGCCGGAATCGGAAACGCTTCCAAAATACACGCCCTTTTCGCCCAGCTCGTCAAAGCCGCGCCCCATCGCGCAGCCGGGCCACGCATAAGCTGTTTTCCCGGCGCGTAAAAGGCCGCTGGCCTGATGGATATGGCCGAGGGCGAGATAGGCAAGGTTTGAAGCCTCGACCTGCTCTTTTGTGATGGGGTCATAGGGCGAGTCCTTTTGCAGGCAGTCGCCGTGCAGGACCATGAGGGCGGGCTTGCCGTCTTCCGCGCGGAAGCCGTCCAGCATCGCGTTCTCGCAGGCCTGCGCGAAGCCCGCGCCGTAGACGGTGCACTCCGGCAGCTCGACATGGGAAATGTTCCGCGAGGAGAAAATATGGACGTTTTCCGGCCAGCCGCCAATGGAGTAAACGCTGCCCGGTTTGCAGCAGTCGTGGTTTCCGGGCGCGATGAAAATATGTCCGTGAAAGCCCGCGCAGGCTCTTTGCACCTGCTCTACCGTATCCGGCCTTACCTCCGGCGCGTCAAAAAGATCGCCTGCCAGAAGCGCGAGCGTGCAGCCCCGCTCGTTGGCCAATTCGAACATTCTGCGCACAAGCTCTATCTGCTCTTCCCGCCGCTTCGCCGCCTGCGCGGGAGAAAGGCCGGAAAACGGCGCGTCCAGATGCAGGTCCGCCGCGTGTAAAAATGTGATCACAGCACCGTCACCCTTTCTATGCTCGTGCAGAGCCTCGTTTTCGTGTCGATCGTAAACACCGCGCCGCAGAGCTTGCACGGCCCCGGCGCCGTTTCATACCGGCTCGTCAGCTCTCCGCGGAACATCGCGATCGACTGCTCGGGTTTGACGCCGAGAACGGAAACTGCGGGCCCCGTCATGCCAAGGTCCGTCTGATAGCCGGTGCCGTTCGGCAGGATCTGCTCGTCTGCCGTCGGAACGTGCGTGTGCGTGCCCCAGAGGGCGGAAACTTTTCCGTCTAAATAGTAGCCCATCGCAAGCTTTTCGCTCGTCGCCTCGGCGTGGAAGTCGATAAAAATCGGAATTTCGCCGACATCCTTCAGGATCCTATCGACCACGCGGAAGGGATTGTCGGGCCCAAAGTCCATCGAACACCGGCCAATTAAATTTACAACCGCCACAGGCCCCGCTTTCGTCTCAAAAACGCCCCAGCCGCGCCCGGGAAGACTCGGCTGAAAGTTCGCCGGCCTTAGAATATACGCGCAGTCGTCCAAATATGGGCAGATCTCCCGCCGGTTCCAGGTGTGGTTTCCGAGCGTGATGACGTCCGCGCCCGCGTCCAGCATCGCGTCGGCCTGCTGCGGCGTTAAACCCACACCGCTGGCGTTTTCGCCGTTCACGACGCAAAAATCAATGCCGTAAAGCCGCTTGAGCCCGCGCAGCTTCTGCTGCAAAAACCGCAGACCCGACGCGCCCACCACGTCGCCCACGGCCAGAACACGCAATTCCATCAAGTATTCTCCTAACGTTTCGTTTGCGGACATTATACCATTTCCGAACCCGTTTGACTATGGTATAATCGGATGGGAACGAAAAAAGAAAATCGTGCAACCGAGGACAAATTTTCTCGTCTTTTATAACGAGACAGACAAACGGAGGGGAAGCTTCTATGGAAGATGCGCAGATCATCGACCTGTACTGGGCAAGGTCGGAGCAGGCCGTACAGGAGACGGATACGAAATACGGCGGCTACTGCCGCGCGATCGCCCACAATATCTTAAAAAATTTCGAAGACAGCGAAGAGTGCGTGTCTGACACGTGGCTCAAGGCCTGGAACGCGATGCCGCCGCAGCGGCCGTCCGTTTTGTCGGCGTTTTTAGGCCGCATCACGCGCAATTTGTCCCTCGACCGGTACAAGGCGGCCCACGCGGAAAAACGCGGAGGAGACAGCTTCCCCGCGGCGCTTGACGAGCTTTCAGAGTGCGTTCCGGCGAGGCAGAACGTCGAGCAGACGATGGATGAACGGGAGCTCGGCGCGGCCATCGACCGCTTTCTTCGGACCATTCCGGAAAAGCAGTGCAGTTTATTTTTGCGCCGGTACTGGTACGCGGAGTCCATTTCGCAGATCGCCGGGCGCTTTTCGATGAAGGAAAACACGGTCAAATCGATGCTTTTCCGCACGCGCGAACAGCTGCGCGTATTTTTGCAGAAGGAGGGCATTGCCGTATGACAAAGCAGGAAAAACTGTTCCGCGCCATCGGCTTCGTGGGAGACGATCTAATTACCCGCGCCGACCAGCCGGTGGAAAAGAGACGCTCAAACGTCTACTGGATCAAGTGGGCGGCGCTGGCCGCGTGCTGCGTGCTCGTCATCGGGCTTGCCAGCCGTCTGCCGCTCTGGAACATGAAAAGTGACAGTACACCGGATACTGCGACCATGACCATGGAAACGGCCGCCGCAGAAACTCCGACCGCCGACGCACCGGAAGAGACGATGGAAGAAGCCATCGCCGAAGAAGCGCCCGCAGAAGAAGACGCAAAGGCCGGTGAGTCCGGTGTCGGTTCGCGCGGCGAGACTGCGGCAAACGACTCTGTGGACGCGGCGCTCGAGCAGGAGCTGCTTCACACAACGCTCGGTCCTGTAAAGCTCGGGATGCCGCTGGAAGACGTGTATTCGCTTCTGGGTGAGCCGAAGGAAAAGAGCGACGAGCTTTCCTTCAGCACCGGCCAGGGCGATCGCCGCTATGTCACCTGGCGGTACAATTTCACAAATGACCCGAATTATATCAGCGACGTGAAGCTCAGCTTTACCGACGTGGGAGACGGCTTTGTCGTGGACGAGGTTATGACGTTCGGCACCAGCGACTGGGCGCTTCCCACGGGCATCCAGAACGGCAGCAGCGCAGAAGACGTGCTGGCCGCCTATCCGGACGCGCAGGCAGACTATGACGAGTCGGATGGCTCGCTTCGCTATGTCGAGCTGACGGCCGGTCATGTCCGGCTGAGCATCCGCGTGGTAGATGGCAGCGTCCAAAACATCACGCTCGGCAGGTACTATGAAGAGCCCAACTGGCTGGAGGAACCCTCCGAAGAGCCCGCGTACTCGTTTGCAAGCGCCGACATCACGATGTACCGGAAGGACGCTTCCGGCTGGCGCAGCCAAACGTTTACGGACAAAAACGCCAAGCGCATCGAGGTCATCTGCGGCATCGAAGATCTTGTTCCGATCGACACGCTGCCGGAGCCTGCGTATTACCTCGATTTTCAGAACGGCACGGTCGTGATGCTGGGTGAAGACCTTATTTCCGGCGCCGTCTATACCTGCGAGGATCTGGACGCGTTCCGCGCCGCGATGGACAAAGGTGAAGACCCCACGCCGTATCTCACGCTTCTGGAACAGGCAAAGTTCCCCTACGGAACGGACGATGTGATCCGGGAACTGACGGCGGCGGAATAACGAAAAGGCTCTGCATCACACGATGCAGAGCCATTTTTACGGAATAATTCTCGACGGCTTCTGATACCGCTCCTGTTCGGAGAAGACGCAGCCGCAGTATTTCTGGATATAGAACCCCAATTCTCTTGCCCGCGTCTGGCCGTCGCGAAATAAGGGGCGGAAGTCCTGATAGTAAAACTGCACGCCGTATTCTTCGCCGGCCCGGTAGGCGACGTCGCGCATGAGCTCGTGCTGCTGATAGGGGCTGATGAAAAGGGAAGATGTGAACGCGTCGAAGCCGCCCTCTTTTGCCATCCTTGCCGCCTCAAAAAGCCGCATCTCATAGCACTTGACGCAGCGGCCCGCGATATCGTCGGCCACGGCCCGGACAAACGGACGAAGGCCGTAATCGTCCCGCACGAGAAGCGGCAGATCGATCGTCTTCGCGTATTCCTGCAGGCAGTTCCGTCTCGCGCGGTACTCGGTGAAGGGGTGGATGTTCGGGTTATACCAGTAGCCGGTCAGATCGATGCCGTCGGCGCGTAAAACGTCGATGGGCAGGTTCGCGCAAGGTGCGCAGCAGATGTGCATCAAAAGCTTCATGTCCTCGCCTCCAACGATCAATTATATCATGCAAAGCCCGCGGTGTACAGCATCCGTTCCGCAATTTCGAAATCTCACAAATTTTCTTGGACGCGCAAAAATAGTATGGACAAATTCCGTCTTCCGGCGTATAATTTGTGCTAATACCAGCAAGAAGCTGCGCTTAACGCGCACAAACCCACGCGGAATTGACAGAAAGGATGAAATTGCCATGGCCGTAACCACCGAAAGCTACGCAGGAAAAATTCAGAGAAAGCTTCTCAAGAAGCAGAAGGTCATCGAGGCCGCGTCAGGCCGGAAAAAGGCCGATCTGGTGCTCAAGAACGCAACGTTTGTCAACGTCTTCTCCAACGAGCTGACGACCTGTGACATCGCCTGCGCCAATGGGCTGATCGTGGGCCTCGGCCAGTACGACGGCGAGGTCGAATACGACATGACCGGCAAGATCGTCTGCCCGGGCTTTATTGACGCGCACATCCATCTCGAGTCGAGTCTCGTGAGCCCCAAGGAATTTGTCCGGGCGACACTTCCGCACGGCACAACGACCGTCATCACAGACCCGCACGAAATAACGAACGTCATGGGCACCGACGGCATCGACTATATGTTCCAGGCGACGGAGGGGCTTCCCATCGATGTCCGCTTCATGCTGCCGTCCTGCGTTCCGGCCACGCCGATGGACGAGTCGGGCGCGAACCTTGACTATCGGGCCATCGACTCGTTCTATGATTACCCCAGAGTGCAGGGCCTGGCCGAAATGATGAACGCGTACGGCGTCATCCACAATGACAAGGAGGTCGTCTCCAAGATCGTCGCCGCGCAGGCGCACCACAAGAAGATCGACGGCCACGCGCCGGGGCTTCTGGGAAAGAATCTCGACACCTACATTGCCGCAGGCGTTTACTCCGATCACGAGTGCTCGACGATGGAAGACGCGCTGGAAAAGCTCAAGCGCGGCCAGTTCATCATGATCCGCGAGGGCACGGCGGCACGGAATCTGGAGGCCCTGGCGGGACTTCTCACGCCGCAGTACGCCGAGCGCTGTATGTTCTGCACGGACGACAAGCACCCGAACGATCTTTTGGAGAAGGGCCACATCGACTATATCTGCCGCGAGGCCATCAACAAATATGGCGCAGACCCCATTCTCACCGTCAAGGCCGCCTGCCACCACGCGGCGCGGTACTTCCTTCTGAACAACCGCGGTGCAATTGCCCCCGGCTATCTGGCAGACTTTGCGATCATCGACAACTTCAAGGATTTTAACGTGCAGATGGTTTTCAAAAAGGGCGAACTGTATTATAATGACGGTGCGCTCAAGGATTTCCCCGCTCCCGCAATCGAGGATTATCTCGACGAGCGTGCGCACGACACGTTCCATGTGCGCCACCTGACGGAATCCGACTTTGAAGACGTGCGCCAGCGCGGCGTCATCGGCATGATCCCGGGTGAGATCGTCACGACCGACAACGGCTACGCAGACCGCGTCGATCTGGAAAAGGACATTCTGAAGATCGCCGTCGTCGAGCGGCACAAAAATACCGGCCACATCGGCCTGGGCTACATTCAGGGCTACGGCCTGAAAGCGGGCGCAGTCGCGACCTCCATCTCCCACGACTCGCACAACATCATCGTCGTCGGCACGAACGCTTCCGATATGGCGTTTGCGGCCAACTACATCGTCGAAAACCACGGCGGCATCGTGGTCGTGAAGGATGGGAAGGTTTTGTCCAGCGTCGTTCTCGAGATCGCGGGCATCATGTCCGACGAGCCGCTCACAAAGATGAACGAGGACTTGGAAGCGGCCAAGGACGCGGCGTTCGGGCTCGGCGTGAGCCGCGGCATTGACCCGTTTATGACGCTCAGCTTCATGGCGCTTCCGGTCATCCCGACGCTTCGCATCACCACACGCGGCGTCATCGACGTCAATACCCAGCAATATATCTAAGGCAGCACCGCGCAATTGCGCCCTCGCGCTTCGGCGGATCTTTTCCGCCAATTTAAGCGGTTTGAAACGTTTGAAATACATACAGGATCCCTGCACATTGCAAGCCTTGCCTTGACGAAAAATCTTCCGCCGCATCCGCTTGCCGAATGGTGTGGCGCCGCCTTAAAAACGTTCATTCATAGAATGGGAGTTTTTCATAGGAAGCTCATTATGAGATGAGATTCCGCATTTTTGTTTGAAAAGCGCGGAATCGGTTACGCCAAAGGC
>DJQK01000149.1:5023-6017 GCA_002437575.1 Clostridiales bacterium UBA6388 | reverse complement strand
CGGAACCTTTCTGATGAAAGAACGGAATCAGAAAATAGTATGAGCATCGACCGCCAGCGCGTTTTGGGCGCTGATTCAGGGCGCTTAAGCAGAAAAATCCCCCAGCCGGCCGGTTGGGGGATTTTGATTTATTTTGCGTACTCGACGGCTTTGGTCTCGCGGATGACGTTGACCTTGATCTGGCCGGGGTATTCAAGCTCCGCTTCGATCTTCTTGGCAAGATCGTGGGCCAGCAGGATCATATTGTCCTCGGTGACCTCTTCGGGCTTGACCATGACGCGGACCTCGCGGCCGGCCTGGATGGCGTAGGACTTTTCGACGCCCGGGAAGGAGCTGGTGAGCTCTTCGAGCTTTTCAAGTCTTCGGATATAGTTCTCGACGTTTTCACGGCGCGCACCGGGGCGTGCGGCGGAGATGGCGTCGGCCGCCTGCACGAGACAGGCGATGATCGTCTGCGGCTCCACGTCGCCGTGGTGCGCCTCGATGGCGTTGATGACGACGGGGCTTTCCTTGTACTTCTTCGCAAGCTCCACGCCCAGCTGGACATGGCTGCCTTCCATCTCGTGGTCGACGGCCTTGCCGAGATCGTGCAGAAGTCCTGCACGCTTGGCAAGCGTCACGTCGACGCCCAGCTCGCTGGCCAGAAGGCCTGCGATATGCGCGACCTCGATGGAGTGGTTCAGAACGTTCTGGCCGTAAGACGTGCGGTACTTCTGCCGGCCGAGCAGCTTGATGATCTCGGGGTGCAGATTGTGAACGCCGGTTTCAAAGCTTGCGCGTTCGCCCTCGAGCTTGATCGTGTGGTCGACCTCGCGGCGTGCCTTTTCGACCATGTCCTCGATGCGGGTCGGATGGATGCGGCCGTCGGCGATGAGCTTTTCAAGCGCCAGCCGCGCGATCTCGCGGCGCACGGGGTCAAAGGACGAGACGGTGATGGCTTCCGGCGTATCGTCGATGATCAGGTCGACGCCCGTGATGGTCTCGAGCGTGCGGA
>DJQK01000149.1:0-4993 GCA_002437575.1 Clostridiales bacterium UBA6388 | reverse complement strand
TCGCGGCCGATGATGCGGCCTTTCATCTCGTCGTTGGGAAGCGGCACAACGGAAACGGTGGCCTCGGCCACATGGTCCGCCGCGCAGCGCTGGATGGCGGTGGTGATGATCTCTCTGGCCAGAGAATCGGCGTCCTCCTTGTACTGCTGCTCGATCTCCTTGATCTTGACGGCGGTCTCGTGGCGGACATCTGCCTCCACGCCCTTGAGGATATAAGCTTTGGCTTCCTCCTGCGTCAGGCCCGAGATCTTTTCCAGCATTTCCATCTGGCTGCGCTTTAACGACGCGACCTCGTCCTGCTGGGTCTGGATGGCAGCGATCTTTCTGGCAAGATCCTCTTCCTTCTTTTCGTGAAGATCGAGCTTCTTGTCGAGCGATTCCTCCTTCTGCTGGAGCCTGCGCTCCTGCTTCTGGATCTCACTTCTGCGTTCTTTTACTTCTTTTTCGTATTCGGTACGCGATTTATGGATTTCTTCCTTTGCTTCGAGCAGCATCTCGCGCTTCTTGCTCTCGCCGCCCTTGATGGACTCGTTGATGATGCGGCGGGCCTCTTCTTCGGCGCTTCCGATCTCCTTCTCCGCGACCTTCTTGCGATAGGTCACGCCGACGATGAAACAGGCCGCGCCGACCACGACCAGTGCGATGCAAAGGATGAGGCTTAACGTATTGAATTCCATAAGTTGCGAACACACCTCCTTTTCACAGTATTGGGTGTTTTCCGGCGGGCCGGAATGAATAAGTCAAACCGCGACCGAGCTCCCCTTCGCCCGGTCGGCGGCTATACGAATTCCAATTATCTATTGTACTGTTTATGGGATTCGGTGTCAAGAAAGATTTTAGACAAATAAAGTGGGCATTTTTCTGCACATCAGACAATGCTTGCAGTTTTTGGCGAACAAAAGAAGAAAGCCCGCCGGTTTTGACGGGCTTTCCTTGTCCGGATTGACTTTTCCGGCGTTTTGTGGCAACATTACATTAAGCCTTTGGCTGCGGCAGGGCAAAGGCCGACGGCATCCGGCGCGTCACGGCGAGGCACAGGGCGCTGGCTGCGGCGATCTTCAGCATATCGCCCGGCAGATAGAGGAGCATTCCGCTGCGCAGCACCTGCCAGAACGTCAGACCCTTTCCCAGATAGCCGTTTGCGATCAGCGCCATATACGGTACGCCTACGGCGTACAAAACCGCAAGTCCCGCCAGCATCGCAAGCGCCGTTTTCCAGAAGGTCAAGGGACGTTTGGAAAGCTTACCGATCACGAACGCGCACGGAATGAGCCCGAGCAGAAACCCGAACGTCGGCTGGAACACGTAGGAAAAGCCGCCGCCCAGCGCAAAGATCGGCACGCCGGCAAGGCCCACGAGCACATACACCGCCTGTGACAGTGCCCCGTATCCTGCGCCGAGCAGCACGCCCGCCATCGCCGTGAAGAAAAACTGCATCGAAATGGCGGCAAGGGCAAACGGAATTTTGAAGAACGCGCCGATCGCCGTCAGCGCGGCAAAGAGCGCACAAAGGATCATCGTTCGAGTTTTCATGGTTCCTCCTGAATTGTAAACTTGATTTTTTCGTTTTGCGGTTTACAATAGAAGTATAGCAGATCTCCATCCAAAACACAAGGAGAATTTTTATGACGAAGCAGGATGTTCTTGCGCTGCTGGAAACGGCCGATGCGCCCATCTCCGGCGAGCAGCTGTGCAAAAGCCTTGGCGTAACGAGAGCCGCCGTTTGGAAGACCATCGAGGCGCTGCGTGCAGACGGATACGATATCGAGGCCGCGACGCGGCGGGGCTACCGGCTGCGCACAAAACCGCTGACGAAGCAGGCGCTGGACGAGCAGCTGAAAAATACCGGCTGGGGCGAACACATTATTGTACTGCCCGAGGTCGACTCGACGAACAACTATCTCAAAGCACTGGCCGCAAACGGTGCGCCCGACGGCACGGCGGTCGTATCGCTTCGCCAGACGGCAGGACGCGGCAGACGCGGCCGAAGCTTTCTGTCCGAGCCCGGCGGGCTGTATCTGAGCTTTCTGCTGCGGCCGAACGTTCCCGCCTCGCAGCTTCTGCATCTGACGGCGCTGGCGGGGCTTTGCGTGTGCAATGCCGTCCAGCAGACGACCGGGATGCAGGCCGGGATCAAGTGGCCGAACGACCCTGTCCTGAACGGCAAAAAGCTCTGCGGCATTTTGACCGAGCTTTCGATGTCTCTTGAAACGCAGGAGCCCGAGTATGTGATCGTCGGCATCGGCGTCAACTGCAACCAGGCGGCTTTCCCGCCGGAGCTGGCCATGGCGACGTCGCTTCGCATCGAGACCGGCGAATGCGTCGATGTAAATGCCATCGCGGCGGCGCTTTTGCGGGAGCTTCACCGGATGCGCGAGGAATTTCTCACAAAGAAAGACGCGTGGGTGCAGGCGTTTTCCGAACAATGCCTCACCGTGGGGCGGGATATTCAGATCGTGCGCGGCGGTGAGATCACGCCCGCAAAGGCCGTCGGCATCGGGCCGGACGCGGAGCTTCTGGTCGAATACCCGGACGGCACGCGCGGCGCGGTCGACTCCGGCGAGGTTTCGGTTCGCGGACTTTACGGGTATGTATAGCACCTTATATAACCACTCTGGAAAGGAGTTTTTTCTATGACAAACGAAGTATTGCAGGCCATCGCTGCCCGCAGAAGCTGCCGCAGCTATGAATCCCGGCAGATCACAAAAGAGGCGCTCGACGCCGTCGTACAGGCCGGGACCTGGGCGCCCAGCGGTATGGGGCGGCAGTCCGCCAAAATCGTCGTCGTGCAGGACCCCGAGACCGTCGCGCAGCTCGAGCGCATGAACGCCGCCGTGCTCGGTGACCCCAACGCGCACCCCTTTTATGGCGCGCCGACGGTGCTTGTCGTGTTCGCCGATTCGACAGTCCCGACCTATGTGCAGGACGGCTCTCTCGTGCTCGGTGATCTCCAGCTGGCCGCAAGCGCCATCGGGCTCGGCTCGTGCTGGATCCACCGCGCGAAGGAAGTCTTTGAAACCGAAGAAGGCAGGGCGCTCATGAAAAAATGGGGGCTCGATGAACGATACGCCGGCATCGGCCACTGCATCCTCGGCTATGTCAAAGGCGAGCTTCCCGCGCCCGCGCCGAGAAAAGCGGACTATATTCTTTACACCTGAACGCAGGAAAACCGGGCCATCCGTTTTGGATAGCCCGGCTTTTTCAGTCTATCAGATAGCGGTCGAGCTCGCGCGAAACGACGGCGTTCGTTTTGAACTTCGGCGCGTCGTAGAGCCGGCCGTTTGCCATCACGAGCTCAACATGGCGCAGCGCCCGCAGATCGTCCAGCGGATCATCCTTCGTGACGATAAGGTCGGCGCAGAGCCCTTCTCGCACCGCGCCGGTCACATCGCCGAGCCCCGCGCAGCTTGCGGCGTTCTGCGTTGCGGTGTGCAGCGCGAAGGCGTTCGAAACGCCCACGTATTTGTGGAAATAGAACAGCTCCCGCCAGAAATCGTACTGCGTGATCCACGGACAGCCGACGTCGTTTCCGAGCACGACGGGAATGTCGTTTGCCAGCGCCGCCTTCGCGCAGTCGATGATGCCCTCGAAAACGACGTTGCCGTTGTACTGCTCGACCTCGGAGGCGTTCGAGACGCTGCGGTCAAACAGCGCATAGGGAAGCGCGGGAGAGATCGTCGTGCAGAGAAATGCGCCGCGGGCTTTGAACAGGGCGAGCATTTCCGCATCGGGCTTTGCGCCGTGCTCGATGGAGTCGACGCCGTTTTGGAGCGCGACCTTCACACCCTCAGAAGACTCGACGTGCGCGGCCACCGTGTAGCCGTCTTTGTGCGCCTTGTCGCAGACGGCCCTGACCAGCTCCGGCGGCATTTTGAGTTCTCCGGGCACGCCCTTTTCCTTTGCGTCCAATACGCCGCCGGTGATCATGAGCTTCACAAGGTCCACGCCCTGCGCCTCGGCCTGTGCAAGGATGGAAAGCGCCTCTTCCGTCGAGTGCGCCGCGATCGCGACCGAGCCTGCCATATGTCCGCCGGGCACGGAAATGCCCTGGTTGGAAGCCAATATCCGGGGCCCTGCCGCGCGTCCGGCGGCAATGTCATCACGCAGGCGCGTGTCGAAATTTCCGAGGCCGCCCACGGTGCGGATCGTCGTCACGCCGCTGAGCAGCTCCAATTTGGCAAAATCTTTGACCATTTTGTAGGCCACGGCGCGGGTCAGGCCGCTTGCCATGATTTTTTTGACGAGCGCTTCGTTGTCGCGCTGCTTTTTCTGGGGCTTTCCGTTTCCGGCCAGATGCACGTGCATATTGACAAGACCCGGCATCAGGTATTTTCCCTTGAGGTCAATGGGCGTGAAGCCCGAAATATCGGCGCTTTCCGGAACGATCGCGGCAATTTTCCCGCCGTCAACCAGAACCGTTTTTCCGGTCTGCGGCTGCATATCCTTCGAGCCGTCGAGGATCACGCCGTTTGTAAGTGCGTATTTCATCTGCGTCACCTGCTTTTTTCGTGTTGCCTTCATTCTATCACACTTTCCCGCGTTTGCGGCAATTTTTTCGCCAAGCGGCGTCCTTCGACAAAAAACGGTTGCATTTTTCCTCACCGGATGATATGATAACGTGGTAAATGATACAGGGTTCGTTCATCGGTAGAACGCCTCGCTTCCAAGCCGCATCAGGCAGGTTCGACCACAAGCATTTTGCCACCGTCAGATGGCCGCGATGCGCAGCACCGCAGCTTTTGGCTGCGCCAAAAGAAAATGCGCAGGGACACGGAGGGGCTCTGCCGCCGGAGTATTCTCGTACCCGATGCGCCTGCCGCGCATCACAACTTCATATGCAGGGTTAGTTCATCGGTAGAACGGTCGCTTCCCAAGCCACAGAGGCGGGTTCGATTCCCGTACCCTGCTCCATCAAGCTGCACCCAAAAAGATGCCGCTGCGAAAAGCCCAGAAGTTTCAACGACTTCCGGGCTTTTTTGCGCCCATTTTTAGA
>DJQK01000135.1:2064-5032 GCA_002437575.1 Clostridiales bacterium UBA6388 | reverse complement strand
TGCGCGCCAGCGCCTCCACCGTATAGCCGCCCACACCGCCGATGCCGAACACGGCCACGCGAGAACCTGCCAGCACGTCCATCGCCGCAGCGCCAAGCACGAGCTGCGTCCTTGAAAACTGATTGAGCATAGCAACCTCCAAAAAACAGGATACCCAAGCATACCGCCCGCACCTTCCGGCGCGGGCGGTATGCTTTGCGGGCTGCAAAAAAGAGAGAAAGATATAGGGGGTGGATTGGGATGATTGAAATAAAAACAGTACTGATCAGATCAGACGGCGGCGAAGCCCTTGTCAAGGTCGGCGATGATATCGTCGATGTGCTCGGTGCCGATGGAAAGGCGGATGGTCGACGGCGTGATGCCCTGATCGAGAAGCTCCTGCTCGGTCAGCTGGGCGTGCGTGGTGGTCGCGGGGTGGATGACGAGGGACTTTACATCCGCGACGTTTGCAAGCAGGGAGAAAATTTCCAGATGATCGATGAAGCGGAAGGCCGCCTCCTGCCCGCCCTTGATCTCAAAGGTGAAAATGCTCGCGCCGCCGTTCGGGAAATAGCGCTCGTACAGCGCGTGGTCGGGATGGTCCGGCAGCGACGGATGATTGACCTTCGCGACCTTCGGGTGCTTTGCGAGGTATTCTACGACCTTTTTCGTATTTTCCGCGTGGCGCTCGAGGCGAAGAGACAGCGTCTCCGTGCCCTGCAAGAGAAGGAACGCCGCGAACGGAGAAATGGCCGCGCCCTGGTCGCGCAGCAGGATCGCGCGCACATACGTCACAAATGCCGCCGGGCCCGCCGCGTCGACGAACGAAACGCCGTGGTAGCTGGGGTTCGGGTCGGCGATGAGCGAGAATTTCCCGCTGGCTCTCCAATCGAACTTGCCCGAGTCGATGATCACACCGCCGAGCGTGGTGCCGTGGCCGCCGATGAATTTTGTCGCCGAGTGCACGACGATATCCGCGCCGTGCTCGATGGGACGGATGAGATAGGGCGTTCCGAAGGTGTTGTCGACGACGACGGGAAGGTTGTGCTTGTGGGCAATTTCGGAGATCGCGTCAATATCGGGAATGTCGCTGTTGGGGTTTCCGAGGGTCTCGAGATAGATGGCCTTCGTGTTCGGCCGGATGGCCGCCTCGACCTCTTTCAGATCGTGCGCGTTTACAAACGTCGTGGTGATGCCGAAGGCCTTGAGCGTGTGGGCAAGCAGGTTATACGTGCCGCCGTAGACAGTCTTCTGGCAGACGATGTGATCGCCCTGCTGGGCCAGAGCTTCGATCGTATAGGTGATCGCCGCCGCGCCGGACGCAACGGCCAGACCGGCCACGCCGCCCTCCAGGGCCGCAATACGCTTTTCAAAAACGTCCTGCGTGGAGTTGGTCAGTCTTCCGTAAATATTGCCTGCGTCGCGAAGGGCAAAGCGGTCCGCCGCGTGCTGGGCGTTGTGGAACACATAAGACGTTGTGGCGTAAATGGGAACGGCGCGGGAATCGGTGGCGGGGTCGGCCTGCTCCTGACCGACGTGCAGCTGTAAGGTCTCAAAATGATAGTTGGACATAAATATTCTCCTTCTTTGAATCGGTATATGGTTTTGTGGACGGTTTTCGGAAAAGCGTCACATTCGCCCTTTGCGGAAATTCGCCCGCAGCAGCGCTTCAAAGATGGGTCTCATAGCGTGTCCTCCCTGTTCGACAGCCTATCTGTATACTAGACTGGTAGGTTGGTATGAGAATACCATAGGAAACCGCGCTTGTCAAGCGGTTTTGACAAAAAGAATCTGATATTTTTGTGGAAGCTCACCAGAGCATTTGCGCCGCCGGAAAAACGAGGGCCCGGAAAGCGACCGCCTTTGTTGCGTTTTCATCCAGTTCGTGGTATGATAGCGAAAACTATCTGAAACGGAGGCGTGTGTATGCAGCTGGGAAGCATTTATCTTGACCGGCCCATTGTTCTGGCCCCGATGGCGGGCGTGACCGACTGGGCCTACCGCTGCGTCGCAGCTTCTCTTGGCGCGGACGTCACGGTGACGGAAATGGTCTCGTCGCGGGCGCTGGTCTATAAGGACAAAAAGAGCATTTCCCTTCTGCGGAAAACCGATTCCGGCGTCTGCGGGGCGCAGATCTTCGGAAACGACCCGTCCGTCATGGCAGACGGCGCTGCGCTGGCGCTCGAGCACTCGGGCGCAGATTTCATCGATATCAACATGGGCTGCCCCATGCCGAAGATCGCCGGAAACGGCGACGGAAGCGCCCTGATGAAGGACCCGGAAAAGGCGGCAAGGATCGTCGAGGCCGTCAAAAAAGCCGTTCCGGTCCCCGTGACGGTCAAGATGCGCAAGGGCTGGGACAAGGGAAGCGTCAACGCCGTCGAGCTGGCCGTGATGTTGGAGCAGGCCGGAGCCGACGCCATCGCCGTGCACGGCAGAACAAAGACGATGCTCTACTCCGGTACCGCCGACTGGGATATCATCCACGATGTCAAGGCGGCGGTGTCCATCCCCGTGATCGCAAACGGCGATATTTTCTCGCCCGAGGACGCCGTGCGCTGCGCAAAACGGACGCTCTCCGATGGCCTCATGCTGGGCCGCGGCGTTTTTGGAGACCCGTGGCTCTTGGGCCAGTGCAAAGCCGCAGTTCTGGGAGAAGCAATTCCTGAGCGGCCGCCGCTATCGATACGCGTCGACACGGCGCTTCGGCAGTTTGAGCTGGCAAAGGAAGACAAGGGCGAGCACATCGCGTGTCTGGAGGCGCGGAAGCACTTTGCGTGGTACCTGCGCGGTGTGGCGCACAGCGGATATTATAAGGAAAAGATCTCCGGCATTTCCTCGATGGACGATATCTATGCCATCGCCGCCGGGATCCAGCGCGATTTGAGGTGACGATATGCCGGAAGAACAACTCATACGCTATGCGCAGCAGGGCGACAACGACGCATTCGAGCAGCTGCTGCTTCTGCACCAGAAGAAGGTCTATAAC
>DJQK01000135.1:839-1951 GCA_002437575.1 Clostridiales bacterium UBA6388 | reverse complement strand
TGGCTGTTCCGCCTGACGAGCAACGTGTGCATCGATCATCTGCGCCGGAAAAAGCGGCGGCAGGAAACGTCCTTGACCGAGAGCTTCGAAGGCAGCGACGAGGCAGAAGAATTTACGCTTCCCGACGCCGCGCCCCTTCCCGAGGAGCAGGCCATTGCGAACGAAACGAAGCTCGCGCTGGCCCAGGCGATGGAGCGGCTCGGCCCGGAGCACCGGGAAATTTTGCAGCTGCGCGTCGTGGAGGATCTTTCCTACGAGCAGATCGCGGAAATTCTCGATATCCGCGTCGGCACGGCGAAGTCGAGGCTGGCAAGAGCGAGACTTTCCTTAAGAAAAATTCTCAAAGCAGGGAACTATTTTTCCGATGCTTCGTCTGAAGGAATAGAAGGCGAGGTGCGTCTATGATAACTTGTGATAAGGCGCTGGAGCTGCTGAGTTTGCAGCTCGACGGCGCGTTGACGATAGAAGAGCAGGCGACGCTGTCTATGCATCTTTCCCAGTGCCCGGAATGCAGAGCCGTACAAAAAGAGCTTGCCGCGATCGACGAGGCGCTTCCGACGCTTACGCAGGAGCCGCCGCGGTTACTCCACGACACCGTGATGCAGCAGATCCGCCGCGAGACCCGGCGCAAAAAGGAACGAAAGCCCATCTTGCGTTTTGTCGGCGTGATGGCTGCGGCTGCGGCGCTGCTTGCGGTGCTGGCGGGATTCCAGCTGGTGTCGCTGCCCGGCTTTGACCACGGCGAGGCCGCCGTCTCGATGGCAGATTCCCTCTTCCCAAAAGACAGCGCTGCGCAGAGCTATGCTAAGGAGCTTTCGCGCAAGACCGGCTGCCGCGTCATTCTGGTCGAAGGGTGCAGCCCGGAAGACCTCGGCGGCGATTTTACGCAGCTTGAAAATGGCCTTTACAGCCGGGAGCTTTCAGAGGCGGCGCTCGACGCGATCGAAACGGACATTGGAAGCCGGTATCCCATGACCATCTGCGGCGCCAGAGGCGAAGCGGACGATACGGCGTATCTTCTTTGCGCCGAGTGACTTGACATCTATCGCGTTTTATGAAAAAATAGACTGAGGAACCTCTGAATCGATCACCGACCGCGGACGACGGATCTT
>DJQK01000135.1:0-723 GCA_002437575.1 Clostridiales bacterium UBA6388 | reverse complement strand
GCCGTCCACAGCCGCTGATTGATTCAGAGCTTCCTTACCGCACAGCCAGTTTGCCGGTTGTGCGGCGTACTTTTTCAGGTTTGACCGGGAGGCGGCTTTTATGGCGAAGCAGGAATATTTGAACGGATTTTGCCCCAAATGCGGTGAGCAGCTGAAGGTGCCCGCAGCGCTTTTGCAGTTTTCGTGTATGTACTGCGGGGCGCGTCTGGCGCAGGAGGAGCTTGTGACGGAAGCTCTGTCAGCGCCTGCCCTGTCTGCGCAGGACGCGGCTTCGCTTCTGGCCTCTGCGCAGCAGAAACTTCCCGATTGCGTGCGCGCGTTCCGGGGCTATCAGAAGAAGATCACGAAGGCGGAGTTTGAGCCCGCATTCTCTGACGTTTCCGCCGCGGCAGCGCCCATTTTCCGGCAGCTTTCCGACGCGCTGGGCGCAATGGACGATGCAGACGCGGCAATTTTGCAGAGCGTGACCGATTTTCTGGACGCGCTCGAAGCGGACTGGGCCGCAAACCGCAATCCAAACGGCGCACGCGACGACGATAAAATGGTCATCGCCATCTTCCTCGTCCCCGCCATCCGGAAATTATCGCTTCCGATGAGCGAGCCGTTCTGCGAGGCTTTGCAGCAGGAGTGGGTGCGGCGGTATCCGAAGACGCCGTTTTTCCTCGGCAATTACGACGACATTTCCACGGGCTTCCGCAAAAAACTGCTCGGCCTGTGCTTCAT
>DJQK01000034.1 GCA_002437575.1 Clostridiales bacterium UBA6388 | reverse complement strand
CAAAGCCGAAAAGTCATTGAAATGGCAGGGCTGTTCAGTCGTCTGCCTGCATCTATATACCACCATAGGAAAAACAGGATATGAAAATGGGGTTCAAGAGGCCGCTAGTTCGAATCTAGTCTACTTCGACCAACACAGAGTGTCCATTTTGGATGCTCTGTGTTTTTCTATTTTTCTGAGCAGAGAACCAGCGGCCTCTTGGGCGCGAAGCGCCGTTTGACAGCGGCCTGTTCTTGCTTTTTTCTGCTGGCTGTAATATGATGGGCCTGTAAAAGCAGGAAGGAACTGCGGAGGTGCAAAATGAAGAACGTTTTTCTTTGCAGTCTGTGCCGTGATGGAATTCTGGGCGGCGCATTGTATCTTGACAGTCGATCCAGAACGCAAAAGCTGACCATTAGGATTGACAGAATTCGCCATTTCGCGTATACTTATTTTTATAGAAAAACGGAGGTTTGCGCAGATCCTTCTGCACTGCCTCCGAAAAAGGGCAGGGACTGGGATGTATTTTCTGATCGACTTTGAGAACGTACATAGTCAGGGGCTGCGCGGCAGTGAATATCTGCTTTCCTCAGACCATGTGATCCTCTTTTACAGTGCCAGTGCGCCGCATATTGAGCACCGACACTGGGAAAATATCTGCAAATCCGGCTGCGCCTTTGAGGCCTGCACGCTTTTCAAGCAGAGAAAGAACGGGCTTGACTTTTATATCGCGACAAAGGTGGGCGAACTGTTCGGCGCGGAACAGACAAAACACGCCGTCATCGTCAGCGGCGACACCGGTTTTCAAGCGCTGCGTGATTACTGGCAGGAGCGTTCCGGCACGCCGCACCGCATTGCACTCGGTGAGAGTATTGAGCATGGGATCGTTTCCATCAACGAAAACAGTGCACGTGCCGCGAAAATTCGTTCCGATCAGAAAATGGACCATATTACAAACGCGTATAACATCTGGAAAGCTGAACGCGAACGTCATGAGGCCCTTTGCGCACTGTTTCGTGATACCGCATATCAGTCCTGTCTTTCCGAAATAGAATCGCTTCTAAACGCCGGATTACCGCCTGCAAAGTTCTATCAGCAAACACTCCATTGCTTCGGAAGAGCACCCGGACTGGAGATTTACCGGCTTTTGAAAACCCTGCAATAGCCAAAAAAGCAGCAGGGCAGGAGCATCGGAGCCAATGCCCCTGCCTTGCATCACTGCTCCGGTTCGGCTTTCGAAATATCCCCGAACAGCGCATACAGATAATCCCTTCTGCCATACATCACGCGGTCGACATACACGTCCTCGCCGCTCACGCGGTAGAAGATCATGTAGCTGCCGCTGACGAGATAGCGATATCCGTATTCTCTGTTTTCTTTCACAGATAGCACTGTACCGATCTGTGCGTGGTCTTTCAGAACACGCACGGTTTTCGTAATTCTGCCGACGACGGAAAGTGCTGCCTGCGGGTTTTCAAGCTCTATTGAAATATAAGCCTTGATATCCCGCAGATCGTTCCGGGCTTCGCGTGACAAGTGCAGATCATTCATGGCAAATCCCCAAATCCTTTTCAACTTCTTCAAGTGTCAGCCAGCCCTCGGTTTCGCCGGAATGGCGGCCTTTGGCGAGCTCCTGCATGAGCTTGAGCGTGGCCTGCGTCTTTTCGTAGTCCTTCATGTCCACGATCGCGTACCGGCCGCGGCCGTTTTTCGTTAGAAAGACCGGCGCACCCTCTGTCACGTCGCGCAGCACCTCGGTGTAGTTCCGCAGATCGGAGATCGGCTTGATATTCGGCATCTGAAATCCCTCCTTTCAGATCCAGTATACGCCGCTTTGCTGAAAAATTCAACAGCAAATTTTACAGCATTGCAAGGAAAGCAAACCCGCACCGCCAAAAAACGGTGCGGGCTCTCTTTATGCGTTGCTCCTCTTTTTGAGGTGGATGAGCATACCGACGATAAAGCCGATGACGGCGGGAATGAGCCAGAAGAGGTTCTGGCTGAACAGGGGAAGGTTCTGCTTGCAGAACGCCACGAGCGCGTCCAGATGCAGGCCCTGCTGAAGCGCGGCGGGAAGCGTTTTCAGTCCGTCCAGGATCGCGGCGGCCCAAGTGCCGATCATCACGCAGACATATACCACGCGGTCATGGTCAAAGAATTTTCCGATGAACGCCAGCACGATCAGCGCGATCGCGGGCGGATAGATGAGCATGAGCATCGGAATGGAGTACTCGATGATCGCGCTCAGGCCCACGTTGGAGACGGCGAAGGAGAAGAGGGTAAAGACGATTGCCCAGACAGAATACGAAATTTTGCCGCGCGTCATCTTGACAAACGTTTCCGAGCACGAGGTGACAAGGCCGATGGAGGTCTTGAGGCAGGCGAAGGTGATCGTAATGGCGAGAATGAGCATACCGGCTTTTCCAAAGTAGTGTTCGGAAATTTCCGTCAGCGCGATGCCGCCGTTTGCAGAGAGCTCGAAAAAGCCTCTCGACTGCGTGCCCATGAGGATGGTCAGCACGTAGATAACGGCCATCAGGATACCGGTCAGAACGCCCGAGCCGAGCACGTCCCGTGCCACCGCGTCGTCATCGTCAACACCCATGCGGCGGATGACGTCGATGACCACGATGCCAAAGGCCAGGCCGGCGATGGCGTCCATCGTGCCGTAGCCCTCGATGAACGATGAGAAGAACGCGCCGGTCTCATAAGCCGCTTCCGGCTCGACATCTGCGACAGCCGCGCCCGGATGGATGAGGGCCCGGATGACGAGCACCGCAAGGAAAACAAGGAAAATGGGGTTGATGATCTTACCGATCCAGACCGTGATCTTGCCCGGCTTTAGAGAAAAGAACAGCACGAACGCAAAGAACACCGCCGAGAAGATCAGAAGCGCCAGCGGCTCTTTGGCGGGGTCGGTGAGCATCGGGGCCACGCCGGTCGTAAAAGACGTCGTTGCGCAGCGGGGGATGGCGAAGAGGGGACCGATCGTGAGGTACAGAAGACAAGTGAAGAATACGCCGTAGCCCTTGCCGACCTTGCTCGAGAGCGTCTGCAAGCCGTCCGAGTGCGTCACGCCGATCGCTGCAACGCCGAAGATGGGGATGCCGACGGCAGTGATGATAAAGCCGATCATGGCAGGGATCACGTTTCGCCCGGCCAGCTGGCCCAGGTGCACGGGGAAAATCAGGTTGCCCGCGCCAAAGAACATTCCAAACAACGTTCCGGCCACCAAAATCTTCTGCCGGAGGGTAAGCTTTTTCGCAGTCATCAAAAATCAGCTCCTTTTTCTGCTATTATACTAACCGAAGGCCTTGCAAAAAGCAAACGCTTGATTATAATAGATATATGACGTTTTGTCATAGCATCCGTCATACCCACGGAAAGGAAGCAGTATATGGACAGCAAGAAGCTCGAAATTCTGATGACCGCCGTCGATCTGGGCAGCTTTTCCAAGGCCTCGGAGGTCGTCGGCTACACGCAGTCGGGGCTGACGCACATGGTAGACAGCCTGGAGCGCGACATCGGCCTGACGCTCGTCCGGCGCGACCATAACGGCATCACGCTCACCAAAGAAGGGGAGTCTCTCGTCCCATCCATCCGGGAGTTTCTGCGGGCAAACGCGAAGCTCGAAAACCAGATCGCATCTATTACCGATAACCGGCGCGATACCATCCGCGTCGCGGCCTACGCCAGCATCGCGATGCACTGGATGCCGGAGATTTTATACCGCTTTCGCCGCGTCTGCCCGAAGATCGATGTGGACCTTCGCATGGTCGACAACGCCTTAGAGCCGTTTGAGCTGCTGGAAAAGGGGAGGACGGACGTTATTTTCGCCGCGAAGCAGACAGGGTACGCTTGCGACTGGACGCCGCTGTGTCAGGACGAGATGTACGCGATCTTGCCGGAAGCGTATCCATTGGGGGAACTGGAAACGTTTCCAATTGAACTGTTTGAAGGAAAAGAGTTCCTGATGCCGTATGGCAGGTTCGATCTGGACGTGAAGGCGGCGCTGTCCAAAAACGGCGTGAAGCCCAAGATCCGGCCCTGCCACGTCGACGACGAGACGGTCATCCGTATGGTCGGAAAGGGGCTGGGCTTAACGATGATGGCCGAAATGATGCTGCGCGGCCGGCTTGCGGGAGCCGGCGTGAAGGCCGTACCGATCCGTCCCGCCACGGGCCGTGAGCTCGGCATGGGACTGCACGCGAAGGAGTCCATGCCCGACGGCATCGCAAGGCTCAAAGACTGCGTGCTGGCTTTCATCGGGACGCTGGGCTGAACTGAAGCGAATGGAAAAGGAGAAAACTATGTCTATGGATTCTGAAGCGCTGTTCATCCAGAAAGCCACCGTTTACGATCTACAGAAAATTCTTGAACGCACAGACAAAGCCAATTACACCGTCGAAGAGATCAAAGAGCTGATGGACGCATACATCAAAGGCGCCGAGCAGTAAATTTTGCATTTCAAAGGCCGTCCGAAAGGGCGGTCTTGACTTTTTGCATCCAAAGGGTTATACTTAATGAACGCAACAAAATAAAAATTTTGTTGCGTTCACAGGGGAAGCTTCGCAGGCAGCCGGACAAATGCGGCGCTCGGGGCTTCTCAGAACCGGTTTTGGAGGCGTTTATGGAAACCTACAGCGACGCGCCGCAGGAGCTGCGCAACTTCTTATCGTACCACGAGACGGTCAAGGGCCAGTCGCGGCAGACAGTCTCGGAATATTATCTCGACCTTCGGATGTTTCTGCGCTTTGTGCGGCTGATGCGCGAAGAACTGCCGTACCGCACGCCGCTGGATGAAATCCCGATCAAGGATCTAGGTCTCGATTTTATCCGCTCGATCACGACCTCCGAGGTATTTGATTTTCTGTCGTATCTTGCAAACGACCGCGAAAATCCGGAGTCGACCGGCTCGGGCTCCGGCATCGGCTCGGCCGCGCGCGCCAGAAAGCTCTCGGCCATCAAGGCGTTTTACAACTATCTGACCGTCTCGACCAAGCAGATCACGGAAAATCCGGTCAAGGATATCGAATTTCCGAAGATCCGCAAAAGCTTACCGAAATACCTTTCTCTGGAAGAATCCAAAGCGCTTCTGAAGGCCGTCGAGGGCCCGAACCAGGCGCGGGATTTTGCGATCCTCATGATCTTTCTCAACTGCGGCATCCGGCGCTCCGAGCTCGTGGGGCTCAATCTGACGGACGTGTATGACGACCGGCTGCGCGTGGTCGGCAAAGGCAACAAAGAGCGCATCGTCTACATGGGCTCGAGCTGCCGTAAGGCCATCGACCGATATCTGATCGAGCGGAACCAGATCGTTTTGTCCGACAATCGGGCGCTGTTCGGCTCGCGCGACGGAAATCGCATCAGCGTCTCGGCGGTGCACCGGCTGGTCAAAAAGCACCTGCTGGCGGCCGGTCTGGATTCCACGCAGTTTTCCGCGCATAAGCTTCGCCACACGGCCGCAACGCTGATGCTCTCCAACGGCGTCGATCTGAAAACGCTTCAGGAAGTCCTCGGCCACGAAAATCTCAACACCACGCAGATCTACACCCACATCGAAAGCACCGAACTCAAGATCGCCGCCGAGGCCAATCCCCTCTCCCACCTGTCGCTGGATAGCGAAAAAAAGGAAAAATAAAGAAAAACCAGACTGCAATCATACACCGCAGTCTGGTTTTTGTTTCGGAAAAAAGCCTCGCAGAGTTTCGCGCCCGCAGGCGCGAAATAAAATAGAAATCATGTTATCCGGCGGCTTTGCCGACCGGAAACATACCTATCGCCTCGCAAGTGTGGAATTTTGTCCCTCCGGGACAAAATTATGCGCGCAGTCGAGGCGCAGTCCCTTTTTGGCCAAAAGCCCCTGCTTTTGGCCAGGAGGCGTTAGCCTCCGAGGTAAGCTTTCTTAACGGACTCGCTGGCCATGAGCTCTGCGCCGGTGCCGGAGAGCGTGATGCGGCCGGACTCGAGGACGTAGGCGCGGTCGGCGATCTGAAGGGCCATCTGCGCGTTCTGTTCGACGAGCAAAATCGTTGAACCCGCCTGGTGAAGGCTCTTGATGATCTCGAAGATCTGCTCAACAAGCAGCGGAGCCAGGCCCATCGACGGCTCGTCGAGCATGAGAAGCTTGGGCTCGCTCATGAGGGCTCTTCCCATCGCGAGCATCTGCTGCTCGCCGCCGGAGAGCGTGCCGGCGATCTGGCGGCGGCGCTCCTTCAAACGCGGGAAGCGCTCGTAAACGTCCGCGATACCCGCTTCAATGGCGGAATTGGGCTGGGTGTAAGCGCCCATTTCGAGGTTATCCTCAACCGTCATCTGCAAAAAGACGTGACGGCCTTCGGGAACCTGCGCAAGACCGTGCTCGACGATTTTGTGCGCGGGAACGCCCTTTAAGTCCTTGCCCTCGAAGACGACGCTACCGTGCTTGGGATGCAGAAGGCCGGAGACCGTGTTCAGAACGGTCGACTTGCCTGCGCCGTTCGCGCCGATCAGCG
>DJQK01000101.1:11846-12010 GCA_002437575.1 Clostridiales bacterium UBA6388 | reverse complement strand
CGTCAAGGTCAAGGAGGCCAGAGTCGCCATCAGCGAGGAAATGGCCAGGAAGATCATGGTATAACGCCGGTTTTCCGGTGAAGAAAAAGGAGACAGAGGTATGAAAACATTAAAAGACGCCAAAATCGGCGATACCGTCAAAGTCGTGAAGCTTCACGGCGAAG
>DJQK01000101.1:11396-11752 GCA_002437575.1 Clostridiales bacterium UBA6388 | reverse complement strand
ATCCCATGGAGGTCACCGTCCGCGGTTACGAGCTTTCTCTTCGGAAGGCCGACACGGAAATGATCGAAGTCGAGTAATTTATTTTGGCGGCAACGCCCAAGCCTCTGCACGCTGCCTGCTTGCACATTTTCCGTCATGCCGCGTAAAAATCCTCGCCAATCCGGAAGGATTGCCTGACGAAAAATCTGACGGCGCATTCAGCATACAGATTCTTGTGTGATCCCGCCAGTTCAGAGCATCATCTGAAAGACCAATTTTTTTTGAATGCTTGTTTGACGGCTCTAATTGCAATTAGGGCGCTGAAACAAGGAGGAGAAGTGACATGGAAAAGCAAATCAAAATTGCCCTTGCGGGCA
>DJQK01000101.1:11141-11304 GCA_002437575.1 Clostridiales bacterium UBA6388 | reverse complement strand
GAAAAGAAGGAAGGCAAGCTCAAGAAGCATGACGACGTCGTCATCATGGACCTTCCCGGCATCTACTCCCTTTCGCCGTACACCCTCGAAGAAGTCGTCGCGCGGAACTACCTCATCGACGAGCGCCCGGACGCGATCCTCAACATCATCGACGGCACGAACC
>DJQK01000101.1:9886-11095 GCA_002437575.1 Clostridiales bacterium UBA6388 | reverse complement strand
CGAGCTCGGCATCCCCGTGGTCATCGCCATCAACATGATGGACATCGTCCGCAAGAACGGCGATAAGATCAACACCGCAGAGCTCAGCCGTGAGCTTGGCTGCCAGATCGTTGAAATTTCCGCTCTGAAGGGCACGGGCATCATGGAAGCTGCCGAAGCTGCCATCCAGGCCGCAAAGAGCGCAAAGACCGTCCCGATGCACACCTTCTCCGGCCCCGTGGAGCACGCGATCGCCCACATCGAAGAGGCCGTCGTCCACAATATGCCCGAAGAGCAGCAGCGCTGGTACGCCATCAAGATCTTCGAGCGCGACGACAAGGTGCTGGAAAAGCTTCAGGTTCCCGCAGACGTCATGGCGCACGTCGAGCAGGACATCCAGGCTGCCGAAAAAGAGCTCGACGACGATGCAGAGTCCATCATCACCAACGAGCGCTATGTCTACATTGCAGAGCTCATCAAAAACTGCTACAAGAAAAAGAATCAGGGCGGCCTTTCCGCTTCGGATAAGATCGACCGCGTCGTGACCAACCGCTGGCTGGGCCTTCCCATTTTCGCGGTCGTCATGTTCCTTGTTTACTACATCTCCATGGTCACCGTCGGCTCGGCCGCGACCGACTGGGCAAACGACGGCCTGTTCGGCGACGGCTGGCATCTGTTCGGCATCGGCTCGGCTGCCTATACAGACGCTTCCGATGCGTACACCGAGGCGAGCGAAGCGGTCAGCGGCTACTACGAGCTCGACACCGAAGCCGAAGACTTCGACGCCGATACTGCTCTGGCCGGCATGAAGGCTGTTACGCCCGACGCTGAGACTGCGACCATTGAGGTTGAAGACGAGGAAACGCTCGCCGTCAACGATATGACGGTCTACTACTCCGAAGTTCCCGCAAGCGAAGAGGACAACGACGCGGTTGTGCAGATGTCCTATCTCGACGCTGTGAACTACTTTGAAGAAAATGGGTTCGACGAGCCCGATCCGGCGAACTACGGCGTCTGGGTCCCCGGCGTTCCGGTCCTGGTCGGCAACGCACTCGAGGCTGCCGGCGCGGCAGACTGGCTGCAGGGCCTGATCCTTGACGGTATCGTCGCCGGTGTCGGCGCGGTGCTCGGCTTCGTGCCGCAGATGCTCGTTCTGTTCCTCCTGCTGGCGTTCCTGGAGGCCTGCGGCTACATGGCTCGTATCGCCTTCGTTCTCGACCGTATCTTCCG
>DJQK01000101.1:0-9771 GCA_002437575.1 Clostridiales bacterium UBA6388 | reverse complement strand
TGACGATCATGACCACCACGTTTATCCCCTGCGGCGCAAAGGTCCCGTTCATCGCGATGATCGCGGGCGCTCTGTTCGGCGGCAGCGCCTGGGTCTCCACCTCCGCGTACTTCATCGGCATGGCCGCGATCATCATCTCCGGCATCATCCTGAAGAAGACGAAGATGTTCTCCGGCGATCCGGCTCCGTTTGTTATGGAGCTTCCGGCTTACCACTGGCCGACTGTCGGCAACGTCCTTCGCTCCATGTGGGAACGCGGCTGGTCGTTCATCAAGAAGGCCGGCACGATCATCCTGCTGTCTACGATCTTTGTCTGGTTCACGACCTACTTCGGCTGGGTCGACGGCGCGTTCCGTATGCTCGACGAGAGCGAGATCGACTACTCCATCCTCGCCCACGTCGGCTCTGCGATCGCCTGGATCTTTGCACCTCTTGGCTGGGGCAACTGGCAGGCAGTCGTCGCGTCCATCACGGGCCTTGTCGCAAAGGAGAACATCGTCGGCACGATGGGCATCCTCTACGGCGGCGGAGACGAGACCGTCTATCAGGCGCTGGCACACGCGTTCAACGGCATCACCGGCTACTCGTTCCTGGTGTTTAACCTGCTGTGCGCTCCGTGCTTTGCGGCCATCGGCGCGATCAAGCGCGAAATGAACAACGCCAAGTGGACGTGGTTCGCCATCGGCTACCAGTGCGGCTTTGCCTACATCATCGCGTTGATGATCAACCAGTTCGGCGGCCTGTTCACCGGCAACGTCAATGTGCTCGGCCTCATTGCGGCTGTCGTCTGCCTCGGCTTTATCGGCTATATGCTCTTCAAGCCCTACAAGGAAGCGACCAAGCTCTCCGCCAAGGTCTAAGCAAGATTCTTCTTACCCAGTATCATCCAAAGGAGTGCGAACATTATGATCAGCTGGATCATGTCAAACCTTGCAACTATTCTGATCTCCTCCCTCTTACTCGTAATTGTAATCTCCATTATCAAATACCTGATCCGGCAGAAGCGTGAAGGGAAGAACTCCTGCGGATGTGACTGCGGCCATTGCTCCATGCGCGGCTCGTGCCATGGCGGCTGCGGACATTAAACCTGTCTTATGCGCATAGGGAATGATGCGCGGCAGACGAACAAACGCCCGAAGGCAATGCCTTCGGGCGTTTGCTTTTTTGCAACAGCGGCGTCGGGGAGGGCGGGGCGGAAACGAAAAACGCGCAGGACGGTTGCGTTTTGGGCGGCCGGCGCGTATAATGTTTGGAAATGACGCGCCGGAAAGGATGGCTGGTATGAAAAAGCTTCTGCTGCGCCTGTTCGTCAAACATTACAGCGACACACAAAATCCCGCCGTCCGCACGGCCTACGGAAAGCTGGCGGGGCTGACGGGGATCGTCTGCAATCTGCTGCTGTTTGCGGGGAAGCTTGCCGCCGGCACGCTCTGCAAAAGCGTATCCATTACCGCTGACGCTGTCAACAATTTATCGGACGCGTCGAGCTCTGTCGTGACGCTTCTGGGTTTCCGCATGGCCGCAAAGCCCGCAGACGAAGAGCACCCTTACGGTCACAGCCGGATGGAGTATTTATCGGGGCTTTGCGTGGCGGCGATCATCCTGCTCATCGGCGCAGAGCTTGCCAAAACGTCGGTTTTGCGCATTGTACACCCCGAGCCGGTGGAATTTTCGATCGCCATCGTGCTGGTGCTCGTGGGCTCGATCCTGCTTAAGCTCTGGATGGCGGGCTTCAGCCGTTCACTTGGGACCGCCATCGACTCCGCTGCACTCAAGGCCGCCGCGGCAGACAGCCGCAACGATGTGATCGCGACCGGCGCAGTGCTGGTCTCGTGCGTCGTGGGAAAGCTCTGCGGCGCGATGATCGACGGCTGGGCGGGACTCGGCGTGGCGGGCTTTATTCTATGGTCCGGCGTGGGCATCGCAAAGGACACGATCGACCCGCTTCTCGGAAAAGCACCGGATGAATCGCTGGTGGCTTCCATCACGCACGAGCTGCGCGAAAACGAAAAGGTCCTCGGCGTGCATGATCTGATGATCCACGACTACGGCCCCGGAAGGCGCTTTGCCAGCGTCCACGTTGAAATGGACTATCGCGAGGATGTTCTCGACGCGCACGAGATCATCGATGAACTCGAGCGGAAGGTCCGAAAAACGCTCGGCGTCGACCTCGTCATCCACCATGACCCCATCGTCACGGACGACGAAGAGCTGCGCGCGGTAAAATTGCAGGTAGAACAGATCCTGCGTGCGATCGACGAACGGCTCACGGTGCACGATTTTCGCATGGTGCGCGGGAAAAAGCACACGAACGTTATTTTTGACCTCGTCGTGCCGTTTTCAATGCAGGATCGGAAGCAGGCACTCCGGGAGGCGGTCGAGCGCGGGCTTCAAAACGATGGGCGGCAGTATCACGCGGTCATCACGTTCGACAGCCAGTCCTTCAACGAGCCCTGCGGCGAAGAATAAGCAAACTTTCGGACGTTTCGATCGAAAAAACGCTTGCCTTTTTGGCGGCATTGTGGTATTCTAAATACGCTGGCGCAATGCGCCTGGCCCATGCCTCAGCTGCGGGACAAAGCCTGGTTTTACACGGGCAGTCCTACCATACCCACAGCTTAGACACCGGGAAATATTTTGAAAGGTGGAAACACATTATGATGCGCAAAGAAGAAAAGACTGCTATCATCGAGCAGTACGCGACCCATCCCGGCGACACCGGTTCTCCCGAGGTCCAGATCGCTGTTCTGACCTCCAGGATCAACGAGCTCACCGAGCACCTTCGCGTCCACAAGCACGACAACCATTCCCGCCGCGGCCTTCTGATGATGGTCGGTAAGCGCAGAAGCCTTCTGGACTATCTTGCCAAGAAGGACATCAACCGCTATCGTGCGATCGTCGCAAAGCTCGGCCTGCGTAAGTAAATCCGCAAAGAAAAAGGGCGGTCGCAGACCGCCCTTTTTAAGCAGTCCAACCATCCACATCCACACCCGCGCATGGGAGCTTACTTTAGCAGTTGAAAGTACCGCTCGGCACAAGCGGCAGTTTCAAGTGCTAAACCTCCCACGCGTACAAAACACAGGAGGTAATTTATGATCAAGCACAAGCAGTATCCGAACCATCACATTTTTGAGACCGAGATCGGCGGGCGCACGTTTACCGTCGAGACCGGCAAGGTAGCAGAGCTCTGCAACGCCGAGGCCATCTGCCGCTACGGCGACACCGTCGTCCTCGTTACGGCTGTCGCGTCGCCCCTTCCCAAGGCCGGCATCGACTATTTCCCTCTGACCATCGAGGTCGAAGAGCGGATGTACGCCGTCGGCCGGATCCCGGGCTCTTTTAACCGCCGCGAGGGTAAGCCCTCGGAGCGCGGCGTTCTCATCTCGCGCCTCATCGACCGCCCGATGCGGCCGCTGTTTGACGAAGAACTGAGAAACGACGTTGTGCTGACGAACACCGTCCTTGCGCAGGACTTTGATAACCCTGTCGAGATCGTCGCGTCCATCGGCTCTTCCCTCGTCATCGCATACTCCGACATTCCCTGGAACGGCCCGACGGCGACCACCAACGTCTGCTATCTGGACGGCAAGTATATCGTAAACCCCTCGCAGGATGAGCGAAACGCCTGCCAGTGCTTCGTCACGATCGCATCCACGCACGAAAAGGTCGTCATGATCGAGACCGAGGCCAGGGAGGTCAAGGAAGATATCCTCATGGAGTGCATCAAGCTGGCCCATGAGACGAATGTGAAGGTCGTCGAGTTCATCAATACCATCGTCGAGGCCATCGGCAAGCCCAAGTTCAGCTTCGAAAAGGCTGCCGTCAACCACGAAATGCTCGACGATCTGTGCGAATATGGCCTCGACAAGATCGCCTACGCGCTCGACACCGACGATAAGAACGTCCGTGAAGAGCGCCTGACCGCCGCCGTCGTCGACTTCAAGGAGAAGTTCGGCGAAAAGTACGCCGACGACTGGGACATCCAGATCGATGTGTGCCTGTACAAGATGCAGAAGAAGATCGTCAAGAAGTGGCTTCTGGAGGGCAAGCGCGTCGACGGCCGCACACCGGACGAGATCCGCCCGCTGGACGCCGAGGTCGGCGTTCTGCCGCGCGTCCACGGCTCGGGTCTGTTCACCAGAGGTCAGACGCAGGTGCTCTCTGTCTGCACGCTGAACACGCTTGCCGCCGCGCAGAAGTTAGATACCATCTACGACGAGACGGAAAAGCGCTATATGCACCACTACAATATGCCGCAGTGGTCCACGGGCGAGGCTCGCGCGAGCCGTTCGACCTCGAGACGCGAGATCGGCCACGGCGCACTGGCTGAAAAGGCGCTGCTGCCGGTCATCCCGCCGGTCGAAGAGTTCCCGTATGCCATCCGCGTTGTCTCCGAGGTCGTCTCCTCCAACGGCTCTACCTCGCAGGCTTCCATCTGCGGCTCGACCTTGGCGCTCATGGACGCCGGCGTTCCCATCAAGCGCCCCGTCGCGGGCATTTCCTGCGGCCTCATTTCCGATAAGGAAACCGGCACGTGGAGAACCTTCACCGACATTCAGGGTGTCGAGGACTTCCACGGCGAAATGGACTTCAAGGTCGCCGGCACGACCGAAGGCGTCACCGCCATCCAGATGGACCTGAAGAACGACGGCCTGACGATGGAAATTATCGCCGATGCGCTTGAGCGCTGCCGCAAGGCTCGTCTGGAAATTCTGAACGAGATCATGATCCCCTGCATCGCAAAGCCGCGCGACCATGTCTCCGAGTACGCGCCCAAGATGCTCACAATGAAAATCGACGTCGACAAGATCCGCGAGGTCATCGGCAAGGGCGGCTCCATGATCCAGAAGATCGTCGCCGAGTCCGGCGCGCAGGTCGACATTGACGACGACGGCACGATCCACATCGCCTCTCCCGACGCCGCCTCCTGCGACACGGCGAAGAAGATGATCGACGATATCTGCTTCGTGCCCGAGGTCGGCAAGCTCTACTACGGCAAGGTCGTGCGCATCCTCCCCATCGGCGCGTTCGTCGAGCTCGCCCCCGGCAAGGACGGCATGATCCACATATCCAAGCTCGAAAACCGCAGAGTCGAAAAGGTCGAGGACGTGCTCAACGTCGGCGACATGACCTGGGTCAAGGTCACCGATATCGATGAAAAGGGCCGCGTCAACCTCTCCCGCAAGGACGCGCTGAAGGAGCTCGCCGCACAGGACAAGTAATGAAAATACCCGCAAGCGGGTGATATGCTCCCTCTATGAGAGACAGTGAAAAAAGAAACTGTCGAACATGGAGGGAGCATTGTTATGTCGGAAAGGGAAAAACCGAAACCGGAAGAGAAAGGAAAGATCGAAAGAATACACCCTAGTAGGAAAGGTAAGCATAAGCGAAGCTGCAGCAGAGGCCGGTGTGGACCGGGAAACCCATGATTCGAAGCTCTTTCGGGTCTGCCGCAGACGACGATCCGCGAAAAACTCAACATCCGGCACGCCTATGAGCGGCTCGCGTTTCTGATCGCCGCGAACTTTACCTACTCAGACTGGCTGCTGACGCTCACCTATGACGAGGCGCACAAGCCGCCGAATACCTATAGCGCGCAGAAGCGGGTGAAGCTTTTTAACCGCCAGCTGCGCGAGAGCCGCAAAGCCTTCGGCCGGCCTTACAAATATCTGTACACCACCGAAGGCCGGCACGGAGACAAGCGTCTGCACCACCACATCATTCTCAACCATTATCCCGGCGAGACGGAAGTGTTCCGCAAACTCTGGCCGGATGGGGCTATCGACTGGGAGCCCATCGGCAAGCTCGGCTTTGTGGGCCTTGCAAAGTATCTGACCAAAGAGCCGATGCAGCACGGGCGGGAATATGTGGGCGACCGATTGTGGACGCCATCGCGGAACCTTGAAAAACCACGCATCACTGTCGAAAAAGTCCCGGACAACTTCCGGCCTGTGCCGCCGAAAGAGGCCTTTGACATAGAGCCCGAGGCGAAGGAAAACAGGTTCGGCAGCTATTACTATGTGGATTACAAGCTTCCCTGGCGAAACAGGGAAAAGCGAAAGGCGTAAGCCTTTCATAACTTGGGTCTTTACTATATCTTAAGAGAGGGGCGAACTTTTTTGCAAAAACAGTTGCATACCGGACAGCCTTGTGCTAAACTTGACTTACAGGGAAATAAGATCGTTTGTCCGAAATGCGGGCACGCGACCGGAGTCAAGATCTTGCCGACGACGGCCTTGACAGATTTCCCCCTGTACTGCAAACATTGCAGGCGCGAAACGATCGTGAATATGAGCCAGAACCAGAGCCAGTGCCGCGAGGCCAGAGCCAGCGTCAGCGCCGATTGAATTCTCACCGTGTGGGAGTCGATCGGCGCTTTTTGTTTTACATCCGAGGCGATAGCCGGACGGCATTGCGCCGAGTCTCCCATACCGGGTAATGTCATCAACTTAACGAGGAACAGCCTCTCTTGGAATTACATGGAAATCTCACGGATTTGTGTTTTTTCAGACGATCAGCGGAGCGACCAGGGCGCACTGGAACAACGGTCTTTGTGAGACGAACTGCCATATGCGCATGGAGGTTCAACGTCAGAATGCCGAAGAATGTGCACGTGCGGGGCGGCGCAAAAAAACGAGACGGCGAAGCTCGCAGTCTCGTTTACTTTATTTCGCTTCTTTTGGCCTGCCCGGCGCAGATGGGGCACTCGGTGCCTTTCGCGGCGGTCCTGGCGTAGACGGCGGCGCGCCAGCAGTGACCCTGCGAGCAGCGCCACCAGACCTTGTTCCGGCTTCCGGCGCTGACCATCTGCGGCGTCAGATCGCCGTTGAGGTCATAGTCCCACTGCGCGGCCACGAGCGGCTTTTTCGTCGCCAGATCGTTAAACCCCGGCAGGACTTTTCGCCCCGCGCAGTACGGACAGCCGGAGTTCGTGCGCACTCTGGCAGAGACCGCGGCGATGTAAGAATGCCCTTTTTCGCAGCGCCACCAGACGCGGCGGTTCGAAAACGCGGTCAGATCACTGGGCAGGACGCCGGCGTTTTTTTCATCGTCCCACTGCGCGGCGAGCATGGGAAAGCGCGATTGAAAATCCGTTTCGCCCGGCACGACGGTCTTTCCCGCGCACACCGGACAGCCGCTTCCGGCGGACGTTCGCGCGGAAATGCGCGTTTTCCAGCTGTGGCCCTTTTTGCAGCGCCACCAGACGCGGCGCGTCGAGCCCGGCAGAACATCCTCCGGCCGCAGCGGCGCATTTTTTTCCAGATCCCACTCCTGCGCCAGCGCGGGGAAGCGGTCGGCCAGCGTGTTTTCGCCCGGCACTGCCACTTTTCCGGCGCAGATGGGGCAGCCATAGCCTGCCGTGCGGCTGCGGACGGCGGAGAGCCACGTGTGGCCGCGTTCGCATTGCCACCAGACCTTTTCGTGGCTGGCGTGGCCGACGGTCTGCGGGGTCAGGGGCGCGTTCTGGCCGCTCCACTGCGAAAGAAGGGCCTGCTTGCCGTTTTTCATGCAGAAATCATAAAAGGATTCCATCGTGTGCCTCCTGTGCGGCGGTATGCGAAGGGGACGCCGCGCGGCGTCCCCTTTTTTGGACTTTCGGTTATCTTCCGACCTCGCCGCCGGGCGCGGAATAGGCGTGGGACCATTCGGTCTCGAGAGCCGCCCAGTCGCGCTGCGGAAGCTTGCGGTTCCAGTCTTCGACCAGACCCACCATCTGGTAATCGTGGCTGTTCGTGGCCTCCATGATGTCGGCGTAGAACCAGTCGGTGTCGAGGCAGTCGGGCCAGTTGATGCGGCCGGAGATGTTCATGTGGTTTTTCGCGGGCTTTCTGCCGAGCGTTCTATTGACGATTGTGCAGGCCTCGGCGCGGGTGATGGCGTTGTTCGGGCGGAACGTGCCGTCGGGGTAACCTGCAATCAGGTTCGAGTTTCTGGCCGTTTCGACGCAGGTCGAGAACCAGTCGGACGCCTTCACGTCGGAGAAACAGCCCGAGTACGTGGTCGAGCCGTACTTGCAGAAGCTGACGGCGATTTTCGCAAATTCCGCTCTGGTGATGCTGGCATCGGGGCGGAACGTGCCGTCGGGATAGCCGGAGATCACGCCGAGGCGGGAGAGCGTCGAAACGGCGTTGTTGTACCACTTGTCAGCGGTCACGTCGGAGTAGTCGTTCGTGGTCGACCAGAAGGCTTCGCGCGTGTCGTCAGAGAGCAGGCGGAAGAAGATCGTTGCGACCTCTGCGCGCGTGATCTTGCCGTTCGGCTGGACTGTGCCATCGGGGTAGCCGACAATGTAGGAGTAGTGGTCTTCCATGTTGAGCCACAGGATGGGGAGGCTTCCTACGATCGGCAGAATGGGGTTGCCGCTACTGTCAACGCTGTAGCTGACGGAGGGCTTGGGGAAGTCAAGCGGCTTGCCCTCGACGTTCTGCGAATTTTTCGGCGTCAGGACGGCGCTTTCGTTGGTGTAGAGCGCCTCATTGGGATCATAGGCTTCGTTGGTTGCATCTTCGTACGTGTTACCATCCAGGTCGGTCACGCCGTAAGTGCCTTCCGTGGTCTCGGGTTTCGTCAGCTTGACGGTGTAGGTGAGCTTGACAGGCGCAAAGTTGGAGACGTTTTCGTTGATCGTCCAAACAAGGGTCTTGGTCGCCGGAGTGTAGGTGATGATGTACGGATAGGTTCCGTCACTCTTCACAGTGCCAAAGTTTACAGTGTTCGCATCCGCAGCATCCGGGATGCCTTCAATTTTGCTGCCGCCGACTGTCAGCGACATGGTGTCCAGACCGCCAAAGTCAAACTTTGCACCCATCGTGTCCACGACGGTAGAGCCTGCGCCGACGGCGTAGAGGATGTTATCTTTGATATCGCTGAAGTCTACCGTCGAACCGCCTGCCAGCATATTCATGAAAGCAGTTCCCCAAGGGTAGGTGTCTTTTGCCAGCACGGAGTAGCATTTATAACCGGATTTCTGCATGGACTCGTAGAGGCTCTTTGTTAAGTACAATGCTTTCTCTACGTTGGAGACATTTCTTGTGTTTTGCAGTAATTTGCTGCTGTCCTCCGGAGCGTGGCCAGTATACTCATAGTCCCAAGCCGAATTATCATTTTCGGTTCCGATTCGGCTGCTGATATCAGTCATCCACGTGTTGATATTATCCATTGGAATACTGTTTTTTGCTTTGTCCGGGTACTGCACATTTAATAGTTCGGATAAAGTACCTTCCCGGTTAGTATTATCTGGATCTAATTCGCAATCAAAACTACGGGTGTATGCTTTGTTATAATCATCATCTTGGCAGAACTGATACGTAACGCCGTCGCTGACAAAAATCATATATTTACGATTTGCGAGAACAGAATCATCGGCGTCAAGTAATTGCTTACCAGCAAGCAGACCCGCGTGCGTATTGCTTCCGCTCTTGATAGTTGTTTCAATCGCAGTCTTGATCGTATCATAGCCGGTAGAAAGATCAGTGAGCGGTGCTGTTACTGTTGCGATTTTATTAAAAATTACAACGCCAACTTTAACTTTTATGTTGTTTGGTTCGACGAGATTCTTTAAGTCTGTAAGAAGCTGTAATGCCTGTTCCTCCAATGTGGTGCTCGTAGACTTGTCCAGCACAAACACGACATCGGATTCCAGCTTTTCCTCTGCACTCGGCAGAGACAGCGTCACTTCCGACGTCCAATCGCTTGTATCCAGCTGCGTTGCGGTCTTGGAGCGCGAGACAGTGAACTCTGTTTCGCCAGATGATGCGGAC
The DNA here is from genome assembly GCA_002437575.1 of Clostridiales bacterium UBA6388. Taxonomy (GTDB): domain Bacteria; phylum Bacillota; class Clostridia; order Oscillospirales; family Oscillospiraceae; genus CAG-170. The sequence goes on along the minus strand of DJQK01000101.1, from coordinate 10 downwards.
AAAGTACTAC
>DJQK01000045.1:2867-3363 GCA_002437575.1 Clostridiales bacterium UBA6388 | reverse complement strand
GCGCTGTTCTGGCTGTCCAGATTGCCGGTGGGCTCATCGGCCAGGATCAGCGCCGGGCGGGTGATGAGGGCGCGGCCGATGGCCACGCGCTGCTGCTGCCCGCCCGAGAGCTGATAGGGGTAGGCATTTTCCTTGCCCTTTAGTCCCATCTTGTCGAGCAGCGCCACCGCCTCGGCTTCGGCCTCGGCTTTATCGCGCTTTTGCACCGAAATCGGCGCGTCGCAGACGTTTTTGAGCACCGTGTAGTGCGGGAAGAGGTCAAACTGCTGGAACACCAGCCCGAACTGCCGCCGCACCTGCGCGAGCGCGGCCTTTCCGGCGTAGACGCTTTTGCCGTTTTCCTCGCGCGCGGCGACGTTTTCGCCATACGCGAGCGTGCCGGAGTCCATCGTTTCGAGCAGCGTCGCGCAGCGCAGCATCGTCGACTTGCCGCCGCCCGAGGGGCCGATGATCGACACGACCTCGCCCTTTTCCACCTTGAGCGACACGCCCTTTA
>DJQK01000045.1:0-2813 GCA_002437575.1 Clostridiales bacterium UBA6388 | reverse complement strand
TCTCCCCTCCTTTTCAGCGGTAATAGCGCAGCGCCTGCTCCCATTTTTCCATGGCGAAAGCGACCGCATAGTTGAAGACATAGTAGAACACGCCCGCCGCCACCAGCGCCAGCATGCCCGGCGTATTCGGCGAGGCGACGATCTGCTTGGCGCGCGTGAACATCTCCACCGTGCCGATGACGTATGCGAGCGACGTGTCCTTGACGAGCGTGATGACCTCGTTCGTCACCGCGGGGATGACGCGCTTGACCATCTGCGGCAGGATGATCTTGAAAAACGTCTGCGCCTTCGTGTAGCCCAGCACCTGCGCGGCCTCATACTGCCCGCGCGGGATGGATTCGATGCCGCCGCGGTAGATCTCGGCAAAATACGCCGCGTAGTTGATGACGAACGCGACGATGACCGCCGTGAAGCGCCAGTTGCCCGGCACCGTGACGCCGAGCAGGAGCTTCGGCCCGTAGAAGACGACCATCAGCTGGAGCATCAGCGGCGTTCCGCGCATGATGGAGATATACGCCTTGATGAAGCCGCGCAGCGGCGTTACTTTGCTGCGGCGGCCAAACATCACCGCAAGGCCCAGCGGCATGGAAAAAAGCAGCGTCAGCGCGAAGATCAATAGCGATGTGACAAAGCCCTGCGACAGCAGGGAAAGCATCGTGGATACAGTCATGTTGATTTCCTCCAAAAATTACATCAAAAAAGCGGCAAAGCCGCTTTTTTGAGTAGTTTTCGCTGCGCTTTGTGCCTCGGTCACTCGCCAAAGTCGAGCGATTCGACACACGCTTCGCGCAGAGTGTTTTTTCCGACGTACACGCCGTCGTAAAAAACGGATTTTAATTTTACTTGTTGATGAGGCACAGGCTGTCGATCACGAGACCCTGATCGACGTACTTCTGCGCGATCTCCAGCATGGTGCCATCCTCAGCCATCTTGAGGAGCTCATCGTTCACCGCGTCGCGAAGCTCCGTGTTGCCCTTGAGGAAGCCGATGGCGTACTGCTCGGTGGAGAGGGGCTCGTCGAGGATGACGTAATCGCCGTCGTTGTTCGCGATCTGATACTGCGCGACGCCGAGATCGGCGGCCACGGCGTCCACTGTGCCCTGGGCGAGGTCCATAAAGCCCATGTTGTAATCAGCAAGCTCCACGACCTCCTTGAGGGACGCCTTGAAGTCTTTCTTTTCGTTGATCGCGTCGACCGCGGAGGACGCGGCCTGCGCCATCACGCTCTTGCCCGCGAGGTCCGCAAGCGAGGTGATGCCGCTGTCCGCCTTCACGACCAGCACGATGGAGTTATCCACATAGGGGTCGGACCAGGTGTAGTCATTTTCGCGGCCGGTGTAGGTAAAGCCGTTCCAGATGCAGTTGATCGTGCCGCTCGCAAGCTCGGCGTCCTTGCTGTTCCAGTCGATGGCCACGGCCTCATACTCCCAGCCGAGGCGCGCGCACAGCTCCTTGGCCATCGCGAGATCAAAGCCGTCGTAGCTGCCGTCGGCGGCGATAAAGCCGAACGGCGGGAACTCGGCGTCAAAGCCGACGATCAGCTTCTGCGTCTCGCCGCCCTGCGCGTCCTGCGCATCGCCGGTATCGCCGGCGGCGTCGTTCTTGCTGCCGCAGGCGGCAAGGGCAAGTACCATCACGGCGGCAAGCGCCATTGCTAAGAATTTTTTCATCGTTTCTTCCTCCTGATTTTTGTCCGGCGCTTGGCCGTTTGATTTAATGTGGTAACACGATAACACAATAACGTGCGGCAGTAAATACACGCACTTTACAAAGATGGAGCGGTAAATTAAATCGTTTTTTGCCGCTTTCCACAGTTTTCACTGATTCTTGACGGCGGCGCGGCGTTTGCCTCCTGTTTTTCCCCGCTTTGCGCTTGTTTCTTTTTTTGCCGTGTGCTACAATGCAAGCAAGAATTTTTGATCGCAGGAGGCCATTTTTATGCTGTCTATCGACGTATCCCATGCCGCGTCGTTTCTCCCGCTGCCCTATGAAGCGGCGCTGCGCCCGCGTCTGGAGCGCGCCGCCAACTGGCTGCAAAACGGCGGCGGCAAGGGCGCTGACTTCATCGGCTGGGTCACGCTCCCGCGCGACTATGACAAAGATGAGTACGCGCGCATCCTCGCCGCGGCGGAGAAAATCAAGTCCGACTCCAGGGCGCTCGTCGTCATCGGCATCGGCGGCAGCTATCTCGGCGCGCGCGGCGTGATCGAATGCCTCTGCTCCCCGAACTATAATTTGAAGAAGAAGTCCACGCCGAACATCTACTTCATCGGCAACGGCCTCTCCTCCGACGCGCTGCGCGAGGTGACGGAGCTCATCGGCGACGACGATTTCTCCGTCAACGTCATCTCCAAGTCCGGCACGACGACCGAGCCCGCCGTCGCGTTTCGCTTCTTCCGCGAAAAGCTCGAGAAGAAGTACGGCAAGGACGAGGCCGCGAAGCGTATCTACGCCACGACCGACGCGCACAAGGGCGCTTTGAAGAGTCTCGCCGATCGGGAGGGGTACGAGGAATTCGTCGTGCCCGACAACATCGGCGGGCGCTACAGCGTGCTCACGGCCGTCGGGCTTCTCCCCATCGCCGTCGCGGGCGTCGATCTCAATGAGCTGATGGGCGGCGCGCAGGAGATGATGGATCTCTGCGCGAAAAACGACTACAGCAATCCCGCGTGGCAGTACGCCGCCATGCGCCACGAGCTCTACCGCCAGGGCAAGAAGGTGGAGCTGCTCGCGTGCTTCGAGCCCGCGTTCCGCTTCATGGCCGAGTGGTGGAAGCAGCTCTACGGCGAGAGCGAGGGCAAGGAGGAAAAGGG
>DJQK01000040.1 GCA_002437575.1 Clostridiales bacterium UBA6388 | reverse complement strand
GCACAGACCGGCTCCAGCCAGTCCGGCGGGATGCAGCCGGGGAATGGGCAGCAGCCCGGAGCCGCGCAGCCCCAGCAGAGACCGTCCGCCGCTCCGGCGCCAGAGCCCAACGCAGACTCCAGCAATTCCTCCGGCAGCAGCTCCGCAGGCAGCACCGCAAATGCAGCATCCGGCAATCGTTTTTCCGATGTCTCCACCGGCAGCTGGTATTATGATGCGGTGCAGTATGTCTATGATGCAGGCGTCATGTCCGGCACGGGAAGCTATGTATTTTCCCCGGACGGCGCGACCACGCGCGGCATGATCGTGACAATCCTCTACCGCCTCGAAGGAAGCCCGGCGAGCGGCAGCGCTTCGTTCTCGGACGTATCTTCCAGCAAACACTACGCCCAGGCCGTCGCCTGGGCAGCGGAAAACGGCATTGTGAGCGGCTATTCTGCTTCCCGCTTCGGTCCTGAGAACGCCATCACGCGCGAGCAGCTGGCAGCGATCTTGTACCGGTATGCCGCTTATAAGGGCTATGCCGTGTCAGAGCTTTCCTCCCTCACCGGCTACGCGGACAATGACCTTGTCGCTGCTTACGCGAAAACGCCGTTTGCATGGGCGATACAGGCCGGCATCATCACCGGAACCGGCGCAAACCGGCTCAGCCCCTCTGCCGGCGCGACCCGCGCGCAGGCCGCAGCAATGCTCATGCGCTTCTGCCAGAGCGATATCTCCGTTTGATCCTCTCCTTTCCTCCCTTTTGTGCGGGGTACGAACGGTTCGTACTCCGCACAATTTGTTTACAAGTTCTTTAGGTTCCCTTTAGCTTCCGGCGCTATGATACAGGCACAAAACGAAATAAGGAGGCTGCTTTTTATGAAAAAGCTGATTACTATCCTACTCGCGGCAGCGATGCTGCTTTCGCTTGCGGCCTGCGGTCAGAGCGCTTCAGACACCGCGTCCGACGATACGCAGGCAGAAACCGCATCCACCGATACTTCCGCCGAAACGCCGCCCGAACTGCCGGACGGCGAAGCGCCCGCCACGTCGGGCGGCGAGACCCCGCCCGAGAAACCCGACGGCACGCCGCCGGACGGCGCAAACGGCCAGCCGGGCACGCCCCCGGACGGCACCCCGCCCGACGGCGCGCCGAATGGTCAGTCCGGCGGCTTCGGCGGCAGCGGCGAAGTGACGCAGGGCACAAGCGCCAATACCATCTCCGAAGACACCACCGTGACCGGCACGGCCTACACCTCCACCGGCGACGACGAAAACGCCCTCCGCGTCGACGGCGCGGCCGTCACGCTGGACGGCATCACCGTCGACAAGCGCGCGGGCGCGACCTCCAACACCGAGGACGGCGACTTCTACGGCATGAACGCCGCGCTGCTGGCGACGAACGGCGCGACCGTCACGATCAAGAACGCGGCCGTCAATTCCTCCGCGCAGAACGGCAACGGTGTGTTCAGCTATGGAGCAGGCACGACCGTCAACATCTCCGATTCCACCATCACGACGACGGCCGACAACTCCGGCGGCATCCAGACCACCGGCGGCGGCACAACGAACGCCGAAAACCTGACCGTCACCACCTCCGGCAACTCGTCGGCGGCCATCCGCTCCGACCGCGGCGGCGGAACTGGGAACGTGAATGGCGGCAGCTATACCTCGAACGGCTACAACTCCCCCGCCGTCTACTCGACCGCCGCCATCACCGTTCAGAATGCGAAGCTCACGGCCAACAACTCCGAAGCGCTCGTCATCGAGGGCAAGAACTCCATTTTGCTTACGAACTGCACCGTCTCCGGAAACATGAGCAGCACGAAGGGCTCGAGCTCCAGTGAAAACGTCCACACCGTGATGATCTACCAGTCCATGTCCGGCGACGCGGACGTCGGAACGTCCGAATTTTCGATGACCGGCGGCTCGCTGACCGGCAAAAACGGCGATCTGTTCTACATCACGAATACGCACTGCATCCTGACGCTCTCTGGCGTGACGCTCAAAAATGAGGATCCTGACGGGTATCTGCTGCGCGTGGTCGGCAATTCCGCGTCGCACGGCTGGGGCACGGCCGGCAGCAACGGCGCGCAGGTCGAGTTCACCGCCGACGCGCAGACGCTGGAAGGCAATATTCTCGTCGACACGATCTCGGCGCTGGACCTCACGCTCCAGAACGGCAGCAGCTTCACCGGCACGATCAACATCGCCGACAATGCCGAGGGCGGCACCGCCGTCTCGGATAACGCAGTCGTGACCATCGGGCCCGGCTGCACCTGGACGCTCACCGGCGACTGCACGCTCACGAGCCTCACCAACAACGGCAAGATCAACTTCAACGGCCACACCATCACGCTGGCCGACGGCACGGTGCTGCGCTGAACCGTCCCGTCTTTCCTGCTTCTGCGTATCCTTCAGATGATATTCAAAACCCAGCGGCGCTGATTCTACGCCGCTGGGTTTCTCCGATCCTCACGCATTCTTTTATTCAGCGCCCAGAAACGTTCTGACGCCCGGCGGCTGTCATCGGTCAAAAATTCGGCATACTCACGGGTGAGTTTGTCCATATAGCGTTCCTGCCAACCGGGAAGCCTCTCTCGGAACAGTTTCCAATCGTTCTTTGACAGTTCCATTTTTCATCCCTCTTTCTTTACTCTGTGACTGTACTTCAGTATACTTCGCGTCTGAAATTATCGTCAATACATTTTTGCTGCGAGAAGAATCAGATTCTTCTATTGACAGATAATATATACCGTGGTATATACTATTTAGGGAGGTGATCACGATGGAAACAGCAAAAATCTTTGAGAACGGCAGAAGTCAGGCTGTGCGCCTGCCGAAGAAATTTCGTTTCAACACAGACGAAGTGATCGTCCAGCAGCTTGGCGACGCTGTGATCCTTGTGCCGAAGGAATCCATGTGGCAGACTTTTATGGATGGTCTGAACAACTTTACCGACGATATTTTCGAGGGCGGTCGAGATCAGGGCGTCCAAGAGGAGCGTGAACATCTGTGACGTATATGCTGGACACCAACATCTGCATCTACGCAATGAAGAATAAGCCGGAGCAGGTATTGCAGAGGTTGCGGAAGGAGCTGAACAGCGGCGTCTGCATTTCCTCCATCACGCTGGCTGAACTGGAGTATGGGATGAAACACAGCTCCAATCCCATAAAAAATGAGCAGGCGCTGCTTCGATTTCTGGTTCCCTTGAGCATTCTTCCCTTTGGTACGGCAGCAGCTTCCGAGTGCGGTGAGATTCGCGCCTATCTTCAGCGCAGCGGAACACCGATTGGTCCGTTGGATATGCTGATTGCCGCGCACGCCAGATCTGAGGATATGATCCTTGTGACGAACAACGTCCGCGAATTTGAGCGTGTGCCTGATTTGGACGTTGAAAACTGGGTCGAGTAACGGCTGCTCATAAAAACCGCATAATCTTTGCCTATTGCGGCGCAGATTCTGCGCTGTTGGTTTTCTGCGCTGACCCAAACCGTGACCCAAACGCGGAAAAATCAGGTGAATTTATCCGTACCGGAAACGACAACACTGTGAAATTTTCCGAGCGAAAAGGCGTGGAAATGCCTTGAAATGTCCATGAGAAATATCCGACCAACCTTCGGGACCAAGAGGCCTCGGGTTCGAATCCCGACACTCCGACCATAACTGGACACCAGTTTTGATACGATGAGTATCGAAGCGGGTGTCCAGTTTCTTTTTGCAAAAGCCCCTGTTTGCAAGGGTTTTCATATACCTTTTAACGAAAGCAGGCTCTATGGTAACCGAGAAATGGCCACCATAGAGCCTTTTCACATTTTTGCCTATGAACTTTTTAATTATAGGTCTGGAAGGTGTGCATTGGGGTCAGAGGAATAATTAAAAAATGCACACCCAATAATTTTATCCAAATACAAGATCAATGTTCCTGCTGATTTTGATACAATAGAAAAAGCCTTCTCCGGGGTCAAAACTGCCGAAAAAGGCATAAAACAAGGGCTT
>DJQK01000124.1 GCA_002437575.1 Clostridiales bacterium UBA6388 | reverse complement strand
TGCCGACGTAGGTGATGTCGTGGGAGATAAGACCGTCGAAGGTGATGTGGAGCTGGCCGTCTGTGGAAGGGGAATTGTGCGCTTCCAGAATGCGCCGCGCGATGGTCTTTTCGCTTCCGGTTTTCTCCTGCGCCTTCACGGGGCAGCCGTTTTGGATCGTGACGCCGCCGTCATACAGCTTGATCATAGATATCGTCCTTTCTGCGGGGAATGCGCCGGAAAGCCCGGCGGTTTATCTTGCAGACAGTATAGCAAGTGTGCGCAAAAAAATCAAGCGCAAAATGAATGAATTTCAAAGTGGCTTGCAATGTACTTGCATTTTTTCAGAATATGCAGGTAAAAATTCAATTCTTTTTCAAAAATGAAAATATTTTTGAAATTTCAGAAAATATATCTTGCATTTTTGAGGCGGCCTCGTTATAATGTCCACAACACGAAGACCTTGAGAGAAGGAGAACGATCATGGAACAGGCGAAAGCGGCTTTCCGCATGAACGATACGCTCGGTGCGCTCGTGCGCGAGGAATACAAAATCCCGGCGGGCGATTACTTCGGAGACGTCAAGCGCGGCCTGAGAAACAGCGACGGCACCGGCGTTCTCATCGGCGTGACGAAGGTCGGCAGCGTGCAGGGCTACCTGATCGAAGACGGCCGCCGCGTTCCCATGCCCGGCAGGCTCTACTACCGCGGCATCGACGTAAACGAGATCGTCGAGGCGCACCGCAAAAGCGGCACGTTCGGCTATGAAGAGGTCGCGTACCTGCTTTTGATGGGGCATCTGCCGACAAAAGACGAGCTTTCCTATTTTAATGAGATCATGTGCGCCGCGCGAAAGCTCCCCGAGGGCTTCACCGAGGGCATGATCATGCGCCACCCGAGCCGTGATATCATGAACGATCTGGCAAGAAGCGTGCTGCTGCTGTATTCCTACGACGATAATCCGGACGATACGTCGGCAGGCAACCTGCTGCGCCAGTCCATCCAGCTCATCGGCTCGTTCCCGGCCATCGTCGCAAACGCCTACGCCGTGAACCGGCACTATTTTGACGGCGAGTCTCTGCACATCCACTACCCGAGCAAGGAGCTTTCCGCGGCGGAAAATTTCCTGCGCATGATCCGCCCTGACGCCAGCTACACCGAAGAAGAGGCGCATCTACTCGATATGATGATGATGCTCCACGCAGAGCACGGCGGCGGCAACAACTCAACGTTCGTTTGCAGAGCCCTTTCCTCCAGCGGCACGGACACCTACAGCGCCATCGCGGGCGCGGTGGGCTCGCTCAAAGGCCCGCTGCACGGCGGCGCGAACGCGAAGGTCATGCAGCAGTTCGCAGATGTCAAGGCGCACGTGAACGTCAAAGACGACGGCTCGATCCGCGATTATCTCGTAAAGATCCTGAACCGCGAGGCAGGGGACTGCTCGGGCAAAATTTACGGCCTCGGCCACGCGGTCTACACGCTCTCCGACCCCAGAGCGGTGCTTCTCAAAAAATACGCGGCGCATCTGGCAGAGCTCAAGGGCTTTTCGGATGATTTTGCGCTTCTGGAGAAGGTCGAAACGATCGGCGCTTCTTTATTGCAGGAAAAGCGCCGGTCGGACGATCCCATCTGCGCGAACATCGATATGTACTCCGGCTTGGTTTACCGGATGCTCGGCATTCCGCAGGCGGTGTTTACCCCGCTTTTTGCAACGGCCCGAATCGCCGGCTGGTGCGCCAACCGGATGGAGGAGGTGCTGACCGGCTGCCGCATCATGCGCCCGGCGTACAGAGCCGTCACCATCCGCAACCACTATGTGCCCATCGAGGAGAGAAAAGCGCATATGGAGCTTCCGCAATAAAAGCTTCCGTTCCGCCGGCTGCGCGGGAGGGCTATGGACAAAGCGCTCTGTCTTTTTGTAGGGGTCGATGCCCACATTGCCCCAAAGCTGCGGATATACGCAAAAAGAGCATCCGTAAAACGGATGCTCTTTTTTTAAGGAAGCGTGTTTTTCTGGTTGGCAATCAGCCGGCCATGTTCATGAAGACCTGTGCGACCATGGCTCTCGTGGCCGTACCGGCGGGGTTGAACGCGCCGTTCGCGCCGGAGAGGTACTTGGCCGCGGTGCAGTAGTTAACGCCCTCGAGGGCCCAGTCTGCGATGGAGGTAAGGTCGGTGTAGGTCAGCTGGACAGCAAAGTCTTCGCCGGCCTTGCCGCTGAGCTTATCGTAGCCGTAGAGCACCTTCGCCATTTCCTGACGGGTGATGGCCTTGTTGGGTGCGAACGTGCCGTCTTCGTAGCCGCCGACAATGTTGTTTTCCGCCGCCCAGACGACGGCCGGTGCGTACCAGCTGTCTTCGGCGCAGTCAGAGAACTTGTCCGTGACCTTCGTGGTGACGGCAGGGGAGCCCGCCTGACGGTACAGGATCGTGACGAGCATACCGCGCGTCAGCGCACTGTTCGGCGCGAAGGCCGAGCCGACGCCGTTCATAAGGCCGGTGTCGAGCGCGTACTTGACAGCCTTCAGATACCAGTCGCTGGCCTTCACGTCGGAGTAGATGGTGATGCGGCCCGCGGGCTTGGCGTATTCTTCACCGATGGTGCCGCCGAGCTTGGTCTCGATGTAGGAAAGGACGGTCTGTGCTTCGGTCATCGTGGGGTCGCCGGCCTTGAGGACCTTGGAGTCCTTGAACATTGTGAAGCCGTCGCCGCAGTAGGTGATGGTGTAGTCGATGCCGCCGAGGGTGTAGGTCTTTTTCAGATCGAGCGGCTGATATGTACCGGTCTTCTTGTCCAGGACCTGTACGTTGCAGACCCGGTATTCACCCGCGACCTTGACGAACTCGCCCTTGTCATTCGTTTCGACCGAGGACGGAACACCGGCAAGGATGGTGTACTTCAGGCCCGAAACGCTGAGGAAGCCGCCGGATTCCTTCGGATACTTCATCGCGCCCATCTCGAGCATATCGAGAACGGTCTGGCCGGTCACTTCCATCTTGCAGGGGAGGTTGCCCCACGGGAAGACGGAGAGCATATCGTTGAGGGTGATGTCGCCCTTGTGGATGGGCTTGCGCAGGCCGCCGCCGTTCATGATGCCGATGTCGGCGTCCATCATGACGCGGAACGCATCCGCCGCGAGATCGCCGAGGGCGGTCTCCGTGTTGCGGACAAGGCGCTTGTCGCCGTTGTAGTCGGGCAGCTCCACGTCGCTCTTGGCGACAACCTTGGAGACGCTGTCCTTGAAGGAGTTCAGGATGTTTTCTACGTAAGCTTCGACTTTTTCGTCCTTCACGGTAACGTCCTTGGCTTCGATCAGTTCGGACGTGATCGTGCCGTCAGCCTTGATGGTGAGCTTGCCGATGGTAGCGAGCTTGCCTTCTGCCTGACCGGCCTCGGCGAGGACGACTTCCTTGCCGTCCTTGTTGGCGACCTTCGTGGTGACGGTCTCGTGGTCATGGCCGTCGAGCAGCGCGTCGATGCCGGTGGTGTTGGCGATGACGGCCTTGGACGTCCAGATGTCGGTGATGCCTTCGTTGCCGAGATGGGCAAGGGCAATGACGTACTTGGCGCCAGCCTTCTTCACCTCGTCGACGGTGTCCTGCACGGCCTTATAAAGCGCCGAGCCGTCGTCGTCTTCACAGAAGGAGTAGATGTAGCTGCCGTTTTCGTCCTGGAAGTATGCAGGGGTGGACGTGGAGAAGGACTCGGGCGTCGCGATGCCGATGTAAGCGACCTTCGTTCCGCCGTAGTCAACGATCTCGTACGGCTTGTAGGTGATGTCGGACGTGCCGGTGCCGGTGTACTTGAAGTTGCAGGCGAGGTATTCGTACTTGGCCTGCTTCGTCAGCTTGGCCAGCTGCGGGAGCTTGTAGTCGAACTCATGGTTGCCGAAGACCGCAAAATCGTAGCCGGTCTCGTTCATGATGTCGACAATGTAAGCGCCGGCAGACAGCGTGCCGATGGGTTCGCCCTGGATCGCGTCGCCGCAGTCAACGAGCGCGACGTAGTTGTGGGTCTTCAGCATTTCGGCCTTGTAGCCGGCAACGCCTGCGTAGCCCATGCCGTCGGTGACGCCGCAGTGGACGTCGTCGGTGTGCAGGATGACAATGTCGTTGGATTTTGCGTCTGCCGCGAACGCCGTGGTTCCAAGACTCAGAACCATAACGAGGCACAGCAGAAGTGCAATAAGTTTCTTCATAGTATCCTCCTTAATTTCTCACTCTCGCTGAATGCGAAAGGGTATACCAGAATCATACAACAAAACCGGAAAAACAGCAATAGGCAGAAAGGGGAATTTACAGGAATTTTTTCAGCATTTCACACAAATTCTATATTTCGGCTCAAAAGACAGAAAGCACATTCGACAAAAATGTGTAAAAGTCAAAATAGCAGGAAATAAAAAATGAAAAAAAGAACGCAGGAAGCATCCTGCGTCCGGATCTTATTTTGCAGCAGCGGCGGTTTCCGCGACCGGGCAGAAGTCCGCGCCGGTGCGAAGGCACGATTTGATATACCGGAAGGTCTCGGCCTCGCCGGAATCTTTAAGCATGGTCAGTAAAAAGCGCAGCTCTTTGAGCGTCTGCGGGTGGACGAGCCGGGCCTCGTTCGAGCTTTCCAGATACGCAAGAGCCGACGCGTCCGTGTAGCTTTTTCCCTGATAGGTTTTGCACGCGGCGATGCGGTCGGCGACCATTTCGGCCAGATACTTTTTCGGCATCGGCACGGGCTGATACGTCTTCGTCTGCGCGTTTAAGTCTGTCCAGTACTCCCAATGGTGCCTGTTTCTTCCCTTGTGGTGCATCCACGCTTCGCTCCAGCCCTTTTCCTCGCGCTCGGCGGTGTTCGGGCTGCGCGTGCCCTGATAGTACCGGACGCCGGTGAAAAATTCGACCGGCGCATACTTGGAAAGATCGTGCGTCAGCCCCTGCCGGTAAAGGCCCATGCGGAAGCAGCCCTGCCGGACGAGCCTTCTGTGGTGGTTGACGGTGTGCAGATGGCCCCAGAAGTTTTTCATAACGCGCTTCCTTTCTCCGCCGGGCGGTTCTGTTCTCAAGTTCAGTATACTCCCGAACCGGAAAAATTGCAAGCAGGTCACAGAGCGCTGCCCTGCAAAAGGCCGTCCGCGTCAAAGCGGCGATGGATCTCATGCAGCACGCGCTTTTTGTCCGCGCTCCAGAGAGGAGCGATCAGATCGCGCTTGGCCCCATCGCCCGTGAGCCGGTGGATGACGACGCGCGGCGGCAGGTTTTCGAGGCAGCGCTCGAGAATCGTAAGATACGCGTCCAAATCGAGCGTCTGAACGCGTCCGGCCCGGTATTCGGCTTCCAGGTCCGTGCCGCGCAGAACGTGCAGAAGATGCAGCTTCACGCCGTCTACGCCGAGCCTGCCCAAATACCGCGCAGTCTGCGCTATCATCTCGGGCGTTTCGCCGGGAAGCCCCAAAATCATATGCGCAACGACTTCGATGTTCCGCGCGTGAAGCGTCCGGACGGCGTCTTCAAAAACGGGAAGGGCATAGCCGCGCCGGATATAGCGGGCCGTCTCTTCATGCATCGTCTGAAGGCCGAGCTCGACGAACAGCGGCTTTTTCGCCCGCAGCCGGGAGAGCATCGCAAGAATTTCCTCCGGCAGACAGTCGGGCCGCGTCGCAATGGACAGCGCGACCACGTCGGCCGGCTCGATCGCGGCGGAGAACAGCGGCTCTAAGCGGGAAACCGCGCCGTACGTGTTCGTAAAGTCCTGAAAATAGGCGATGAATTTCGCATTCTGCGCCTTTTTGCCGAGAATGTACGTTGCCTGCTCGAGCTGCTCGGGGATCGAAGCTGCGCCGGATGCGGCAAACTCGCCGCTTCCCGAGCAGAAGATGCATCCGCGCGTGCCGGCTCTGCCGTCGCGGTTCGGGCACGTGCAGCTTGCCGAGAGCGAAAGCTTATAGACCTTGCAGCCGAAGCGGTTTTTGAGGTAAGGGCTTAACGCCGTGTAGTGCTCCATGTGGGCTCCTTATAAAAAGCCCGCCGTTTGCCAGAAACGACGGACCTTTTCTTATGCGTTTTCAGGATCTTCTTCCGGATTGTCCAATTTCTCAATCGACTCGATCGGAAGCACATCTGCGTCGGGAACGGGTTTTCCTTCCATGACGGCCTCGAACTGCGCCCGGTCCATGTTGTTGTGTGCGATGAGGAAGGCCGCGACCTGCTCCAGCTGCGCGTCGTGCGTGCGGAGAATGTCGGTGCATGTTTCGTATGCTTTCGTCAGGATCGCCTGCACCTCATCGTCGATGCGGCCCGCGACGGATTCAGAGTACGACTTCGTCTTTTCGTAATCCCTGCCGATGAAGACCTCATTTCCGGAGGAATACGACACAGGGCCCAATTTATCGCTCATCGCGTATTTGGACACCATGTCGCGCGCGATGGCGGTGGCTCTCTGGATATCGTTCGACGCGCCGGTCGAAATGTCGTCGAGCTTTAATTGCTCTGCCACGCGGCCGCCCAGAAAGCCCACGATGGTCTCGAACATCTCGGTCTTGGAGACGAAGGCTTGATCGTCCTGCGGAAGGGAAATGGTCATGCCGCCCGCCATACCGCGCGGAACGATCGTGATCATGTGCACAGGGTCCTGCGTGGGAAGGCAGTACATCGCGATGGCGTGTCCGGCCTCGTGGAAGGCGGTGAGCTTGCGCTCATACTGGGACACGACGCGGCTGCGCTTTTCCGGGCCCGCGATGACCTTGATCATCGCCTCTTCCATGTCCTTCATGGTGATGACCGCGCGGTTTTTTCCGGCGGCAAGAAGCGCTGCTTCGTTGAGTAAGTTCGCAAGATCCGCGCCGGTGAAGCCGGCCGTCGCCTTTGCAAGCGCCTCTAAGTTTACGTTTTCGGCCAGCGGCTTATCCTTTGCGTGCACCTTCAAAATGGCCTCGCGGCCGCGCCAGTCGGGCGTGCCGACGTAGATCTGCCGGTCAAAGCGGCCGGGCCGCAAAAGCGCGGGGTCGAGGATATCCTTGCGGTTCGTCGCGGCAATAACGATAACGCCGGTGTTGCTGCTGAAGCCGTCCATTTCGACGAGCAGCTGGTTGAGCG
>DJQK01000075.1:2275-6792 GCA_002437575.1 Clostridiales bacterium UBA6388 | reverse complement strand
TCCTTCCTTTCCCGCGTATTTCAAACTTCCGTATTTTTATTATAGCAGAAAAAGCTGTGAAAAAGCAAATGGAAAAGTTGCACAAATTTTCGTTTCTCTGTTTTATATGCCGCTTTGCGTGCTAAAAAATTGTAAGCCGCCTGAAAAATTATTGATTTCCCAGACGGCTGTTTTTCGGATATTCAAAACTTTCGCGCTCAGATCGCCTCGTCCTCGCAAGAGAAGAGCGCCTGCATCAGCTCCAGCATCTCCGGCTCGTCCAGAGAGCTCTCGAACGTCACCGCGCCGTTCTGGGGGCCGGGATTCCGCATTCCCTGCTCTTCGAGCCTTCTTTGCAGCTGCCGCGCGATGCCCGCGCCGCCGTCGATGATCTCTGCGCGTCTGCCGACGATGCGGCGGATCGACGCGCGCAGAAACGGATAGTGTGTGCAGCCGAGCACGACCGCGTCAATGGGCACCTTTAAGTAAGGCTCCAGCTTGTCAAGCAAGTACCCCTCGACCTCCGGCCCGCGCAGAATCCCCTGCTCGACGTATTCCATCAGGCCGCTGCACGCGATGGGGATGATCTGCGCCTGATCGTCATACTGGGCCTTGAGGCGCTGGAATTTTTCCTCCTGCACGGTCATCGCCGTGGCCAGCATGAGAATTCTCCCGCCCGGATGGCGCTCGACCGCGGGCTTGATGGCGGGCTCTGTGCCGACGATGGGAAGCTCCGGGTAGGCTTTGCGCAGGTGCCGGATAGCGGCGCTTGTCGCCGTGTTGCAGGCCACGACAAGGGCTTTTGCGCCGCGGGACAGAAGATATGCCGCCGCCTGCATCGTAAGCTCTACGACCTCTTCGGGCGTTTTTGTGCCATATGGCGCGTGGAGGGAGTCTCCGTAATAGAGATAGTTTTCCAGCGGCAGCGTCCGCACGAGCTCGCGCAGCACGCTGATGCCGCCGAGTCCCGAGTCAAACACCGCGACCGGCGCGCGTCGATCGGCCATCTTCATCCCTCCTCAAAAAATTATGAGATATAGTATACGCCGAATTTATGAAATAACTAGAAACTCCGCGTTACAATGCGGATACAGTTGAGAAACATCCTGGAAACAAAAAAGCAGGTGCGGCTCGAAAACCACACCCGCTTCTGTCATTGCTCAATAAACTGTACGATCTCGTCCAGATCGTATTCCCCGCCGTCCATGTTGACGGTGAGCGTCCGGTCCTCGGGAAGCGTCAAGCGCCACTTGTCATAGAGCGATTTGAGCTCGTACACGTACATGAGATCCAGATTGTCCTCATACTCCCGGCCGCGCGCGCGCATATGCTCCAGAATGGTCTGGATGGAGCAGTCGAGATAGATGAACTTGTCGATCTTCGGCATGAGCGTGTCGATGCCCTGCGCCAGCTTTTCCAGCACGTCAAACTCCGCCTGCGTGAGGTCTCCCTGCTCGAGCCGGTAGCGTGCGATGACGAGGTTCTCGATAAAGCAGCGGTCGAAGAAGAAAAGCTCCGTGTCGCTCTTTCCGGGCCGCCAGGCCGGATCGTCGAAATAGAGCGCCAGAAACGTCACCTGCGCGTGGAACGTCCAGCGCTTTGAGTCGGCGTAATACTCGCAGATGAAGGGGTTATCCTGCGGCCGCTCCTCGTGAAAGCCCGCGCGCGGGCCGAAATGCTGCAAAAGCTTTCCAAGCATCGTCGTCTTTCCTGAGCCGACCGTACCGCAGATCGCGATGTATTTCATTCAAGCCCGCCTCCCTTCGCGATATTTCGCCGGTTGTCACGCCGCCTATCATACCGCAAAGGGCGCTGCATTACAAGTCGGCAAAACGCCGAAACTTCGCCGCGGATTTTTCTTTCGCGCATCAGGAAAGTGCGGAAAACCGTTCTGCGCCGCGCGTTTTGAGCCAACGGACAAGCAGCGCGTTCAAGACCAGAAAAACTGCCGAGAAGCCCAGCAAAAATGCGTCTGCCGAGACCAGCTCCGCCAGCCCCATCATCCACAGCGCACCGGCAGCGAGGATAATGCCCCAGCAGGTGAACATCGTGATCATCACGGCCCAGCCCTGCTTGACGGCCTGCGCCTCGTTGGTCCAGTCGAGCCTTGCGTGCAAAATGCCCTCGCGAAGACCAAAAAGATTGCAGAACAGCGCAAACAGCACCGCCGTCAGCGTCACGAGCGGCCACGCATCCGTCACGAACGCGCAGGAAAGCCCCGCAAGAAAAGCCGCCGGGAGCGTCAGAAGGTTCGCCATACGGAGCTTGGCCCGCAGCGCCTGATAGCCGCTCACGGGAAAAGACTGCAAGATCCAGAGGTTCTTTCCCTCGACGGAAATGCTGGCCGGTGTAAAGAGCGTCATGCCCATCATGCCGCCGATGGCCAGCGCGAAAAGCACCGGCGCAGTCGCGGCCAGCTCCGGAAGCTGGGCAAAAACGCCGCTGACCGCTTCGTGCTTGACTGCCAGCGCCACCGCCGCGGCCAGCAAAAACACAACGCCCAGACCGGAATTGAGAAGATACGCAGAGCTTGCGCCCAGATGTCGGAATTCGCGTTTTAGAAGCGCTGCGTCCGCGCTTGAGGTTTTGAGCGCCTTTTCTTCATAGCGGATCTTTGCAAAACCGCGCTTCGTCGTGACGATGGAAACAAAGCTCCGGCTCAAAATAACATACGCCGCGGCAAACGGCACGAGCGTCACGAGCAGCGACAAAGCGAGCTCTGCCGCGCCGCTTCCCGCCATCGCCTTTCCGAGCCAGACGAGGATGACTGCGCCCGAGAGCGTGTCTGCGATTTGTTCGCCGTTTTGCACGAGAAGCGTCATGTAATTGTTCATCCGGAAGATGACGGCAAAATACGCACCGAGGAAGACAAGAGAGCCGATGGTCGTCATAAGCGCTTTGTTGCGGACCTTTGAAGACAGCAGACTCAAAAGCCACGCAAGCAAACTCGTCACCGCCAGCGCCAGACACGGAAGCGTGAGCAGCAGCAGTGCAAACGACAAGATCCCGAGCGCGGGCAGCGACGATGCCCGATGCCACGCCAGCAGCACCGGCACGGCCACGATCAGCTCGAGCACATAGTTCATCGCCAGAAGCGATGCCATGCGCGAAAACAGAATGTCCTGCGGCAGAACCGGCATGGCCAGCAGCAGATCGTTGTCTCTCGCCTCAAACAGCTGCGCCTTGGCCGTAAAGACCGTGCCGAAGACCATGAGCGCGAACGCCATCACGGCGTACATCGCAAAATAGAGCCAGGAAAGCCCCAGCGCCGAATACACGCCCGCCAGCTGCGAAAAGCTCGTATAAAACAGCATCGCAAACGCGAAGGCGGCATAGAGCATCAAGGCGGCAAAGCCGAGCTTCTGCGCTTTGGACTGCCGCTTCCGGCTGCGCGTGGCGCCGGAGTAATACGCGCCGAAGGCCTTGAGCCGGACACGCAGTAACGCTTTGCGCTTCATCCCTCCGCCTCCAGTTCCAGAAATACCTCCTCGAGCGACTGATCGCCCCTGACCGCGTCCATCGTGCCGGAGGCGATGAGCTTGCCTCTGCGGATAATGGCGACCTTGTCGCAGAGCTTTTCCGCGACCTCGAGCACGTGCGTCGAGAAGAAGATCGCGCCGCCCCTTTGGCAGTGCTCGCGCATGAGCTCCTTGAGCAGGTGCGACGCCGCCGGGTCAAGGCCGACAAAGGGCTCGTCCATGATGATGAGCTTCGGCTCGTGGATGAGCGCGGAAATAATGGCAAGCTTCTGCTTCATGCCGTGCGAATAGCTCGAAATCGGCTGGGCCAGATCGCCCGTCAAGTCAAAAAGTCCTGCGTATTTGTGGATGCGCTCCTGCCGCTCGTGCTGCGGGACGCCAAAAATGTCGGCCACAAAGTTCAGGTACTGGATGCCGGACAGAAATTCGTACAGGTCGGGGTTGTCGGGGATGTAGGCAAGGTCCTGCTTGCAGGAAATGGGATCGTCCTGAACGCTTTTTCCCGCGATCCGGATGCTGCCGCGGTCGGGCTTCAAAATGCCGCAGCAGGCCTTGATGGTCGTCGTCTTGCCCGCGCCGTTGTGGCCGATGAAGCCGTAGATCTCGCCCGGGGCAATGTGCAGCGACAGATCGTCGACGGCAGTTTTGCCGCCGAAGGTTTTTGTCAGATGGTCAATGACTAGCATGGTTCTCTCCTCCAATCGTATTTGGTTAGACGCAGGGGAAGCCTGTTTGTTCCTGCTCTGCAAAAATTAGCACTCTATTGATGTGAGTGCTAAAATTCACAGTTCGTTCATAAAAAGAAGCAGAATTGTTCATACTCCGGGCGTATGCTGTAGCTATAAAAAGAAAACAGAGAGAGCCCAAAAGGTTCTCATTCAGGAGGTAAATTATGATGTTAGTACCGTATAGCCGCAAGAATCATTCCGTTTATAACCCGTTCCAGGATTTTGACGATCTGGAAAAGGCCTTCTTCTCCGACCGTTCGCTGGGCGAACTGAAGACCGATATCAAGGACAACGGCGAGAGCTTCTCGCTGGAGGCAGATCTTCCCGGCTT
>DJQK01000075.1:0-2256 GCA_002437575.1 Clostridiales bacterium UBA6388 | reverse complement strand
AAGAAGGAAGACATTCACGTCGATGTCAAGGACAACACCCTGAGCATCACCGCCGAGCGCCACTCCGAGTTTGAGCAGAAGGAGAAGAAGAACAGCTATCTGCGCTGCGAGCGCTCGTTCGGCTCTTACAGCCGCAGCTTTGACGTCACCGGCATCGACTGCGCGAATATCAAGGCCGCGTATAAAGACGGCGTTCTGACCCTGACGCTTCCGAAGCAGAAGAAGGAAGAGCCCGCCGGCCGCAGACTTGAAATCGAATAACGGATACAGAAAATGGCGCTGCTTAGGTAGCGCCATTTTTTTGCGTAAATGTGCTAGATGCCGGTCCGGACGTAATGCTCCTGTTTTTTCTTTTCGACGCGTTCTTCGATCTCCGCCGGGATTTTGGTGCTCAAATAGCGCCAGCCGGATCGGATCTCGCGGACGATCAAAATCACAAGGCACGTCGCGGGACACAAGCTGAAGAGCACCAGCAGCACCAGATCGAGCGCCGCGTGGTCTTCGGTGTACCTGGCTGCGTTTTCCCAGTAGGGGAAAATGACGCCCGCCGTGTTCATCGAGCGTTCGCCGAACTGCGAGACGATCGTGAGTAAGTTTTTGAGGCTGTAGCGGTTCGTGTTCTGGACGATGACGCTGACGTCCTTCGTCGGGAAGCTCTCCTGCAAAACGGATAAGCCGAAGCCTGTGATGGGCTCTGCCATGACGATCTCGTAGCTGGAGATCGCGGGCTGCGTGCCCTCCTCGCCGCCGGTGATATGCTGCATGGCAGAATAGCTGATGAACATTCCCGCGCCGTCGGTGTAGGCCTTTTCGCTTGCCTTGTCGGTTTCGCGCGTCACAACACCGGCGACGACATACGGCTCGTTTCCGATCCAGACCGTCTGGCCCGCCACATCATAGCTTCCAAAAAGCGCCCACGAGAGCTCTTCGTCGAGAACGACGCGGTCATAGGTAAAGTCGCGGCTGGAAATATAGCTCCCCGAGCGAAGCGGCAGCGGATGGAACAGGAAGAAGTCCCCGCCCACGCCGATGGTTTTGGCTGTATAGGTGAGCGCATCGGTCGAAACGGTGATATCCTGGGCGCGCGTGGCATACGCGTCCTGATAGAGGCTTCCGTTTTCGGGCGCTTCTAAAGACGCGTCGACAAATTTCTGCTCGAGCGTCTGGTGGAACGTTTCGATCTGCGTTTCGGTCAAATCCGCGTCCACGGGCTGAAACGCCGAGACCTGCACGAAGTTTTCTTCGCTCTGGCCCTTCCACGCCTCGGCCGCCGACTGCGTGATGAGAAGATTCGTCACATGGTGCAGCTTCACCGCGAAGATCACGGCCAGCACCACAAATACGGCGTTCAGCAAAAGCAGCGCCAGAAACCGCAGCGGAAGCGGTTTTCTCTCGCGTTTCCGCGCAAATTTGCCGCCGCTCATCCGTCCTCCGCCAGGCGGACCTGGGTCCCGGCCTCGATGGGCTTGGTGGAAGTCGTGATGACGAACTCGCCCGAGCCGATGCCGGAGACGGCAGAGCTCTTATCGTCGCTGGCCAGAATCTGCACGTCGACGCGCGTGGCCGTATAGCGCGTGGAAAGGGGCGTGGATTTGGACACGATCGCCAGCACGAACGAGCCGTTGTTGTCCTGCCGGATGGCGGACGTGGGGACGATGGCGTCGTAGCTTGCGCTCTTCTGGCCGATGGCGAGGGTGATGTTGCTGTCCGGCTGGATATCGCTGCCGGTGAGCGTGAAGGTGAGCTGCCGGTTCTTGGCGGGGTTCTGGGGATCGTTGCCGATCGACTCCAGGGTCGCCGTGGCGTCTCCCCAATAGTTGACGAGCTCGGCGGTATCGCCGACTTTTACCTTCTTGGCCTGCTCGTTGGTAACAGAAATTTTTACGGTATAGCCGCGGTCGGTCTGGTTGATGGTCGCAATGGGCGTGTCTGCGCCGGCGGTGTCTCCCGCGGTGACGCTGACGGAGGCGATCGTGCCCGCGACCTTGGCCGTGACCTCCTGCGCGTCGGCGTCCTTGGTCAGGTTGGCAACGTTCTGCTTCGCGTCCTCGATGGCCTTCTTCGCCGCCTGCATATCCAGAGCCGCGGTGTCTCCCTGATTGACCTCAAACAGCTTGTCCTCGAGGGCGGTCTTGGCCGACTTGACCGTCTCTGCCGCCGTAGAGGCAGATTCCAGATTGGAGATAACATCTGCCTGATCTTCTACCTGCTCGGCAAGATCCTCAGCGTGAGCCTTCAGGCGTTTAATCAAAGCCT
>DJQK01000137.1:2851-5408 GCA_002437575.1 Clostridiales bacterium UBA6388 | reverse complement strand
TTCATATCGTGCTCGATGAGCAAAATGGCAATGCCGAACATATCGCGGATGCGGACGATGTTGTCCATGAGCTCACTCGTCTCCGAGGGGTTCATGCCGGCTGCCGGCTCGTCGAGAAGAAGCAGGCACGGGTTGGTGGCCAGGGCTCTTACGATCTCCAGCCGCCGCTGCGCGCCATACGGAAGCGAGCCCGCCTTGTGGTCGGCAAGGTTCTGCATATCGAAAATGCTCAGAAGCTCCAGCGCACGCTCCTTTGCAATGCGCTCCTTGCGCCAGTACTGCGGCAGGCGGAACATTGCTGTTGCAAGCGAGTATTTCGTCTCGTTGTGAAGACCGATCAGGACGTTGTCAAGAACCGTCAGATCCTTGAACAGGCGGATATTCTGAAACGTTCGGGCAATGCCCATCTGGTTGACCTGAATGGTGGTCTTCCCTGCCGTGTCCATGCCGTCGAGCAAAATCGTGCCGCGCGTCGGCTGATAGACCTTGGTCAGCAGGTTAAAAACCGTCGTTTTGCCCGCACCGTTCGGTCCGATGAGACCGGCAATTTCCGTCCGGCCGATGGCGAAGTTGAAGTCGCTGACGGCAGACAAACCGCCAAAGTCAATGCCGAGGTGCCGCGCCTCAAGGATCGGAGGCAGCGCAATATCTCGTTCCGGGATGATATTCGTCGCGGGAACCGGAACCAGCCTGGTCTTGGGCCTTTCAGTTCGTGCCATTGTCCTGCTCCTCCTTTCCTTCCTTGAGCTCCGGGCGGAACACAAAGTTCAGCGCCTTTTCCAGAATGCGGGACATTGAGAAATCGTAGCTGCCGAACAGTCCCTTCGGGCGGAAGATCATCATGATGACGAGCGCCAGAGAATACGCGACCATGCGGTAGTCCGCGACCGAACGCAGAAGCTCCGGAAGCACCGTCAAAACCGTCGCCGAGACGATCGAGCCGAGCATCGAGCCCATGCCGCCGAGAACGACAATGACGAGAATTTCAATCGACTTCATGAACTTGAACGTCGAGGGATACAAAGAACCCAGGTAGCCTGCGTACAGGCAGCCCGCGATACCGGCCAGCATCGCCGAGAACACGAACGCCATCGTCTTATAATACGTCGTGTTGACGCCGACGCTCTCGGAGGCGATCTCGTTGTCGCGGATGGAAAGAATGGCTCTGCCGTGCTTGGACTTCATCATCGTGTGGATGAAGAAGCACGATAGAACCACGCAGACGAACACCAGCGTCACCGAAGAAAACTTCGGGATGCGCTTGAGGCCCGCCGCGCCGTAGGTAAAGTCAAAGCCGAGCACGGAGTCGATATTTGTTAAGACAACGCGGATGATCTCGCCGAAGCCGAGGGTGATGATGGCCAGATAGTCGCCGCGCAGACGAAGGGCCGGAATGCCGATGATGACGCCGAAGATACCTGCAACGACCGCCGAAATGACGATAGCCGCAACGATGTACGGAACGAGCGCGGCGGTGTTGCCCTCTTTTAAGAGCGCTGCGGCAGGCGTCGCCTTCATGAAAATGCCGCCCGCGTATGCGCCGACCGCCATAAAGCCCGCGTGACCCAGCGGCAGCTGACCGAGGTAGCCGGTGGCGATGTTCAAAGAGACGGCGAGGATGATGTTGATGCCGACCGTGATCAGAATGCCGGTCCAGTAGTTCGTGATGACGCCCTTTGCGATGAGCCCTGTCAGCAAAAAGTAAAACCCGACGACAAGCGCGAGGTTAATCAGGTAGCGCACGGGCATGGGGATGCGGATCTTTGTTCTGGTTTTCATAGCAAATACTCCCCCATCAGACCTTTTCTGTCACCGTGTGGCCCAGAATGCCCGAGGGCTTGACGAGCAGCACAACGATCAGAATGGCAAACACAACGGCGTCCTTCCAGACCGAAAGGCCGACCGCCGCAACGAGCGCTTCGAGTAAACCAATGCAGAACCCGCCGAGCATTGCGCCCGGGATCGAGCCGATGCCGCCGAGAACGGCCGCAACGAACGCCTTGAGGCCCAGCATCGAGCCCATCGTGGGCGACGCCTGCGAATATGCGCAAAGATACAGGACCGAGCCGATACCGGCCAGCGCCGAGCCGACTGCAAAGGTAAACGAGATCGTCTTATTCAGGCTGATACCCATCAGCTGGGCCGCGCCCATGTCTTCCGAGACCGCACGCATGGCCTTGCCGAGCTTCGTCTTCTGGACAAGAAGCGTCAGCGCGACCATTGCGATGACGGCCACGATGATGGTCAGGATCGCCGTGTAGCTGATGGTAACCGAACCGAACGAAACATTGCCGGGCACGAGCGTGTCCATGCTCTTGGTGTCCGCGCCGAACAGAAGCTGCGCGCCGTTTTCTAACAAAAACGAAATGCCGATGGCCGTAATGAGCAGCGACAGACGAGGCGCCGAACGAAGGGGCGTATACGCGACCTTTTCAATGACGACGCCGAGAAGCGTACTGGTAACGACCGCCAGAATGACAGAGAAGATGGGATGCAGATGGAACGCGGTCATGGCGTAGAACGCGGTGTACGCGCCGACCATGATGATATCGCCGTG
>DJQK01000137.1:370-2750 GCA_002437575.1 Clostridiales bacterium UBA6388 | reverse complement strand
GTCTGCAAGCCGTTGAACAGCTGGGAGACAAACAAACTCATGAGCTTTCTTTCCTTTCTTTCTACATTCGGACATCCGATGGCTGGCTCCATTTCAGGGTTTGGAAACACCCATCGGACGTCCGGAAAACGGCTTTCCGGAGGGGAGCTCGCGCTCCCCTCCCAAAAACCGCGCCGGGTATGAAGTTAAAGCCGGATCGAAGCCTTAGAACATTTCCTTGAAGACTTCCTCGCCGCCGGTCAGCTCGATGATCGCGACAGACTTGATGGGGTTGTTGTCGGAGTCGAAGGAGTAAGAGCCGGTGATGCCCTTCACGCCGTCCATCGTCTTGATGGCGTCGATGACAGCCTGCTTGTACTCATCGGTACCCGCGGTGAGGCCGGCGTCTTCGGCTGCCTTCAGGCCGTAAGCCATGATCATGGAAGCGTCATAAGCCAGAGGCGCAAACATATTCGGAACGTCTTCGCCGTAAGCGGCCTTGTAGTCCTTTTCAAACTGTGCCACGTCCTCCGTGCCGGGTGCGTAGCCGGAGCAGTAAACGGTGCCCTCGAGCTCTTCTGCCGAAGCGTAGTCCTTGACGGAGCCGAAGCCGTCGCCGCCGAGGAACGTCGAGGTGCAGCCGGCCTGACGAGCCGCCTGGATCGCGAGGCCTGCCTCACCGTAGTAGATCGGGCAGAACACGACGTCGGGGTTCTTGGAAGCGATGTTGGTCATCTGTGCCTTGAAGTCCTTGTCGCCGGTGGCAAATGCCTCGGTGTCGACGATCTCCAGACCCATGCGCTCGGCTTCCACGACGAACGCATTCATCAGGCCCTCGGAGTAGTCGCTGCCGGTCTCGTAGAAGATCGCAGCAGTCTTGGCGCCCAGCTTTTCAACAGCGTAATCCGCCATCTTCTGGCCCTGGAAGGGGTCGATGAAGCAGGCACGGAACACATTCTCGCGAACCTCGCCGGTATCTTCCATGACGGTGACGCCGGCTGCGGTCGCCGAAGCGGTGATCTGCGGCATATTGTCTTCGTAGGTCGCGTCAGCCAGTGCGATGGTCGCGCCGGTCAGGACCGAGCCGATGACGGCGGTGATGCCGTTTTCCTTGGCAAGGTTGTAGGCGTTGACAGCCTCGACGCCGTCGCCCTTGTCGTCGTATTCCTTGACGACGACCTTCTTGCCGTTGATGCCGCCGGCCGCGTTCAGCTGGTCGAAGTACAGCATGACAGCGTTGCGGACGGGGATGCCGTACTGCGCATAGTCGCCGGTGGTGTTGCCGATGAAGGCGATGGTGATCTCGCCGTCAGAAGCGGCGCTCTCGCCGGATTCGGTGGAAGCAGTCTCGGAGGACGTGCTTTCCGAGCTTTCCGTGGTCTCGGAGGTCGTGGTGCCGGTCTTCGAGGCACAGCCTGCCATTACGCTCAGCAGCATGGCAGCCGCCAGCACCAGGCAGAATAACTTTTTCATGTTCTTCATTTTTCTTACCTCATTTGCGTTTTTTTATTTTTCAGCTGTATCTTCTTTTCTACAGCATGAAATCATGGTTACAAAAGCGAAGCAACGGTCAAAACAATAGCGGCTCTGCAAAAAGCAAAGCCGCTTTCTTTTCGTGTTCCCTATGCCGCGCGGTGCTGCACGGAACGGACGAAGGCATTTCTGCTTTCTGCCATATTCAGTTGCTTCATAATGCGTACCGCAAGTACAACAATAAGCGCCGCAAGCCATACCAGAATGGTAAGGTCAACGGACAGGCAAATAAAAATGGACACAGCCAGAATGGCAGCGTCCATGATCATAGCGATAGCGTCCGAACCCATATGGGCATAAGAACAAGCCGGTGCGCACGCAGCAGCATCGGTACGGTTCGACTGATTCTGGCTTCTTGCAAAACGCTTCATTTCGTGCGCCCCCTTCGTTTTTGATGTGCCCATTATAAACGCGTACTTTATTGATGTCAAGTGTTAAAACCCTGAAAGAAGTCGGAAAATGCCACGCCGAATTTGTGCAATTTGCATATTGCATGGAAAATACGGAATATTGGAGGAATACTTGCATTTCGCGACTTTATTTGGTATTCTATAGACGTCCACTGGCGGTTTTCGTCAGAACAAGAAAAAGGTGTGTGAAAAGAATATGGAAAAAACCACGAAGCGCCGCTTCGGCGACCGCAAGGACGGCGTGCTGCTGCGCGATCTCGACGGGATGCACTTCATCACCCCCATCATCTATCCCAACCGCTGCGATAACGAGGCGTATCTGTCCGAGACCATCGATCTGACGAACATGACGGCGTATCTCGAGAAGAAAAACGCGGAGCATCCGGATTTCCCCTACACGATGTTCCACGTCATCGTCGCAGCGCTCATCAAGACCATCACCCTGCGGCCGAAGATGA
>DJQK01000137.1:0-323 GCA_002437575.1 Clostridiales bacterium UBA6388 | reverse complement strand
CGCCAACAAGAACTTCTACCAGAGAAACGGCGTGTCGGCCTCTTTTGTCGTCAAAAAGCAGTTCGCAGACGAAGCGGCCGAGGCTCTCGCGGTCGTGCGCGGTAAGGACGAGTCGACGCTGGATACCATCCACGAAGACCTCCGCCACCAGATCCTGGACTGCAAGGACATGACAAAGACCGACACC
Organism: Clostridiales bacterium UBA6388; assembly: GCA_002437575.1. GTDB lineage: Bacteria > Bacillota > Clostridia > Oscillospirales > Oscillospiraceae > CAG-170. Next base: position 136 of record DJQK01000137.1, on the reverse strand, counting down.
TCGACCGACTTCATGGACATTTTCAACCGGATGCCGCGGTTTTTGGGCAAGTTCATCGTCTGGCTTCTCACGCGGCTCGACGTACACGGCTGGGTCCCCGCGTCGCTCATTGAGACAGACCCCTATTACTGCACGG
>DJQK01000160.1:8519-8662 GCA_002437575.1 Clostridiales bacterium UBA6388 | reverse complement strand
CCGCACAACACCATTACGCCCATTGCGCGGATGCGGAACGGCAAGTACGAACTGGATCTGGTCTTGCGCAACAACCTGACCACACCGGAGCACCCGATGGGCCTGTATCATCCGCACGAGGAGCTGCACCACATCAAGAAGGA
>DJQK01000160.1:0-8499 GCA_002437575.1 Clostridiales bacterium UBA6388 | reverse complement strand
TCGAGGTCATGGGTCTGGCGATCCTGCCGGGGCGGCTGAAAAAGGAAATGGCCGACCTCAAAACGGCACTGCTGAATGGCGAAAACCTTCGCACAAACGACGAGCTTGCCAAACACGCAGACTGGGCGGAAGAATTCATGGGCAGACATCCGGAGTTCAATGCCGACAATGCAGAAAGCATCATCAAGGATGAGATCGGACAGGTGTTTGCGCAGGTTCTGGAATGCGCGGGCGTGTACAAGACCGACAGGGCGGGACGCGACGCACTGAAGCGTTTCCTGCGTGCGGTTTGCGAAGACTGATTCGAAAATATCTGAAGAGCAGCCGCCGGACACGCTTCCGGCGGCTGTTTTTGCGGAAAATGGGTATGGAAAGAAAAGGTCTTTCCGGTTTCTCAACAAAAAGCTATGCTAAAATTCATATATCACAAATTGTTTTTTCAGAACTTTTTCGGGAACGATTGCAAATGCTGAAAAAATCTGTTATATTATTTTCGGCATGAGATTATCTGATGGGGGATATAGTATGAATACGCAGCATCTGCAATATCTGATCGAAATCGAACGCACCCGGTCCGTTTCCCAGGCGGCGGAAAACCTGTTCATCGGCCAGCCGAACCTCAGCCGTATTCTGCATGAGATGGAGGCCAACCTCGGCTTCAAGATTTTTGAGCGGACGAGCAAAGGCGTCCGGTCGACCGAACGCGGCGCGATTTTTTTGCAGCACGCCAAAAGCATCATCCGTGAGCTCGAGCGCATCGATGCCCTCGGCCCGCGCCATCCGGTGGAAAACCGCCTGCGCATCTGCATCCCGCGTGCGGCGTTTATTCTGGATCTGACGGCGGACTATCTGAACACCCTGCCGACAGACCAGAATCTGGACTCTGTGGTTCGCGAGTGTCACGCGCGGCAGGCGATCGAAATGCTCGAAAACGGCGAGGTCGAGGTCGGGATCATCCGTTTCCGCAGCGAATACCGCGACTATTTTGAAGAGCAGAGCGTCTCGCGCGGCTTTGGCTTCCAGATCTTAAGCCGCTACCGCTACCAGCTTCTGCTTCCCAAAACGCACGCGCTGGCGGAAAAGCAGCTCATCACGGGGCAGGACCTGGCGGGGCTTCCCGAGATCGTTCACGGCGACACCTTCCGCAAGGGGCCGAAGGTCGACGAGGGCTTGCGGCGCAAAATTTACACCGTCGACCGGCTGGCGCAGCTGCGGCTGCTCGAGACGATCCCGGGCTCTTATATGTGGTGCGCGCCGATTCCCGACCGGTGCCTGACGAGATGGTCGCTTGTCCAGCGGCCGAGCAACATCAACCAGACTGTCTACCATGACGCGCTGGTCTATCAGCTGCAATACGACATGACGCAGATCGAGCGCGGCTTTGTCGAGTTCGTGCAGCAGCGGTACCAGAAATAAGCGCCGGGTAGAAAAGGCGGCCAGCGCCATTCTATGGAAATTAGCATTATATGAAAACTGACATAGAGCAGGCGGAAAATACATTTGCCTTCTATGCCAGTTTTTATTATAATTCGATATGAAAGAACCGATAAAATTGTATCGGTATAAATTTAGCGAAAAGGTGGAGAACGATATGAGTAAAATCACGGTGATCGGCGCGGGCAGCGTCGGCGCAACGATCGCAAACGATCTGATGATCCAGGGCACGGCTTCGGAGATCGTCCTTGTGGACATCAACAAGCAGAAGGCGTTCGGCGAGGCGCTGGACATTTATCAGGGCGCTCCGTTCTGTTCTCCGGCCATCGTCCGTTCGGGCGACTATGAGGCCGCTGCAAACTCCGACATCGTGATCATCACCTCCGGTCTTCCGAGGAAGCCCGGCCAGACGAGACTCGAGCTTGCGCAGGTGAACGTCGACATTTTGAAAGACATCACCCCGCAGATCGTGCGCGTCGCGCCGAAGGCCATTTATATCATCGTCTCGAACCCGGTGGACGTGCTGACCTATGTGTTCTGCAAAATTTCCGGTCTTCCCGAGCGCCAGATCATCGGCTCCGGCACGATTTTAGACACCAGCCGTTTGCAGTCGGCGCTTGCCAGGCGCTTTTTCATCAGCCCGCGCAACGTGCACGCCCACGTCTACGGCGAACACGGCGATTCTTCGTTCGTGCCGTGGTCTCTGGTGCACATCGCGAACAACCACATTGACGATTACCGCGAGTGGTCGCCCGACAAGGACCGCATCAGTTGGAAGGGCGAGGAAGAGTACGAGGCTATCGAGCAGTTCGTCAAGACCTCCGGCGGGCAGGTCATCAAGGCCAAGGGCGCGACGTTCTATGCGGTCGCCATGTCCGTGTGCCATCTGTGCAAGTGCGTCATGAGCACGGCCGGTACGGCGCTGACCGTCTCGACGATGATGCACGGCGAGTACGGCGTGGAGGATGTGTGTTTGTCTACACTGGCGCTTGTGGACACGACCGGCGTGCGCGGCAAGATCATGAACCATCTGACAGACGCCGAGATCGCCAAGCTCCAGAACAGCGCCAACAAGCTGAAGGAAGTCATTCATCAGATCACGTTCTGAGGGGGAATTTTGGTGGACTACCGCATGGAACACGATTCGATGGGCGAGGTCAAGGTCCCGGCGGACAAGTACTGGGGCGCACAGACCGAGCGCAGCCACGAAAATTTCCCGATCGGCGTCGGCCTCGAGACCATGCCGCGTGAAATTACGAGAGCCTTCGGCGTTCTCAAGCTCGCCGCGGCCCGGGCAAACCACGCCTTGACCCCCGAAAAGATGACGAGTGAAAAGCTCTCTGCCATCGAACGGGCGGCGACGGAAGTGCTGGAAGGCAGGCTCTTTGACCATTTTCCGCTCGTCGTCTGGCAGACGGGCTCGGGCACGCAGTCGAACATGAACGCAAACGAGGTCATCGCCAACCGCGCAAATGAGCTGGCCGGCAAAAAGCTTCTGCACCCGAACGACGATATCAATATGTCCCAGTCGTCCAACGACACGTTTCCGACCGCGATGCACATCGCAGCCGTCGAGGCCCTGGAGGCGCAGGTTCTTCCTGCAATCGACACTCTGGCGGCCACGCTTCGGCGGTTAGAGGCGGAAAACGACGGCGTTGTGAAGTCCGGCCGGACGCATTTGCAGGACGCGACGCCCATTAAATTCTCGCAGGAAATTTCCGGCTGGAGAAGCAGCCTGGAAAAAGACCGGCAGCTGATCGTTCTCGCGCTTGACCCCCTGCGCGAGCTGGCCCTCGGCGGCACGGCAGTCGGCACAGGGCTCAACGCGCCAAAGGGCTTTGACGTGCGCGTCGCGCAGGAAATTTCGAACATCACAGGCCGAGACTTCCGGACAGCCGAAAATAAATTCCACGCGCTTACCTCAAAAGATGAGCTCGTCTTCGCGCACGGGGCGCTGAAAGCGCTGGCCTGCGACATGATGAAGATCGCAAACGACGTGCGCTGGCTGGCCTCGGGCCCCAGAGACGGTCTCGGCGAGATTTTCATCCCTGAAAACGAACCGGGCTCTTCCATCATGCCGGGCAAGGTCAACCCCACGCAGTGCGAGGCTGTGACGATGGTCGCGGTGCAGGTGATGGGAAACGACGTGGCGGTGTCCATGGCGGCCAGTCAGGGCAATTTCGAGCTCAATGTGTTCATGCCGGTCTGCATCTACAACTTTTTACAGTCCGCGCGTCTGCTTTCCGAGTCCATCGTGTCGTTTAACGACCGCTGCGTGTGCGGCATTACGGCCAACCGCGAGAAAATGTCCCATAACCTGCACAATTCTCTGATGCTCGTCACCGCGCTGAACCCCTACATCGGCTACGAAAACGCCGCAAAAACGGCGGAAAAAGCCTACAAGGAGAACATTTCCCTCAAGGAAGCCTGCGTGGCCCTCGGTTTTCTGACCGCGGAAAAATTCGACGAGGTGCTCTGTCCTGAGAACATGGTTTGACCGAAGGCGCAGACACAGAGCACATAAACAGATCCCTCCCTGTTTTGAAAACAGAGAGGGATTTTTGTATGGGCTTAGCCGAGCGGACCGTCGAACGAGTAGCCGAGGCTCTCCAGGTACGAGGCCGAGCGGCGGGCGGTTTTGGGAATGCTGTACCAGTAGGATGTGGTGTAGCTCGCAGGGCCGTTGCTGCTTTCCGTCAAGCGATCGATCGCTTCGTCCGAGGGGTCCAGAACGAAGGTGACGGAGATGGAGATGGAATCGGTTTCGCTTGCTTCTTCCGTTTTTGCGGGGTCACACAGATTTTCCACGCCGAGCAGCTTATCTTTGAGGTCGGGAAGGATGCAGGTGGTGTAGAAGGTGTAGGCATCCTCGGCAGAGAGTCTTCGCGGAAGGGAAGCGCCTGCTTCTGTTTCCTGCGCGTCGGATTCGATCGTGCAGTAGGCAAACGATGCCGCGTCCGTGAATTCCTCCGGGATGGCCTCGCGGCTCAGGATCATCGCCTCGGAGTTATACAGCACGTCAAAGCGGCGGATCAGGCTGTCTTCGTCCAATTGCTGCGCCGAACCGGTCGCCAGACGGTAGCGGTACGAGCGGCGCGTGCCGTCTTTGAGGTTGTAGGTGATCGTCACAGAGGTCCAGTCATTCTGGGAAGCGGCCTCGTTTTCCTTCCGGCGCTTGAGCGCCAGATGCTGGAATTCTATCGCGGCCTCGATGCTTTCCCGGTCGGAGACGGTCGTGCCGTTTACGGACACGGAGGAAATCTCTGCAAGGCCCGGCAGGCGCGTGTAGAGGCCCAAAACGTCATACCGGAAGGCCGTACAGCCGAGCAGCAAAACGAGGCACACCGCGCCGTAGCCAAGCCACGTATTTTTCCCGCGGAAGACTGAAACACTCTTTTTGAGCAGCATCTGTGCCAGGAAAAAACCAAAGAACGCGCCGAGCGCCAGATACAAAAGCGTCCTGCGGTAGGCCGCAGCGCCGTAGAGGCTGGTAGACTGCGTCGAAGAGACGAACCACGCGAATACCACGCCGCAGCCGAGGCTGAAGCTGTAAAGAAACACCGGACGAAGGAATTTTACCGCGATAACATCGCCCGAGCGCTCCATTTCGCGGCGGCGGAACAGAAGCAGCGCGAGGATGCTCAAGACGATGCCGGCTGCTGCCAAGGCCAGAACATAGCAGATGGCGTCTGCGTCAAACGAGAACCAGTACTGTCCGTCAACGCTTTCAGCAATGTGTGTGGGCCAGATGTCGTACCCGCCGACGATAACGGTGTAAATGGGGCTGAGCTTGTAGAAAAACGAGCTGTACCGGTCCTGCCACCAGGTGTTCATGCCGTAGACGAACGTTTCGTTCAGGGCCTCGACGGCGTAGCGAAGAAGGGCGCTCGCGAAGTTCAAGATCACGTACACCGCCGGCATCGCCGCCGCCTGGCCGATGACGATGCTCAGGAAGACCGCGAAGCCGTAAAAGCCGAGGAAGGTCAAGGTGGAAACAGCGAAGACGGCCATGCAGGGCACAAACATGGGCAGGCTGTGCAAGACCGTGATGAGGTAGGATAGAAGCGCGATGACGAGATTTACGAGCGTGACCATTACGAGGCCGACCGACAGGTTCGAGACAAACAGCGTCTCACGCCGGACGGGAAGCGATGCGTAGAAATTGGACGTGCTTGCGCGGAACAGCCACGAAAACAGCAGCCACGCAGCAAGCAGCCCGATCACAGACGAAAGAAGAAGACCCGCAGTGGTAAACGGCAGGATCAGATCGAAGACCGCTTCCGGAAGCGTCTGCCACGTGCGGGCAGCAGCCTGCGTGTAATCAAACGAGAGAAGACTTCCCGGCAGGATGAAAAGCCACAGAAGAAAATAACCGATCCAGAGCGGCAGCGTTTTTCGCAGGCTGCGCGTGAAGATCGCGCCATCAAAGCACGAGATTTTTGACGTCATAGTTCACACCTCCCAGTTCGTAGATGAAAATTTCCTCGAGCGAAAGCGGCAGCAGATCGCACAGCAGGGGACTGCACTGCTGTAAAAGTCCCGCAATTTCGCGCCGGTCGCCGCGCACGATCAGGGTCTGAATTCTTCCGGTCATCGACTGGTGCAGAATATTGAGTTCCGGCGGGACCGGCCGGTCGGTCACGAGCTGGACCTTGACGATGTTCTCCTGCAGGTCCAGAAGCGAACGCTCCAAAAGCATCTTTCCCTCATGCAGGACGCCGACATGGTCGCAGACGTCCTCGAGTTCGCGCAGATTGTGAGACGAGACGAGCACCGTTGTGCCCCGCGCGGCGACGTCCTCCAGAATCACGCTCCAGACCTGCTTGCGCATGATGGGGTCGAGCCCATCGACCGGCTCGTCAAGCACCAGATAGTCCGGGCACGCAGCGATGGCAAGCCAGAACGCGGCCTGTTTCTGCATCCCCTTGGAGAAGCGGCGAAGCGGCTGCTTTTCGTCCAGCTTGAAAATATCGCGCAGCGCCGCAAAACGCTCCTCGGAGAAATTCGGATACAGGCCCCTGTAAAATTGCCGGAGCTCCGTGATATTCGCGCCCGCAAGGCAGCTCAAATCGTCCGGAATGCAGGCAATGCGGGCCTTGACGGCGGAATTTTCGAAGACCGGTTCGCCGTCTACGAGCACTTCGCCGGCATTTTGCCGGTAGACGCCCATGACGTGGCGGATGATGGTGGATTTGCCCGCGCCGTTCGGGCCAACGAGGCCGTACACAGAGCCGGTCGGGACGCTCATCGTGAGGTTATCGAGCGCGGTGAAATCATCAAAGCGCTTGGTGACGTTTTTGAGTTCGATCATGCTGTTTCCTCCTTTTCCGGGATGCTGGACAGCAGCTCTTCGCGCGTTGCGCCGAGGGCGTAGGCCTCCGTGCACAAGGCTGCGATTTTTTCGAAGAGCTCCCGCTTTTTCTGCGCCTGTAAGGGTGCTGCTTCCGCGGCAAACGAGCCCTTGCCGGGCACGCTCACGACGAAACCGCTCGATTCCAGCTCCCGATAGGCTCTCTGGATGGTGTTTGGGTTGATGGACAAGGACCCGGCCAGATCCCGCACCGACGGCAGCTTTTCGCCCGGGGGAATCGCGCCGGAGAGGATCAGACGCGTGAACTCCTGCTTGATCTGCTCGTAAATCGGCCGCGGGTCGCGGTAGTCCAGGTGGATCATAACAAGCCCTCCCTTCTAACTGTATTATTTATTCTAGTACAGTTATAGCACACAACGCAAAAAAAGTCAACACCCGTAAGAAATTCTTAATACTGTTTTCTGATTAAATTCTTTAATCAGAAAGGTTCCGCCTTTGGCGTAACCAATTTCGTGATTTTGAAAAATCACGAAATTGCGTCTCATACTGATCTTCATATTAAAAACTCCAATTCTATGAATTGAAGTTTATAATTGAATATCAGTATAAGAATCTCCATTGGGCACTGAAAATGCTTGTTTGGAAGATGGATGGACCGTGTAGGGGCCGATGCCCTTCATCGGCCCAGCGGGAGGCAAGAACGAAACGCGATACCCTGCGGTGAATTCGATGGTGCCCAAAGGGCCGATGTGCTCAATCGGCCCCTACGAGAATTACAAAAAAGTGAGAAAAAACAAAAAGTGCACGAAAAAAAGCTCCCCGGAAGCAGAGCTTCCGGGGAGCGCGGGTATTGCTTGGAAACGGAGAATTACATCTCGAACGGTTCCAGACCGAGGACGGGATGGCCCTTCTCGGTGAGGAAGTTCAGGAGCTCTTCCGGATCGCCGGACGGGCAGGAGTTCTCGTCGCCGACCATGTCAGCAAAGTTCTCGATGCCGTACAGGTCCTTCGCGGTCTCGTTGATCTTGTCGCGGATCTGCTCCTTCAGTTCGCTCGGGAGCCAGACCAGACGGGCCAGGCCGCCTTCTGCCTTCAGGAACTTGTGGGAAGCGATGTAGTGCTTGCCGTGGCCCATGAAGCCCGGAGTCTGCACGCCGCCGCCGGTCATGGAGGCCATTTCGGAGAAGGTCATGCCGAGCGGGGTCATGCCGGCGAATTCACGGCAGGTGATGACAACGCCCATGGAGACGGGCTCGATGCCGCAGATGCACNNAGCAGCCGCAGGAGGTCATCGGGTCCTCGAGCAGGGAGTACAGCGTGACGTGCTCGAGAGCGCCGTGGGAGTATTCCGCGACAGCCTCGTCAACGTCTTCGTAACGGCCGGTGCGCTCGTCGAGGCAGCGCTCCTTGGTGACGACCTGGCAGGGGCCCTGCGGGTCGAGCTCGTTGGTAGCCTTGGCGTCCAGCCACGACACAGCGCCGCAGAGGCCGAGACGCTCGGGGGTAACGATGCAGACGTGGCTCGGGGAGAACGCCTGGCACATGATGCAGGAATAGAAGACAGGCACGGACTCGTCGGTCATGGACTTCAGACGCTCGTCGCGCTTGTCGAAGATCTCGTTGGCGTGCTTGCGGAGCGCCGCGTTGGGCTCGTCGCCGACAACGATCTTGACCTGGCACTTGTCGACAACGGTGTCGAACTCGGACTTGATCTTGGCGTACAGGACCTCGCCGATGTGCTTGAACTTGAAGCC
>DJQK01000158.1 GCA_002437575.1 Clostridiales bacterium UBA6388 | reverse complement strand
GGTTAAGTTCGTGACATTGCAGGGTCGTCCGCCCCTACCGGATCGCATTTTTTCGAAAAAGCAGCGAAAGACCAACTTTTCTTGTTGACATTCCGCTCTTTTCCCGGTATAATAGTCCAGCTTGCGTAACGCAGGCGATCCTTGCCGCAGGCGCGACCTGCGGCCAAAAGTCCAAAAGGAGGTGCAACATCATGGCAAAGCTTTCCGCAAAGTATGAGATCCTCTATATCATCGATCCCGCACAGGGTGAAGAGGGTATCGCGGCTCTCGTGGAAAAATTCAAGGGCATCGTGGAAACCCACGGCACGCTCACCAGTGTTGACGAGTGGGGCAAGAGACGTCTGGCCTATCCCATCAACGATCTGACCGAAGGCTACTACGTCTACATGACCTGTGACGTCACGCCCGATATGCCCGCAGAGCTCGATCGTGTGTTCAAGATCACCGACGGCATCCTGCGCTCGATCATCGTCGCTGTCGAAGAGTAAGGAGGCAATTTCATGCTGAACCATATCGTTCTCATGGGCCGTCTTACCCGTGACCCCGAGCTGCGCCGCACCGGCAGCGGCATCGCGGTCGCGTCCTTCACGCTCGCCGTTGACCGCGATTTTGCGGCCCAGGGTGCAGAGAAGGAAACGGATTTTGTCGACATCGTCGCATGGCGCAATACCGCGGAATTTGTCAGCCGCTACTTCGCCAAGGGCCGTATGGCCGTGGTGTCGGGACGGCTCCAGATCCGCAACTGGACCGATAAAGAAGGCAACAAGCGCCGCTCGGCAGAGGTCGTGGCAGACAATGTCTACTTCGGCGATTCCAAGCGTGACGGCGCAGCGGCAGGTGGTTTCGATCAGACGCCGTCGTATCCGCAGGCTCCGGCCTATCAGGCTCCGGCGGCTCCCGCGCCCAGTGCGTCCGGCTTCTCCATGCTCGAAGACGACGATTCCGAGCTCCCGTTCTGATCGGGTATTTCCCAACGAATGTTTCCACAAGACAAGATAGGAGGATAACTTATGGCAATGGCTAATGATCGTGTCCATCCTCGCAAGCGCAAGAAGGTTTGCTCGTTCTGCGTTGACAAGGTTGCCCACATCGATTTCAAAGACACTGCAAAGCTCCGCCGTTACCTGTCCGAGCGCGGCAAGATCCTGCCCCGCCGCACGACTGGTACCTGCGCTGCGCATCAGCGTCAGCTGACGGTCGCTATCAAGCGTGCCCGTCACATCGCCCTGCTGCCGTACGTGGCAGAATAAAGTCGCAAAAAATTCCGTCCGTTGGACGGAATTTTTTTGCGTTCGGCAAAACCGGGGCTTTTGCCGAGGGGGATTGCAGCCCGCCGCAGCGCAAAGTTTTGGCGGCTTTGCCGCCAAAATTCACGTTTGCGGGCTGAGAAGAATTTTTCGCCACGCACAGGTCGCGGCGAAAAATGAATTTTGATTTTATTTGCCGCCTGCGGGCGGCAAACTCTGCGAGGCTTTTGGGAGGACGTATGTTTTCAATTACGCTGGTTTGTATGGGGAAGCTGAAGGAAAAGTTCTATATCCAGGCGGCGGAGGAATACAAAAAGCGGCTGGGCGCGTTCTGCGATTTTCAGCTGCTGGAGCTGCCGGAGGCGCGGCTGCCGGAAAACCCGAACGCCTCGCAGATCGCGCAGGGGCTTTCCAAAGAAGCCGAGGCCATCCGCGCAAAGCTTCCGAAGGGCAGCTGGCTCTGCATTCTGGCCCCCGAGGGAAAGGGTCTGTCTTCAGAAGAGCTGGCCGGGAAGCTGTCTGAGCTCAAAAAAAGCGGCCGCTCCAGCGCGTGCTTTCTCATCGGCTCGTCGTTCGGCGTGGACGCGGGACTCAAAAAGCAGGCAGATTTTCTTCTCTCCATGAGCCGGATGACGTTTCCCCACCATCTGGCCAGAGTCATGGCGCTCGAGCAGCTCTACAGAGCCGAGTCCATCCAGGCCGGAACCAAATATCACAAATAGGGAGTAAAAACCGCCGCATTTTTCCTGCAATTTTCACAACTTTTTCTTGTCAATCTGTCTGTTTTCCGTTAAAATAATGCCATAAGCCGTAAAGCGGCGTGAAACCTTCTCCCGGCATATTCAAAAGATTGGAAAAAGGTGCTATGATGAAAGAAAAAGCCGCCGCCCGACGAGATGGGCAAGATCCGGTGCTCCGTGGGATCCTGCCCGCACTGTGCCTCATTCTGGCCGTATTCGCTTTTGCCTCGCAGCCGCCGAAGGAGCTTTTTGCAGGCTTCTGGCGCGTTCTCATTTCCGACGCAGGGCTGATCACGGACCCCGCGGTCGTCGGCGGTGCGGGCGCAGCGCTTTTGAACGCGGCGCTGGTGCTGGCTTTGAGCACGGCGCTGGTCTACGGCATGGGCCTTCCGGTGACAGGCTTGACGTTTGCGTGCCTGTTCATGATGGCGGGCTTCAGCCTGCTGGGAAAGAACCTTCTGAATATTCTGCCGGTGCTGCTCGGCGGCTGGCTGTATGCAAAATTTCAGGGCGAGTCCTTCTCGAAATATGTCTACCAGACGCTGTTTTCCACGTGCTTATCGCCGCTCGTGAGCTTCTGGCTCGTGCATCTGCCATCCCCATGGTGCTGGGCCGCGATGCTGGGCTCGGGCATCGCTATCGGCTTTTTTGTTCCGGCCGTTGCGGGCTACACGGTTCGCGTCCATCAGGGCTTCGATCTGTATAACGTCGGCTTTGCCGCGGGCTTCATCGGTCTTGCCATCGCAAGCATCTGCAAGGGGCTCGGCGTTGAGTTCGTGACAGAGCTGCACTGGGGCTTTGAAGACCACAAAACCTTCTTGTGGCTGCTGCGCGTGATCCTGCTGGGGCTTCTTTTCTCGGGCGTCTATCTCGGCTGCCGCCGCTGGCGCGATTATGCGCCCCTTCTGCGCCACTCGGGCCGCTCGGTCGCGGACTTTATCCTGATGGACGGCGCGGCGCCGACGCTTGTGAACATGGCCTTTACCGGTGCCATTGGCCTTGTGTACCTGCTGGGGCTTTACCCCTTCGGCGTGCGGCTCAACGGCCCGCTCGTCTGCTGCGTGCTGAGCATGACAGGCTTCGCCGCATTCGGCAAGCACCCGAAAAACATTCTTCCCGTCATGGCGGGCGCGGCGCTTGCAAAGGCTTTACTTGTCGCGGTGCCGTTTACCGCGCCGGGGCCGCTGCTGGCCGTGCTGTTCTGCACAGGTCTTGCGCCCATCGCCGGTCAGTACGGCGTATTCTGGGGCATGGCGGCGGGCTTTCTGCACATGACCATCGTCCAGAATACCTCCATTCTGCATGGCGGTATGAACCTATACAACAACGGCTTTGCCGCGGGCCTCGTCTGCATCATCCTGCTTCCGATCATCGAAGCGTTCAAACGCCGCACGAAGGACTGAGCCGCAAAAAGGAGTATCTATGAAACCAAGACATCCCCAGGCCCGGCAGAAAATGAGCCGGGTGATCGACGAGCTCGGCGCGGTGCTGTTTTCCTGCGGCGCAAACGAGCTCTCTATGACGCTCAAAAAGGAGCCCGACGGCCTTCGCCTTCTGGTCTCGAGCGATTATGCCCCGGAAAACCGGCCGCGGCTCGAGCGGCTGCAAAAGCTCTTACAGCCCGAGATCCGCGACCCGGCGCTGGCCGAGACGTTCTGGGAGCTGGCGGGCGCGGATCTGGCGCACGACACGTCGGAGCTGGCGCTCGTGGGACAGATCTTAGATGGCGCCTGCGTGGACATTCACGATGCCCGCGTCGACATGGATCTCTTTGTCGCCCGCTGATACCGTCTTTTTCGTGCGGATGGTGACCGTTTCCCCCGTCATAGGGTGCGCAAAGGTCAGTTCCGCCGCGCACAGCTGCTGGGTAAAAAGCCCGCGCTGCGAGGAAAGAAAGCTCGACTGCGCCGAGAAATACTGCGGGTCTCCCAAAATCGGAAAGCCCGCCATCTTGCAGTGCAGCCGCAGCTGGTGCGTCCGTCCGGTGACAGGCGTGAGCGCAAGAATTGCCGTTTCTTCGTCTTTTGACACCACGCGGTAGCGGCTCACGGCCCATTTTCCGCGCGGGTCGACGATGCGCAGAAGGCTTCCGTTTCCGAGCTTGTAGACCGGAAGCGAAATTTCGCCCGCGCTTTTATTCGGGCAGCCGCAGACGGCGGCGAGATACGTTTTCTGGATCTGCCCATCCCTGTGCATTTGGCAGAGCCTGGCGTGCACGTGCGCGTTTTTGGCCAGCAGCACCACGCCGAACGTGTCCCGGTCGAGCCTCGTCACCGGATGGATGCCGCAGGGCTGGTTCGTTTCGGCGAAATAGCCGAGCAGCGCGTTTGCAAGCGTGCCGTCGTTTTTCTGCGGCGACGGATGGACGAGCTGGCCGGCCGGCTTATCGAGCGCGATGATCGCCTCGTCCTCATATAAAATATCGATCGGGAGCGTCTGAGGGGAAAAGCCCTCGGGCGCTTCTTCTATATGCACGCTCAGGACCTGCCCGCGCTGCACACGCGCGTTGGTGTGCACCGGCTTTCCATCGAGGAAGAAGGCGTTTTGCCACTTGAGCCGCTTGACAAGTCCCGACGAGAGCGCGAGCTCCCCGCGCAAAAAGGATAAAAGCGCTCCGTCGCGCAAGGCCGTGTGCGTCAATATCATAAAACCGCCTCCTTTTCGTTTCTGTGCGTTATCATACCGCAAAATAGCAAGCGCCGCAAGGGTCAGCCGGTTTCTTTTCCGGTGGGGTAATTCGTCTTCCGTGTGGGCGCGGCTTCCGGCTGAGGAAGCGACCTGTAAATTTGCAGGCAGAAGACCGACAAAAGCGGAAACACGATCATCCCCGCCACACCCATCACGCGGTAGCCCGCGTAGAGAGCCGCCAGCGTCACGACCGGCGGAAGCCCGAGCTGCCCGCCGACCAGCCGCGGCTCGAGCGCCTGTCTCGTGAGCGCAGCCGCCGCGTATAGAAGCAGAAAGCCCACGCCGCAGCGCGTATCGCCGCGCAGAAAAGACAGCAGGCTCCACGGAATAAGCACCGTCCCCGTTCCGAAGACCGGCAGCGCGTCAATGATGGTCGTGAGGATGGCAAACAAAAGCGCATAGTCGACGCGCAGGAACAAAAATCCCGCCGTTAAGATGAGAAACGTCACGCCCATGAGCTTTCCCTGCGCCCGCAGCCACGCGCCGAGCGTCTTCGATAAGTGCCCGCGCAATTGCGAGACCTTTCTTCTCCACTCCGGCGGCACGTGCCGCGTGTAACATTTCGCGATCTCGCTGTATTCCGCCGTCAGCATGAAGCTCGACAAAACCGCCGTCACCGCACCGAGGAACAGATCAGGAAGCCGTCCCAGAAACCCCGAGGCAAAGGAAAACAGCTTCTCATAGAGCTTCGAGCCCAGCTGCGCCCCGCTTTCAAAAAAGCTCGTGAGCCCCGCGCGAAGACCCGAGCCCACGCCGTCCGGAAATTTGTCCGCAAGCTCGTAGAGCCGCTGCTGGAGCATCTTTGCGGGCGCTTCCAGACGGCCGGCCAGCATTGGCAGCTGGTGCAAAAATCCGCCGGCCTCCCGGCACAGCAGCCTGCACAGCAGAAAAAGCCCCGTTCCGACCAGCAGATAGATGCCCAGCACGCACAAAAACGCCGCCAGCCCCCGCGGCAGCCCCACGCGCTTTTGAAGCGAAGCGACCGGCTTTTTCGCCAGCGCCGCAATGACGAGCCCCACAAAAAACGGCCAGAACACCGGCAGCAGCACGCACGCCGTCAGCCACAGCCCCGCCGCCGCACAGACGAGGATGGCCGCCAGCCTTCCGATTTTTTTCGCACGCAGTGTGATCGCCCCCTTTGTAATTTATCCTGAAATTCCTCTTGCTTTTTTGTGAAGAATGATGTATAGTGGTCACAACAAGCGGACATATGCCTGCTTACCAAAGACAGATGAGGTGAACAGTATGGAAAAGGCCCCAAAATACTTCATTGTGGACGCTTCCGCCCTGCCTGAAATTTTCCGGAAGGTCGCAGAGGCCAAACGGATGCTGGAGACCGGCGAGACCGACAAGGTCAACGTCGCGACCAAAGCCGTCGGCATCAGCCGCAGCGCATTTTATAAGTACCGCGACTGCATTTCTCCGTTCCAGAACATGATGGCCGGACGGATCATTACCTTCCAGATGGTGCTGAAGGACAAGGCCGGCGTTCTGTCGTCGATACTATCCATTTTTGCCAACTGCGGCGCAAATATACTGACCATCAACCAGAGTATTCCGACCGGCGGCAAAGCTATGGTCACGGTCTCGGCAGAAACCGGCCAGCTTATTTGCCCGCTCGAGGAGCTCACGCGCCAGCTGGGAGAGACCCGGGGCGTCGTTCGCGCCGAAGCCGTCGCAGGCTGAATGACAGGAGGAGCTTATGCAGGCATTTGAATATTACGTTCCGACCCGCATCGTATTTGGCCGTGACGGCATTCTGAAGCTTCCGGCGCAGCTGGCCTTGTGCGGCGCGTCGCGCGTGCTTGTCGTCTATGGCGGCCACAGCGCAAAAAAGAGCGGCTTACTCGATAACGTTCTTGGAATTCTTGATGCCGTAAACGTAAAGTACGACACGCTCGGCGGCGTCCAGCCGAACCCGCACCTTGGTCTTGCCCGCGAGGGCGTCAAAAAGGCGATCGCACTTGATGCGCAGCTGATCCTTGCCATCGGCGGCGGCAGCGTCATCGACACCGCGAAGGCCATCGCCCACGGAAAAGCCAATCCCGAGACCGACATCTGGGACTTCTGGCTGGGAAAGGCGAAGCTCACGAAGACCACGCCCGTCGGCGTCATCCTGACCATCCCCGCCTCCGGCAGCGAAACGAGCGACTCCGCCGTTCTGACCGATGAGACGGTTCTGCAGAAGCGCGGCCTCAACACCGACTTCAACCGCCCCGCCTTTGCCATCATGGACCCGGCGCTGGCCGCGACGCTTCCTGTGCATCAGGCGGCCTGCGGCGTAACGGATATCATGATGCACACGCTCGAGCGCTACTTTAACCCCATTTTGGGCAACGAAACGACCATGCAGCTGGCAGAGGCGGTGCTGCGCGTCACGATCGCAAACGGCCCCGCCGTGTGCAGAAATCCCGGAAATTATGACGCGATGAGCGAAATTATGTGGTGCGGCAGTTTGTCTCACAATGGGCTGACCGGTCTTGGCGGCGCGAAGGGCTTCTCGGTGCACCCGATCAGCTTTGCCCTGAGCGAGAAATTTGACATCACGCACGCAGACGCGCTGTCCGTTCTCTGGCCGAGCTGGGCGCGGTACGTCTGCAAGGTGAACCCAGCAAGCGAGGCGCTTTTTGCCCGCTTCGCCCGAAACGTCTGGGATATTCCCGAGCCCGACATCCACAAGGCCGCTTTTGCCGGTATCAACGCGGCGGAAAGCTACTGGAAGAGCCTCGCAATGCCTATCTCGATCGGCGAGCTTTCCTGCGGCGTGCAGGATGCAGAAGGCATCGAAGACCTTGCCGCAAGAGTCAGCTACCACGGCACGCGCCGCGTCGGCACGATCGTGAGTCTGGATCATGACGCGCTGCGCGAAATTTTCGCGATGGCGAACCATTAAAGGAGCGTTTTCATGAAGCATATTGCAATTGCCGGTCTCGGCGTGGTCGGCGGCGGCGTGGCGGAGATCTTACAGAAAAACGCGGCGCTGCTGGAAAAAAACGCGGGCGAGGCCATCGCGCTGAAGGCTGTTTACACCAGAACACAGAAGCCGGGCAGTCCGTTTGCGCCCTATTACGTCCGCGATTTTGCGGCGATTGAGCAAGACCCCGAGATCGATCTCGTCGTGGAGACCATCGGCGGCAGCACCGTCGCGCTGGACATCGTCTCCCGCGCGTTAAAGGCGGGCAAGCACGTCGTCACAGCCAACAAGCAGCTCATCGCTGAGCACGGTCTGGAGCTGTTCGATCTGGCGAAGGAAAACTGCGTCAACCTTCTTTTTGAAGCGTCCGTCGCGGGCGGCATCCCGATTCTGAACCCCCTCACCCGCTGCCTGGGCGCGAACGAAATTTCCGAGGTCTCCGGCATCTTAAACGGCACGACCAATTATATTTTAACGCAGATGCTGGAAAACGGCGAAAGCTATCAGGACGCGCTCTCGAACGCGCAGCGTCTGGGCTACGCGGAGGCCGATCCCACCGCGGACGTCGAGGGTATCGACGCGGCGAGAAAAAGCTGCATTCTGTCCGGCCTCGCCTTCGGTAAAAACGTCAGCCCCGACGATATCCACGTCGAAGGCATCTCGAAGGTCGACGCGCTCGACGCACAGTTTGCCGAAGCCGGCGGCATGAAGATCAAGCTCCTTGGCCGGACGCTCGTGCAGAACGGAAAACGCTTCTGCTTCGTCAACCCGCACGTTATCGAGGCTTCTGCGCTGCTTGCCGGTGTGAACGGTGTGTTCAACGCCGTCTGCGTCAGGGGCAGTGAGGTCGGCGAGGTCTTGTTCGCGGGCCCCGGTGCAGGGCGCTACCCCACAGCCAGCGCCGTTGTCGGCGATATCATCGACATTGTGAAAAATCCGGGCCGCGCGCAGCCGTGCGGATGGGCGCCGTGTCAGGATGCGCCTGCGGCTTATGAGCAGTTCTGCTCCCGCTTCTACGTCCGCATTCGCGAAGAGGATAAGCCGGACGCTGAGAAAGCGCTTGGCGCGATCCGCTGGCTTCCGGCGCGCTCCGGCTGCCTGGCAGGCTTCACCGAGCCCATGGCGTTCCGCAAAATTGCAGCCAGCGGTGTGACGGTTCTGGCCGCATGGCCCATATTTGAGTAAAGGCAGCGCCGCGCAATTGCGTCTTCGCGCTTCCTAGATTTCCAGGAGGGAAAACATGGCACGTATTGTACAGAAATTCGGCGGAAGCTCGGTGGCAAACGCTGAGCGCATCTTCCGCGTGGCAAAAATCATCACGGACGCGTATGCAAAGGGCAACGAGCTGTGCGTGGTGCTCTCGGCGCAGGGCGATACCACGGACGATCTGATCGCCAAGGCAGAAGAAATTAACCCCAACGCCTCGAAGCGCGAGATGGATATGCTTCTGGCCTGCGGCGAGCAGATGTCGATCGCGCTGATGGCGATGGCGATCGAAAAGCTGGGCTACCCGGTCGTGTCGCTTTGCGGCTGGCAGGTCGGCATGAACACATCGTCGACGCATTCGTTTGCACGCATCAAAAAGGTCACGTGCGAGCGCGTGCGTGAAGAGCTCGACAAAAAGCGCATCGTCCTTGTCGCGGGCTTCCAGGGCATCGACAAGTATGGCGATGTGACGACGCTGGGCCGCGGCGGCTCGGATACGACGGCGGTCGCGATGGCGGTTGCATTGCAGGCCGATCTCTGCCAGATCTTCACGGATGTCGACGGCGTCTACACCTGCGACCCGCGCATCGTCCCGGAGGCAAAAAAGCTTCCCGAAATTACGTATAACGAAATGCTGGAGCTGGCGTCTCTCGGCGCACAGGTCCTCAACAACCGCTCGGTCGAGCTCGCCAAGAGCTACGGCGTGCAGCTGGAGGTTCTGTCCAGCTTCTCCGGAAACCCCGGTACCATTGTCAAGGAGGTAGTCAAGAACGTGGAAAAGACTTATATCGCCGGTGTGGCGCAGGATAAAAAGATCGCGCGGATCGCGCTGGCCGCAATGCCGGATGTGCCGGGCGTGGCCTACAAGGTATTCAGCCTGCTTGCAAAAGAGAAGATCAACGTCGACATGATCCTGCAGTCCTACGGCCACGACGAGTGCAAGGACATCGTCTTCACCGTCGCCGACAAGGACGTTTCGCGCTGCGAAGAGGTCCTGAACGCAAACCGCGACACGCTGAAGTTCGATCACCTCGACATCAACACCGACGTGGCGAAGGTCTCCGTCGTGGGCGCTGGTATGCAGGGCAACCCCGGCGTGGCCGCAAAGATGTTTGAAGCGCTCTATGCCGCGCACATCAATATCCACATGATCTCCACGAGCGAGATCAAGCTCTCGGTGCTCATTGACAAGGAAGACTCCGAACGCGCCATGCGCGCCGTCCACGCGCAGTTCTTCCAGTAATCTTTTGAGAAGCTCCCAAGGCATACTTCTCCCCTTCCTCCAATATCTTATTGGTGGGAGGGGATGTTTATGAAGAGGCGCTGGTTTCTCGCGTTTATGCTCACGGCGCTGGCGGGCGCGGCACTGCACTTTGGGTATGCTCTGTGCCCATCGCCGCTGGTGGGGCTCATCTGTCCGGTGTCGGAGAGCGTGTGGGAGCATCTGAAGCTTCTGTACTGGCCGTTTCTGGCGGCGGGATTTGTTCTGAACCGGAAGGAGGATGCCGCGCAGGCAGCGTGGAGCGGAACGCTGGCGGGGCTTCTTTTTATGCCCGCGTTTCTGCTCGGGGTATACTACACGCTCGAGTCCGGTTTCTCGTTTACGGCAGGGTGGCTCAACATTGCGCTGTATGTGCTGTCGCTTTTCCTCGGGTTTTTTCTTTCGGCGAAGCTCTCAAAGACCGGGGCGCTTTCGTGGCTGTGCGGCGTGCTGGTGATCCTGACCGGGCTCTACGGCGCGGCGCTGATCCTCTTTACGATGGCCCCGCCGGCGCTTCCGATCTTTTTGTCGTGAGCAAAGATAGAATTTTTCCGTGCCCTGTAAAATGAATTGCAAGAAAAGGTTTTAAGCCTTTCTTGCAATTCTTTTTTTATGCGCAGAAATGTGAGACAGGAGGTGCAGAGCATGGAAAGCAAGGCAAATGTCCGGCGAGGCGCAAAGGATTTGCAGCTGTTTGAGCGCAAGCGCATTGAGCAGATGCACAGCGCAGGGCACAGCGCAGAAGAAATCGCCGTCGAGATCGGCGTGTGTTACGTCACGATCTACCGCGAGCTGAAGCGCGGCGACACCGGCGAGATGGACGAGCTGGGCCGGAGAGTCTACGACGCCGAGCTGGCGCAGCGCAAGGCCGCCCTTGCCCGGCGGAATAAGGGTTCCAAGAATCCGGAGAACGACGGGAGGTGCAGACGGCGTGACAAGAACGCAGGCGGCGAGGCTCGCCAGGATTCCGGGCAACAGGTATGAGACGTGCATCGGATGCGGGCTGGATTGGAACGTAAGCCTCTTCGCCCCGAAGGGCTGGTACATTTGCCCGCAATGCGAGTATCGAATGAGAAAGGAACAACGGTATGAACAAGTTCAGACGCAAGAATCTGCGGGAGATCACAGACCAGCTTGAAACGCTGCAGGAATTGCTCCAGGAACTGCAGGAACAGGAAGAAGAGTACCGGGACAATATGCCGGAGAACCTTCAGGGCAGCGAGAAATA
>DJQK01000048.1 GCA_002437575.1 Clostridiales bacterium UBA6388 | reverse complement strand
GAGCTTGGCCTCTACATGGCTGGCGCCAAGAGAGATGAGGTGAAAGCATGAAACAGAACAAAAACATTCTCAAAAACCCGGGGGTCCAGTCGCTGCTGACGTCGCTGCTGTGCATCCTGCTCGGTCTTTTCATCGGCTATCTTGTTTTGCTTCTCATCAACCCCACGGGCGCCTGGGGCGCCATCACCAACGTCATGAAGAACTTCCTGACGTACTCCTCGGCCAAGGCCCAGCTCAAATACCTCGGCAACACCCTCGTGCGGACCGCGCCGCTGCTCATGTGCTCGCTGAGCGTGCTGTTCGTCTATAAGGTCGGCCTGTTCAACATCGGCGCGGCCGGTCAGTATGTCGCGGGCGCCTGCGCCTGTTTGTATGCGGCTTTGTATCTGCACTGGCACTGGCTGCCGTGCATGCTGCTGGCCATCGCGGCGGGCGCGCTGCTCGGCGTGATCTCGGGCCTGCTCAAAAGCTCGTTCAATGTCAGCGAGGTCATCTCCGGCATCATGCTCAACTGGATCGCGCTCTACACCACCAACATGCTCCTGACCAACGTCAAGGAGGCCACCAGCCCCTACACCTACCAGCTGAAGGCCGAAGGCGCGCAGGCCATCCTGCCGCAGATCAGCCTCTCGAAGCTTCTCAGCGGCAACCAGTACGTGACCATCGCCATCCCCATCGCCATCGTCTGCGCCGTTGTCATCTGGGTCGTTCTGTCCAAGACGCTCTTCGGCTATGAGCTCAAGGCCACCGGCAACAACCCCAACGCCGCGAAATACTGCGGCATGGCGGAAAAGCGCAACATCATCCTCACGCTCGCCATCGGCGGCGCGCTGGCGGGTCTGGGCGCTTCGCTGCTGTACCAGACGGGCTATGAGCAGTGGCAGTGCACCTACTCCTCCGTCCCCTCGATGGGCTTCAACGGCATCGCTGCCGCCTTCCTCGGCGGCCTGAGCCCAATCGGCTCCATCTTCGCCTCGTTCTTCATCCAGCATATCACCGCCGGCGGCGCATACGTCGACAAATCCCTCTACTGCTCGCAGATCTCCGATCTGATCTCGGCGATCATCATCTACCTGTGCAGCTTCGTGCTGTTCTTCAAGACGGTCCTGAACAGCTGGATCGCGCGGCATGAGGAAAAGAAAGCGCGCAAGGCGGCCCAGGCCGCCGGGAAAGGAGGCGAGCAGGCATGATCCTTCTTCTGCAATATACGCTCCTGTTCGCGTCGGTCCTGCTGCTCGTGGCATTGGGCGGCTGCTTCTCGGAGCATTCCGGCGTCATCAACCTCGGTCTTGAGGGCATCATGGTCATCGGCGCGCTGGGCGGCGCGCTCACCATGCGATACCTTCCGGCGGGCACGTCCAGCTTTGTGATGGTGCTGCTGGTCATTCTGGCGAGCATCGCAGGCGGCATGCTCTATTCCGTGCTGCTGGCCGTCTCCGCCATCAACTGCAAGGCGGACCAGACCATCGTCGGCACCGCCATGAACATCCTCGGCACCGCCGCGGCGACGGTCATCGTCAAGGCCATCAATACCGCGGCCAACCCCAACGACGTCTCCTCCACCATCCAGTACGTCGAACCGAAGAAGGCGTTCCTCGTGAACATCGGCTCGTTCGAGTTCAACTGGTTCATGGTCGTCGCGGTGATCGCGCTCGTGCTCTGCTACATCACGCTCTACAAGACGCGCTTCGGCCTGCGCCTGATGGCCTGCGGCGAGCATCCGCAGGCGGCGGCCAGCGTCGGCATCAACGTCTACAAGATGCGCTGGGCGGGCGTGCTGATCTCGGGTCTGCTCGGCGGCCTGGGCGGCATCGTGTACATCACGTGCGGCGTCAGCGAGTGGAAATTTGAATACGGCGTGGCGGGGTTCGGCTTCCTGTCTCTCGCCGTTATGATCTTCGGCCAGTGGAAGCCGGGCAAGATCGCGCTGGCAGCCATCTTCTTCGCGGTGTTCAAGTCTCTTGCCAACATCTACGATTCCATCGGCTGGCTCAGCGCCCTGCACCTGACAAAAGAGCTCTACAACATGATGCCGTTTGCCGCGTCCATGATCATCCTCGCCTTCACCTCCAAACGCTCGAGAGCGCCGAAGGCAGAGGGTATCCCGTATGACAAAGGACAGAGATAAGCGCTAACGCGCTTCGATGAAAGAAAGAGACGATGTCTCTTTCTTTCATCGAGAAGGCTGCGCCTTGACTGCGCGCATAATTTTTGTCCCGTTGGGCCAAAAATTCTACACTTGCAAGGCGAGAAGTATGTTTCCGGTCGGCGAAGCCGCCGGATAACATGAATTTACATTTTATTTCGCGCCTGCGGGCGCAAAACTCTGCGAGGCAGCTCGCAGAGGAGCAAAGGAGTAATTCCCATGAGAATGGTTGATCTGATCGAAAAAAAGCGCGATGGAGGGGTTTTGTCGGACGACGAAATTCGCTTTATCATCGACGGCTTTACAAAAGGCACGATTCCGGACTATCAGATGTCCGCCTGGGCGATGGCCGTGTTTTATAAGGGCATGACCGATCACGAGACGGCGGTCCTCACCGACGCGATGATGCGCTCGGGAGACACCATCGATCTTTCGCGCTTCGGCACAAAGTCGGTGGACAAGCACTCCACCGGCGGCGTGGGCGACAAGACGACGCTGATTTTGGCGCCGATCGTGTCGAGTCTCGGCGGCAAGATGGCGAAGATGTCCGGCCGCGGCCTCGGCCACACCGGCGGCACGGTGGATAAATTGGAGTCCATCCCCGGCTACAGAACGACGCTCTCCGCAGAAGAGTTCATGCAGCAGGTAGAGCGCGTCGGCGTGGCGGTCATCGGCCAGTCCGGCAATTTAACGCCGGCTGACAAAAAGCTCTACGCCCTGCGCGACGTCACCGCGACGGTCGACTCGCTGCCCCTCATCACGTCGTCTATCATGTCCAAAAAGCTCGCCGCGGGCTCACATTCGATCGTTCTGGACGTGAAGGTCGGCTCGGGCGCGTTTATGAAGACGCTGCGTGATGCGAGAAAGCTGGCAGAGAACATGGTCGCCATCGGCAAGGCCTGCGGGCGCAATGTCCGCGCGGTTTTATCCAACATGGACGTGCCGCTCGGCATGGCCATCGGCAACGCCCTGGAGGTGCAGGAGGCGGCGGAAATTTTGCAGGGCCGCGGCTGCGAGGACCTTCGCGGGGTGTGCATGACGCTGGCAGCAAACATGGTCGAGCTCTGCAACGGCTGGGACGAGGACTACGCCAGGCAGCAGGTGCACGAGGCCGTTGCATCCGGCAAAGCGTTCGAGCAGATGAAGCGCTGGATCTCGGCGCAGGGCGGCAATGCGTCTGTTCTCGAGGACTTTTCGAAATTCCCGCAGGCGTCCGCCGTGCATGAAATTCTCGCCCCGCGAGACGGCTGGATCTCGCATATGGATACGCAGAAGGTCGGAGAAGCGTCGAGCATTCTCGGCGCGGGCCGCATGACAAAAGAAGATGCCATCGACTTTGCCGCCGGTATCGTGCTGTCGAAAAAGACCGGCGATTTCGTGAAAAAGGGCGACGTTCTGGCAAGGCTCTACACGAACAGGCCCGCGTCCATCGCCGAGAGCGAGCAGCTGTTCCTGCACGCGATCACCTGGAGCGCAGAGCAGCCGGAGCCGGAGACGCTTATTTACGAAGTGATTCGATAAAGGAGAGAGAATATGTCTGATGTGATCGTAATCGGCGTTGCCGGAGGCTCCGGCAGCGGCAAAACCACGCTGGTCAAGGCGTTAGTGGGCCGCTTCGGCGATAACATTACCGTTCTGAGCCACGACAACTACTATAAGCGCCACGACGAGCTGAGCTATGAAGAGCGCACGAGGCTCAACTACGACCATCCGGACGCCTTTGACACGGATATGATGATCGCACACCTGCAAAAGCTCAAAAACGGCGAGGCCATCGAGTGCCCGACGTATGACTACACCGTGCACAACCGCGCCGAAGAGACGATCACCATCGAGCCGCGCCGGGTCATCGTGGTCGAGGGCATTTTGATCTTCGAAAGCAAGGTTTTGTGCGATCAGATGGACATCAAAATTTTCGTCGACGCCGACGCAGATGTCCGGCTCTGCCGCCGTATCCGCCGCGACGTCAAAAAGCGCGGACGGACGATCGACTCGGTCATCGAGCAGTATCTCACGACGGTCAAGCCCATGCACGAGCAGTTCGTCGAGCCCAGCAAGAAAAACGCGAACCTGATCGTCCCCGAGGGCGGCAAAAATCTCATCGCGCTGGAAATGATCATCAACCGCATTCAAAAGCACATCGACATGACTTAACTTCCGGCAGGCGAAGCGTATACCGCTTCGCCTGCCGCTGTCAAAAAAGCAGGGGCTTTTTTGACAAAAGCTTGCGCCTCGACTGCGCGCATAATTTTGCCCCATAGGGGCAAAATTCCACACTTGCGAGGCGAGAAGTATTTTTACCCGCAAGGGGTACGCGACATCCGTAAGCGGTAAACCGCTAACGGCTGTCCTGTCCGGTCGGCAAAGCCGCCGGATAAAATGGATTTTCACTTTATTTCGCGTCTGCGGACGCGAAACTCTACGAGGTTTTTGCGTAGCGACGGACGGTTTTTGTCAAATTGACAAGGGTTTTCGGGTGTGGTATCATGAGGGAAATATATTGGGAAGTGTTTGTATGCCAATGCGATTTGCCTCGCCCGAAGACTGCGCGGCGATGCTCGAGATCTACGCGCCGTATATCGGGACCACCATCACCTTTGAGCAGGAAGTGCCGTCGGAAGAGGACTTTCTTTCGCGCATTTTGTCGGTGCGCAAGGGCTATGCGTGGCTCGTCTGGGAAGAGGGTGGAAGCATTCTCGGCTATGCCTACGGGCACAAATTCGCCGAGCGCGTGTCGTATCTTCCAAGCGCAGAGCTGTCCGTTTATCTGGACATGGCCGCGCGGGGAAGGGGGCTCGGTCCCCGGCTCTACGAGGCGCTGATCGCCATTTGCAGGCTTCAGAACATTAAGTCCGTCTACGGTATCGTGACCTCTCCGAACGAGCGAAGCGAGAAGCTGCACGAGGCGCTGGGCTTTACGCGCGCGGCGACGCTCAAAAATGTCGGCTACAAAAACGGCTGGCGCGACGTGTCGTGGTTCTGTAAGCAAATTGGACCGTATGACGAGCCGTTTGCGCCCTTCCGCCCGATCGGCGAAGTGGAAAAAGACCGGCTGGACGCGATCGTGCGTCAATTTTCCTGAAATTTTGTGAGGACTAATTTATGGACATCCGCCTGATCGCCTTCGACCTGGACGGGACGCTGCTGCGCCGCGACAAATCCATATCGCCGCGCACGCTCAACGCGCTTCAGGCCGCAAAGGAAAAGGGCGTGCTGCTCGTTCCGGCGACGGGGCGGCTGTACCGTTCGCTTCCCGAGGCGCTTTTGGATGAGCAGCTTTCGCGGTATTTTATTCTCGTCAACGGCGCGCAGGTCTATGACGCGCAAACGGACGAGACGCTTCTCAAGGAAGAAATTTCTCCTGCGCTGGCCCTTCCGATGCTGCAATTTCTGAAGACGAGAAACGTCGTGCGCGGGGTGTATATTGACGGTCTCGGCCACATGAGTAAGGAGGACTACGCGGCGCTGCACAGCGTCGCCAAAACGTTTGCCACCGAGACGCTGCTTCGCCGCAGCTACTGCCAGACGGACGATCTGGAACAGCTTACGGCAAATGCGCACTCGGTGCAGAAGATCATCGCCTTTTTCCACGATATCTCGGAAAAGCAGCCGGTGCTGCGCGAGATCACGGCGCATTTTCCGGGCTTTGCGGTGTCTTCGTCGCTCGGCAACAACATCGAGATCAACGCAAAATTTGCAACAAAAGGGAACGCGCTGCGCTTTTTGTGCGAAAGGCTCGGCATTTCGCTCGGGCAGTGCATGGCCTTCGGCGACGGCACGAACGACTATTCCATGCTCCGCGCGGCGGGCTTCGGCGTGGCGATGGGAAATGCGTCAGACGAGGTGCAGTCCTGCGCCGATCTCGTAACGGAAACGAACGAGGAAGACGGCGTGGCGCAGATGATCGAACGGATGCTGCTGGACTGAAGATGGGAAGAATTATAGATATTTCCGACTTTTTCGCGCCCGAGCTGGACGTCTACGCGCGGCTGACCGAAAGCCAGCTCGTCTGCCGCGAAAACCCCGAAGAGGGTCTTTTCATCGCTGAAAGCGCACTCGTCATCGGCCGGGCGCTGGACGCCGGATTCACGCCGGTCTCGTTTCTCGTGGAAACGCGGCTGCTTGCGCAGGCAGAGCAGGTTTTAGCCAGATGTCCGGAGGATCTGCCGGTCTACACGGCTTCGCGCGAGGTTCTGGAGAGAATCACGGGCTACGCCCTCACGCGCGGAATGCTCTGCGCGATGCGGCGGCCTGCGCCGAAGCGGGCAGAAGACCTTCTTGCAGGCACGTCGTGCGTCGCGGTTTTAGAAGACGTGATGAACCCGACGAATCTCGGGGCGATTTTCCGCTCGGCGGCGGCGCTGGGTGTGGACGCAGTGCTGCTGACGCCGGATTCGACAGATCCCCTTTACCGGCGCTGCATCCGCGTGAGCATGGGAAACGTCTTTTTCGTGCCGTGGGCGTATTTGCCGGAGGAAGATTTTCTGCCGCTGCTGCACCAAAACGGCTTTGAAACAGCGGCGATGGCGCTGCGGGACGATGCAAAGCTCCTCTGGGACCCGGCGCTGCGGGAGATCCGAAAGCTTGCCATCGTCATGGGCTCGGAGGGGCCGGGGTTAAAGCCGGAGACCATCGCGCGGTGCGACCATGTGGTGACGGTGCCGATGACAAATGGCGTAGACTCGCTCAACGTCGCCGCGGCCAGCGCGGTCGCGTTTTATCAGCTGGCACTTCTGCGCAAAAATGGAACAGAAACCACTTGACGGCTCTCAAAATGGGGGCCGTTTTTGCGCGATTTTTTTCGGATACCCTCTTGACAAATACCCTATGGGGGTATATAGTGAAGATACCCCGAGGGGGTATCTGAAGGAGGCGATCCCATGGAACAGTACAACTGCCCGCTCTGCTCCCAGCGTAAGAAGGAGCGTTCGCCGGAGGAATACAAAAAGCTCATCAACCGGCTCAGCCGCATCGAGGGCCAGATCCGCGGCATCCGCAGCATGGTCGAAAACGGCGCGTACTGTCCGGATATTTTGATGCAGTCGGCGGCGGCCAACGCGGCCATCAACGCGTTCAACAAGGAGCTGCTGGCAAGCCATCTTCGCTCGTGCGTGGCGGAAAATATCCGCGAAGGACACGACGAAGTCATCGACGAGCTGGTCGTGACGCTGCAAAAACTTATGAAATAGAACATTTTCGGATATGCTATGAACAATTTGAGGTGAATCGCATGAAACAATTCCATGTCACGGGCATGAGCTGCGCGGCGTGCTCGGCAAGAGTCGAAAAAGCGGTCAGCAAGGTCCCGGGCGTGACGAACTGCTCGGTGAGCCTGCTTACCAACTCCATGGGCGTCGACGGCACGGCAAGCGCTGCGGATATCATCCGGGCCGTTGAGCAGGCGGGCTACGGCGCAAGCGAAAAGGACGCCGCCAATCAGCCGCAGCCCAGTATGCAGGAGGCCGAAAAACAATTGGAAGACCACGAAACGCCGAAGCTCAAAAGAAGGCTCTTCTGGTCGCTGGGCTTTTTGCTGGTCCTGATGTATGTTTCGATGGGCCATATGATGTGGGGCTGGCCGCTGCCAGGCTTTTTCACGGATAATCACGTGGCGATGGGTCTGACGCAGCTTTTGCTCACGGTCATTATCATGGTCATCAACCAGCGCTTTTTCATCAGCGGCTACAAGGCTCTCTGGAATCGAGCGCCCAATATGGATACGCTTGTGGCTTTGGGCTCGAGCGCGGCGTTTTTGTACAGCACGTATGCGCTTTTTGCCATGACCGGGGCGCAGGTGCGCGGCGATATGGATGCAGTCATGGACTATATGATGGACTTCTATTTTGAGTCCGCGGCCATGATCCTGACGCTCATCACCGTCGGCAAGATGCTGGAAGCCAGATCAAAGGGAAAAACGACGGACGCGCTCAAGAGCCTTATGAAGCTGGCTCCCAAGACGGCGACTGTTGTGCGCAACGGCAAAGAAGAAACCGTCCCGATCGAGCAGGTCCAGTCCGGCGATACCTTCGTCGTCCGGCCCGGCGAGAGCATTCCGGTCGACGGCGTGGTTCTCGATGGCACGAGCGCGGTGAACGAGTCGGCCCTCACCGGCGAGAGCATCCCCGCCGACAAGGCCCCCGGCGACACAGTTTCCGCCGCGACGGTCAACCAGTCGGGCTTTCTCACCTGCCGCGCCACGCGCGTGGGGCAGGACACGACGCTCTCACAGATCATTCAGATGGTTTCCGATGCGGCCGCAACAAAGGCGCCCATTGCGAAAATCGCCGACAAGGTTTCCGGCATTTTTGTCCCGGCGGTCATCTCGATCGCCGTTGTGACGACAGTCGTCTGGCTGCTCTTGGGCCATCCCTTCGGCTACAGTCTGGCCAGAGGCATTTCCGTGCTCGTCATCAGCTGCCCATGCGCGTTGGGTCTGGCTACCCCGGTCGCCATCATGGTCGGCAGCGGTCTTGGCGCAAAGAACGGCATTTTGTTCAAAACGGCGGCGAGTCTGGAAGAAACGGGCAGGATCGAAATTGCCGCGCTCGACAAGACCGGCACCATCACCTCCGGCCAGCCGGAGGTCACGGATCTCATCCCCGCTTCCGGCGTGACGGAGCAGGAGCTGCTGCAGGCCGCCGTCTCGCTCGAGGCCAGGAGCGAGCATCCGTTGGCCGCGGCCATCATGAAGCGCGGTGAGGAAGCCCGGATCCAGCCGGAGGCCGCGGAGGATTTCGCCGCCATCACCGGCAGCGGTCTGAAGGCGACGGTCCTTGGCGCGCAGCTGCTGGGCGGCAGCGTGCGGTATATGGCCTCGCAGCTGGCGCTGCCGCAGGAACTTGAGAAACAGGCAGACGCGCTCTCGCAGGCGGGCAAGACGCCGCTGCTGTTCGCGAAGAACGGCAGTCTCCTCGGCCTCATCGCCGTGGCGGACGCTATCAAGCCGGAGAGCCCGGAGGCCATCCGCCAGCTGTGCGGCATGGGCATCCGCGTCGTCATGCTGACGGGCGACAACGCGCGCACGGCGGCGGCCATCGGCAAGCTCGCGGGCGTCGACGACGTCGTGGCGGGCGTGCTGCCCGGCGGCAAGGAGGCTGTCATCCGCGATCTGCAGAAATACGGGCCTGTCGCCATGGTCGGCGACGGCATCAACGATGCACCCGCCCTCACCGCCGCCGATACCGGCATTGCCATCGGCGCGGGCGCCGACGTCGCCATCGACGCGGCGGACGTGGTGCTGATGAAAAGTACGCTTCTGGACGTTCCGGCCGCCATCCGGCTCAGCCGCGCGGCGCTGCGCAACATCCATGAGAATCTGTTCTGGGCCTTCATCTATAACGTCATCGGCATCCCGCTGGCGGCGGGCGTGTTCGTCGGGCTGGGGCTGACGCTGAACCCGATGTACGGCGCGGCCGCGATGAGCCTGTCCAGCTTCTGTGTTGTGTCGAACGCGCTGCGGCTGAATCTGTGCCGCCTGTACGACCCGAAGCACGATCACAAGGGAAATCCCCTGCCGGAGTTCCATCTGGCAGACCAAATGAAGGAGGAAACGACAATGACAAAGACTCTGCATGTAAAAGGCATGATGTGCGGGCACTGCGAAGCGCGCGTCAAGAAGGCGCTCGAGGCCGTGGACGGTGTGCAGTCCGCCGTGGCGGACCATACGGCCGGTACCGCCGTCGTGACGCTCACGAAGGACGTCGCGGCCGACGTGCTCAAGGCGGCCGTCGAGGCGCAGGACTACGAGGTCACGGGCGTGGAATGATGCCCACAGAAAAAGCGTGCAGTCCATAGGACTGCACGCTTTTTTCTTCCAAGGGCCTGTCAGCTGCCCAGCTTTTCCTGCAGAAATTCCTTCACCTTCGACGGCGGCATGCCGAGCGCGAAGCCGAACTCGCCGTAGAGCATCTCCTCGGCCATCTTCCAGCTGCGCAGCTCCGTGGAGCTGACGGTGCGGCGGCTGGCGGAGAGGGCCTGCTGCTTGTTGTGGAGCGTCCGGCACAGCCGCAGGAGGCGGACGCAGTCATGCTCCGACAGGATCGCGCGGTAATACTCGCCCGCGGCGCGGCTGTCGGCGGGCACATCGTCCAGCGGCTCCAGCTCCGGCAGGCGCGGAAGAAGCCCTTCGAGCTCCGCGCGCGTCAGGACCGGCCGCATGACGGCCTTACCGTCGACCGGCGTGTAGATCGTGCCGCCGTGGTAATACGGGCGCAGGCGGTAATACTCCCGGTTTTTATCGAGACCGGCAACTTTCAGCTTTCCGGCTTCCTCGACCTCGCACACGCCTTCCACGCCGTAAATAATATATTCGCCAACTGAAAACATAGGCTTCCTCCTTCTTTCCCGGATAAACGCAACTTCTTACAAGTACAGTATAACAGACCCGGCAGAAAAAGTGTAAGCCTTTTTTTGATTTTTTCCGAAAAAAGTGCCGCCCGGCAGGGCGGCACTTTCAGTCTTCCCGATATTGCAGCAGCGCGCGGCTGAGCGCGAGGATCTCCGGCTCGTCCAGTGAGTTCCGGAACTGCACGGTCCCCTTCCCGCCCTGCGTGCGGAGCATGCCAGCGGCGGCGAGTTTGCGCCCCAGCTGCATGGCGACGCCGTGGCTGCCGTCCAGGATCTCCGGCCCGCGGC
>DJQK01000139.1:1310-3407 GCA_002437575.1 Clostridiales bacterium UBA6388 | reverse complement strand
GCTGCAACAAGATCGCGCTCGGTCACCATTTTGACGATGCCGTTGAAACATTTCTCATGAGCCTTCTCTACGAGGGGCGCATCGGCTGCTTTGAGCCGGTAACGTATCTGAGCCGCTCCGGCGTCACACAGATCAGGCCCCTTCTTTACGTCGGGGAAAAGGCGATCGAGCACTTTGCACAGGAGCAGGAGCTTCCTATTGTGCACAATGTCTGCCCTGCGGACAAGCACACCAAGCGCCAGGAGGTCAAGGAGCTCATCGCGTCCATGCAGGCGCAGTATCCAGACCTCAAGACGAAAATTTTCGGCGCGATGCAGCGGTATCCGCTTTCCCAGTGGGACGTGAAAAATTAGTCGGAAAAAGAGCAAACTGCCGTTGCATCGGGCGGCAGATATGGTATACTATTGGAAGATGCCCGCGAAAATGGGCGGAAAAAGAGACGGGGAAATTGGGATATGAAAAAGGGACTTATCATCGCGCTGTGCGTGCTTTTGCTGCTCGGCGCGGCCGCTGGCTTTGGGTTTTACCGGTTAAACAGCGCGGCGCAGGACGCCGAGCAGACGCAGAGATCGATCTATGACCAGTACCAGACCATGCTCCGGAACGCGGAACAGACGACGCTCACCGTGACGGAAAACGGCGAGACGGTCGGCACGTACACGCTCTCGCAGCTCGGGGTGCTGGAGACCACGCAGCAGGCCATCAGCGCGGCCTTTACGAGCGAGGAGCGGATGGACCCGGCGCTTTTCGCGCAGAAGAGTCTGACCGAGAAGCTCCAGTGGCGCGCGCTTTCGCACACGCAGCCGGCAGCGGTTCGCGCCGATCTGACGCAGTACACGGACGAAGCAGTCACGGACGATCTGGAGGCGGTGCAGAGAAGACCCGCGCAGGACGCGTACATGGCGTTTGACGGCGAAAAATTCGTCGTGGTGGACGAGGCTGCGGGCACGCAGCTGCAATGGGAGCCTGTCCGCGCGGCGCTGAAGGAGGCGGCCTCCGGCTTGACGGTCGACGCGAATGCGCCGGGAAATGCGGCGTTTGACGTGACGAGCGTGCCGGGGTGCTATGTGGCGCCTGCTGTCACGGCGGAAAGCGGGAATTTTGATTTCAACGAGCTCTTGCAGGAGAAGATCCTCGGCGTTTCTTACACCATTGACCTCAATCTGGAGGGGCAGACGGACGAAGGCAAGATCGTAAGGCTTGCGACAAAGGAGCTCTCGCCGCTCGTTTCCGTGGACAAGGACGGCAGCGTGAACATTGACGAGGAAAAGCTGGACGTTCTGCTTGCCGGCTGGAAGGCGCTGGCGGATGTGCAGAACACGTCCTTCATTCTCAACACCTATGTCGACGGCCCCAAGCCGATGGACTTTCTGAAGGTCGACTATCAGCTCGACACCGCTGCGCTCAAAAAAACGCTCGAAGAAGCGATTAAAAAGCTCGAATCGAAGGATATCCGTGCGCAGCTGCTACTCTATAAAAACGGCGAGCCGTACGAGCCTTTGACGCCGGTCTACGTCGAGGTCGACATCGACAACCAGCGGCTCACGGTCTATAAAGACGGCCAGGTCGTGATCTCGACCGACGTTGTGACCGGCAACCTCAACGGCTTTCAGACCATCACGGGCCTTTACTACGCGTACAACAAGGAGACCGACCAGTGGATGCGCGGCGAGGACTATCTCGTCTTTTCCGACTACTGGATCGGCATTGAGGGCGCATACGGCCTGCACGACGCGTCGTGGCGAACGCATTTCGGCAAGGACTTCTACGTCAACGGCGGCAGCCACGGCTGCGTGAACATCCCGGTCGACGCCATGCCCGAGATTTTCGACACCGTCGAGGTCGGCGACGCCATCATCCTCTTCGGCAAGAACCAATGGTTCGAGCCCGACCCCGAGACCACGAGGATCCTGCAATCGTAAAAAACGCCCCGGAAGCATAGGCGAGCACGCATAAGGACAACAACGAAATATCGCGCAGAGCAAGCGAAGGCCTTTCGGTTTCCCGGAAGGCCTTCGCTGATTATCTGATGAGTTTTGCCATGCAGATGCAGTCAAGCGTCATTTTGATGGAACCGCTTGCGGAACTCTGTTGGCG
>DJQK01000139.1:0-1240 GCA_002437575.1 Clostridiales bacterium UBA6388 | reverse complement strand
CCGCGATCTCGGCGATGCTCTCATTGGAGAGGCAGAGCGGGTTTTTGGCGAACTCCATCCGGATCTTATTGACGTAAACATTGATATTGACGCCGGTGCGGCGCTTGAAGATGCGGCTGAGATACGAGTCGCTGCAATGGCAGAACTCGGCCAGCGCGGTGACGGTGATGCGGCTTTTATAGTTGATGCGGATATATTCCAGCGCGTGGGCGAGGATGGTGTCTTCGCTCGAATCGTGATAGCGGCCCACGGCGTCGGAATGCGGCTGTGCGCTGTGGAGCAGGTGATAGGTCTGGCCGAGATATTCGGCCAGCAGCTCCAGCCCGGCGAGCATCTGCTCTACATCGGCCGTGGGCGTGCGGATGGCGCTGCGGTAGAGGCGCTGCGCCATGTCGGGGTCCAGCGGCGGAGCCTGCCGGCAGGCGCGGCAGATGCGGCGGGCAGTCTTGCGCTCGTCGGTCTGGAAAAATCCGGCGTTGATGGAGCCGAGCAGCACGTCGCCGTCGAAGATCGGAACGACGTATTCCCCAAGTCCGGCGTGGCACATACCGAAATAGGTGCGGCCGAGCTGCTCACATTTGTGATACATCCTGCGGATCATGCTCAGGCAGGTGTGATAGTGCGTCTGGTCAGACTTCATGTACATACAGAATGGATTCGTATGCGCAAGAAAGGGGCGGAGCGTCTCGTCGAGCTGCTTGTTGATGGCGACAAAGCCGCAGAAATCCTTGATGCAGAACTGGACGCCGTGTACCTCGGACAGATAGCGCAGATACTGCCCGATTTTTTCAAACGAGACCGGCATAAAATCACCCTATTTTATCATTTTCCCGAAGTGTAGCACAGAACGGAAATGAGGTCAAGCCACAGTGCGGATTTATCCAGAAAAAATGCAGATAATTCAATGCAAAACACGGGAAAACCTGTTATGATGAACACATAAAGCAGAAATTTGCGAAAATACGCGAAGTAATTTGTGCTAATTGCATAAACAAAACATCTTCTTTTGTGCAAATACAACAGCACAAGAAGCAAGAAGAGCAGATCAGAGTGGGAGCGCATATATCATGCAGAAAATTCATAAACAGCTCGCGGTGATCGGCGGCGGTCCAGCGGGCGTCTGTGCAGCGATCACTGCGGCGCGACACGGCATTCAAACGGTGCTGATCACGGACCGTCCGGTTTTGGGCGGAAACTCCAGCAGTGAGATCCGCGTCTGGACGCGCGGCGCGACCGGCGC
>DJQK01000138.1:1767-5440 GCA_002437575.1 Clostridiales bacterium UBA6388 | reverse complement strand
GTTAGCACTCAGATGATATGAGTGCTAATACGCAAAGGACGTGACATGTATGGCAAAGAAACAGTTTAAGGCAGAATCCAAGCGCCTGCTGGATCTGATGATCAACTCCATTTATACGCATCAGGAGATTTTCCTGCGTGAAATTATTTCCAACGCCTCCGACGCCATCGACAAGCTGGCGTATCTGGCGTTGACCGACGAAAACGTCGGCCTCAGCCGCAGCGATTTCGCCATCCAGCTGAAGCCGGACGAGACCGCCCGCACCCTGACCGTCAGCGACAACGGCATCGGCATGGACAAGGACGAGATGGAAAACAACCTCGGCACCATCTGCCGCTCCGGCAGTCTGCAGTTCAAGCAGACGCTCGACAAGGACAAGGCCGCCGACACTGACATCATCGGCCAGTTCGGCGTGGGCTTCTACTCCGCGTTCATGGTCGCGGACAAGGTGACCGTCATCTCGAAGAAATACGGCTCCGACGAAGCCTGGAAATGGGAATCCGAGGGTGCGGACGGCTACACCATGACCCCGTGTGAGCGCGCGAACGCCGGCACCGACGTTATTATGCAGCTCAAGGCCGACACCGACGACGAAAAATATTCCCGCTTCCTCAAGACCTGGGAGCTGCAGCAGCTCGTGCGCAAGTACTCCGACTACATCCGCTACCCCATCCGCATGGAGGTCGAAAAGAGCCGCATGAAGGAGGGCACGGAGAAGGACGAAAAGCCCGAGTACGAGACCTACACCGAGGTCGAGACGCTCAACTCCATGGTCCCCATCTGGAACAAGAACAAGAAGGACGTCACCGACGAGGAATACAACAACTTCTATAAGGAGAAGTTCTTCGACTTTGAAGACCCGCTGGCCGTCATCCACGCAAATGTCGAGGGCGCGGTCACGTACAAGGCCCTGCTCTATATCCCGGCCAAGGCGCCGTATGATTTCTACACCAAGGACTTCAAGAAGGGCCTGCAGCTGTACTCCTCCGGCGTGATGATCATGGAAAACTGCGCCGATCTGCTGCCCGACTGCTTCCGCTTCGTGCGCGGCGTGGTCGACTCGCAGGATCTGAGCCTGAACATCTCCCGGGAAATGCTGCAGCATGACCGGCAGCTGAAGTTCATCGCGGGGAATCTCGAAAAGAAGATCAAGGCCGAGCTGCAGAAGCTGCTGGACAACGACCGCGAGAAATATGAGAAGTTCTTCGCCGCCTTCGGCCCGCAGATCAAATACGGCGTGCTGGCCGACTACGGCGCGAAAAAAGAAATGCTGCAGGATCTGCTGCTCTACTGGTCGAGCAAGGAGGGCAAGCTCATCACCCTCAAGGAATATGTTGCCGCTATGCCGGAGGATCAGAAGTATATCTACTATGCCAACGGCGAGAGCCGCGAGCGCCTCGGCCAGCTGCCGCAGATGGAAAAGCTGCAGCAGAAGGGCTACGACGTGCTGTTCATGACCGACGAGGTCGACGGCTTCGTGCCGCAGACGCTGGGCAAGTATCAGGAGAAGGAGCTCAAGTCCATCACGGCGGGCGATCTCGGTCTCGAGACCGAGGAGGAGAAGAAGGCCGCCGAGGAAAAGAGCGAAAAAGCAAAGCAAACGCTGGACTTCGTCAAAAAGACGCTCGGCGACAAGGTCAAGGACGTGCGGCTGAGCGACAACCTGGGCAGCCACCCCGTGAGCGTCGTCCCGGCGGAGGGCATGACGTTTGAGATGGAGAAGTATTTCAAGCGCGTGGACCCGAACTCGGGCATGAAGGCCGACCGCATCCTCGAATTCAACGCCGACCACCCGATCTTCGCCAAGCTGCAGATCGCCGTCGCGCAGGATGAGAAGAAGGCGGAGGATCTTGTGAAGATCCTCTACACGCAGGCGCTGCTGATGGCCGATCTGCCGGTCGAAAACGCCGGCGAATATACCGATCTCGTCTGCAGCCTGATTGGCTGACTTTTCAATGGCAGCCGCCGGAGGCAATGCCTCCGGCGGTTTTGTTCGTTCTCACCAAAAAGACATCTGTTTTTCTGCCGCGCGCATAAATTTTGTCCAAATCGCGTTTCCTGGAAAAGTTTGCAGTTGACGGAACGGGGGCTTTGTGCGAAAATAGCGTTAAAATCCCATCCCTCTGCAGGGTATTTGCAGAAAGGAGCCCCCTTATGAACCCCATCGTTGTGAAATTCGGCGGCAGCTCGCTGGCGACCGCCGGTCAGTTTGAAAAGGTCGCGGCCATCATCCGGGATGATCCCGGCCGCCGCTACGTCGTCGCCTCCGCGCCCGGCAAGCGCTTTTCCGGCGATACGAAGGTCACGGACCTGCTCTACCGCTGCTATGACGCCGCCTGCGCCGGGCAGGATTTTGCCCCTGCGCTCGGTGAGATCCGGCAGCGCTTTGCCGATATCATCTCCGAGCTGCAGCTGCAGGTCGATCTCGCGCCGGACTTTGCCGCCATCGAAGCACACCTGCGCACGTCGCCGCAGCGCGACTATATGGCCAGCCGCGGCGAATATCTGAACTCCAAGCTTCTGGCCGCCTATCTCGGCTTTGCCTTTGCCGACGCGGCGCAGATGGTCCTGTTCCGCGCAGACGGCTCCTTTGACGCCGAGGCCACGAACACAGCCATCGGCCACGCGCTCGTCAGCATCGACCGCGCCGTCATCCCCGGCTTCTACGGCGCGATGCCCGACGGCACCATCCATACCTTCTCCCGCGGTGGCTCCGACGTGACGGGCTCGATCGTGGCCCGCGCAGTGGGCGCAGAGCTGTATGAGAACTGGACGGACGTGTCCGGCGTGCTGGCGGCCGACCCGCGCATCATCGAGCATCCGCACGTCGTCGACTATATCACCTACCGCGAGCTGCGCGAGCTCTCCTACATGGGCGCGTCGGTCCTGCATGAGGACGCGGTCTTCCCTGTCCGCCGCGCGAATATCCCCATCAACATCCGCAATACCAACCGCCCGCAGGATCCCGGCACCTTCATCGTCCCGACGCTCCCGGCCAACGCGCACAAGCGCAAGGTCACCGGCATCGCCGGGCACAAGGGCTTCAGCAGCGTGTACGTAGAAAAATCCA
Source organism: Clostridiales bacterium UBA6388 (assembly GCA_002437575.1). Lineage (GTDB taxonomy): Bacteria > Bacillota > Clostridia > Oscillospirales > Oscillospiraceae > CAG-170. The sequence continues at coordinate 2,370 of DJQK01000138.1, read as the reverse complement.
TGATGAACGGCGAGATCGGCTTCGTGGCCCATCTGCTGCAGATCTTCGCCGACTATGGCATCTCGTTTGAGCACTGCCCGTCGGGCATCGACACGGTCTCCATCATCGTCTCGACCGAGGCGCTGGCCCCGGCGCGCGAAGAGATCCTCCGCCGGATCCAGGACGAGCTGCAGCCCGACCACGTCAGCGTCGAAGACGGACTCGCCCTCATCGCCGTCGTCGGCCAGGGCATGATCTACGCCAAGGGCACCGCCGCGCGCATCTTCCGCGTGATCGCCGACGCGAACATCAACATCCGCATGATCGACCAGGGCTCCTGCGAGCTGAACATCATCATCGCCGTCAAAGAAACCGACTACGAACTCGCCATCCGCAGCCTCTACCACGCCGTAGAACGGGTCATGTAAAACAAAAACGCCGCGCTGCATAGGCGAACACGCATAAGGACAACAACGAAATACCGCTCAGAGCAAGCAAAGGCCTTTCGGTTTCCCGGAAGGCCTTCGTTGATTATCTGATGAGTTTTGCCATGCAGATGCAGTCAAGCGTCATTTTGATGGAACCGCTTGCGGAATTCCGTGGGCGGGATGCCGATGATCTGGG
>DJQK01000138.1:0-1669 GCA_002437575.1 Clostridiales bacterium UBA6388 | reverse complement strand
CCGCGATCTCGGCGATGCTCTCGTTGGAGAGGCAGAGCGGGCTTTTGGCGAACTCCATGCGGATCTTGTTGACGTAGACATTGATATTGACGCCGGTGCGTCGCTTGAAGATGCGGCTGAGATAGGAATCGCTGCAATGGCAGAACTCGGCCAGCGCGGTGACGGTGATGCGGCTCTTATAGTGGATGCGGATGTATTCCAGCGCGTGGGCGAGGATGGTATCCTCGCTCGAATCATGGTAGCGGCCCACGGCATCGGAATGGGGCTGCGCGCTGCGGAGCAGGTGATAGGTCTGACCAAGGTATTCGGCCAGCAGCTCCAGTCCGGCGAGCATCTGCTCGACGTCGACAGTGGGCGTATGGATGGCGCTGCGGTAGAGGCACTGCGCCGTGTCCGGATCGAGCGGCGGCTCCTGCCGGCAGGCGCGGCAGATGCGGCGCGCGGTCTTGCGCTCATCAGTCTGGAAAAATCCGGCGTTGATGGAGCCGAGCAGCACATCGCCGTCGAAGATCGGGACGACGTATTCGCCGAGTCCGGCGTGGCACATGCCGAAGTAGGTGCGGCCGAGGCGCTCGCATTTGTGGTACATCCTGCGGATCATGGTGAGGCAGGTGTGATAGTGCGCCTGATCGGATTTCATGTACATGCAGAACGGATTCGTGTGCGCGAGGAAGGGGCGGAGCGTCTCGTCGAGCTGTTTGTTGATGGCGACAAAGCCGCAGAAGTCCTTGATACAGAACTGAACGCCGTGTACCTCGGACAGATAGCGCAGGTATTGCCCGATTTTTTCGAACGAGATCGGCATAAAACCACCCCATTTTATCATCTTCCTGAAGTGTAGCATAGAACAGGAACGGGGTCAAGCTACAGTGCGGATTTATCCAGAAATCATGCAGAAAATTCAATGCGGAAGACGAGAAAACTTGCTATGATAGGCACAACGATAAGAAATATCGCAAGGAAAAAGGTATTTGATAGTCAAAACGCACAATATTTGAAGTTCTGTTTTGGACACATCTTACAAAACCTGAACTGCAAAACTGGAATGTGCGATGAGGTACAGGTGGTATCATGCAGACGATGAGAACACAGTTGGCGGTGATCGGCGGCGGTCCGGCGGGCGTGTGCGCGGCGATCACGGCGGCGCGGCACGGTGTACAGACCGTGCTGGTGACGGACAGACCGGTGCTGGGCGGGAACTCGAGCAGCGAGATCCGCGTCTGGACGCGCGGCGCGACCGGCGCGGGCAATCTCTGGGCGGAGGAAATGGGCGTGTGGGGCGAGCTGAAGCTCGAAAACCTCTACCGCAATCCCGACGCGAACCCGGTCTTCTGGGACGAGACATTGCTGGACGCGGCGCTGCGCGAGAACAATTTGACGCTCCTGCTCAACACGGAGATCTATGAGGTGGAGCTGGACGCGGGGCGCGTCGCCGCGCTGCGCGGTGTGCAGCAGAGCAGCGAACGGCAGCTTCGCATCGAGGCGGACTATTTCATCGACGCGACCGGTGACGGCACGGTCGGTGCGAAGGCGGGCGTTCCGTTTTCGGTCGGAAACGGGAAGCATGAGACGCTCGGCAATTCCATTCTCTATTACACACGAAGGGAAGGCCATCCCGTCTCCTTTGTTGCGCCGGATTATGCTTATGACATGGCGCACATCGAGAAGA
>DJQK01000042.1:553-3025 GCA_002437575.1 Clostridiales bacterium UBA6388 | reverse complement strand
CTTTGCGTACGGGATACGGATGGAGTAGCCGTCGTCAGCCATGGTGTAGTCGGTGCCGTCGAGCCAATCCTTGCCCAGAGCGCCGTTGATGGCCATGAGGATGTTGGCCTTGCCCATGGCGTCGCCGTCCTGCTTGACAGTACCGTAGAGCTTGCCGGCGTTGATGTATTCCACAGCGGTGTCGGTGCAGTCGACGCCGATAACGATGACTTCGTCGCCGCCGTCGCCGAGGTTGTAGCCGACTTCGTTCAGAGCAGCGATGACGCCGATAGCCATGTCGTCGTTGTTGCAGAAGACAACTTCAATGTTCTCAACGCCGAGGGAAGCGATCTGCGCGGTCATCATTTCCTGCGCCTTGGCGGTATCCCAGTTGGCGACCTGGTTCTCGGTCATCATCTCGCAGGGAACGCCCTTCTCAATGGCGGTGGACAGGGAGTACTCGGTACGGGCGATGGCTTCGGGGTTGTTGATCTCGCCTTCGAACTCGAGGGTAGCGACCTTGCCGTCGCCGTTCTTGTCGACCTTCTCGGGAGAAGCAGCGTACAGGTCAGCGAGGATCTCGCCCTGCATGATGCCGGCCTCTTCGGGCTTGGTGCCGACGAAGATGGAGTTGGAACCGGTCACGATCGCGGAGTCAACGGGCTCCTTGTTGTAGAAGGAGATGGGAACATTGTACTGCTTGGCAAGGTCAACCAGATACTGGCCGGCAGAGGTGTCGCAGAGATTGATGATGATGTGATCCTTGCCGGCGGCGAACATAACATCGGCCTGATTGTTCTGGGTCGCCTGGTCGTCGTTGCCGTCCTGCATTTCGAGGTTGATGGTCAGCCCCTTCTCGCTGCCGATCTCCTTGGCGTACTTGTCCATGGCAACACGGACGGAGGAGCCGTAGGTATCGGAGTACTTCCAGACGAGAACGCCGATGTTCAACTCGGTCTTGCCTTCGGAAGCAGCCTCGTCAGCGGTATTTTCAACGGAATCAGTGGTTTCGGTCGTGTCAGTGGTGGGTTCGGCGTCAGCCGGGGTGTCGGTGGTTTCGGTCGTCTTGGCAGCGCAGGCTACCATAGCCAGAACCATCATCACTGCAAGCAGCAAAGCGATGATCTTTTTCATGTGTGAGTTCCTCCTAAATTTGTATTGAAACGGAACCTTTCCGTTTGCTTTTACATTTTAGCATGCGGAAAATGAAAGGACTAGTAAAAAACGTTTCCAAAGTAGAGAAAAACATCTTCGAGATCGTAAAAAAGGAAGCCCTGTTTTTGTGCACTTTGCCATATATCATTCCTTTTTTTATGTTGATAAAATAAAAAAACAAGAAAACAGGAAAAAAACCGACTTGACTTCTCATACGATTTTACTACTTTTCCGAAAGGAGCCGCCTCCATGCTGGATCTGAAAAACGCCGGACTGACGGAGCTGCTGAACGACTTTTGTACATTGACGGATATGAAACTCTGCATTTTTGACACAGACTATCAGGAATGCGCATCGACCCCCATAAAGCTGTACCCTTTTTGTGCACGTATGCGAGAAATAGAAGAGTTTGACAGCCGCTGCAGGAGCTGCGACGAGATGCATATGCAGATATGCAGGCGAACCAGAAAGCCCTTGCAATATCAGTGTCATGCCGGACTGACGGAATATCTTGCTCCGCTTTATTATGAGGGCGTCATCGTTGCATTCGTATGTATCGGGCAGGCAACGTATGGCATGGATGCAGAATTCCATAAAATTGCACAGTACGCCGCGCAATTTGGCATTTGCGAAGAAGAATGTCATGAACTCTATGATATGCAGATCCACTATGCTCCAAGGACGATCCAGGCAGCCTGCAGGATCCTCGACGCCTGCATCAGCCACATCTATCACCAGCGGATGCTCGAGGTCCGCAGTCTCGACACGGCGCAGCAGATCGAAAAGTATATCAACGACAACATCGCCTGGGATCTGTCCATCGAGCATCTGTGTACGCACTTTTCCATCTCCCGCGCGGAGCTGTATCAGATGTTCCACGCGAACTTCAATGCCTCCGTTGCCGACTACATCCGCAGCAAGCGCATCGCCATGGCCGAGCAGCTGATCCGCACCACCTCGATGCAGATCTCGGAGATCGCGGCCAACGTCGGCTTTTTCGATTACAACTACTTTTCCAAGGTTTTTCACCGGAAATTTGGCGTTTCCCCAAGAGAATACCGGAAAAAACTGGAAGACAATGGGACCGGACAGGAAAAAACAGCCGAAAACGGCCAATCGGACACAAAAAAAGCATAAAAAAATCATCTACTGTACAAAAATCACTAGTCCAAATACGAATTTCCTGCTATTCTGGTATAGAAGAACCAAAGCTGCCAGGGGCGTCAGCCCGACACGAAAGGAGAACGAACATGGATCAAAGCGCGTATTACGGACACGAATCCCAGCTGTTCGGCGTGGAGGAGGTCCGGCTGACCGGCGGCAAGGGCGACGGCATGC
>DJQK01000042.1:0-514 GCA_002437575.1 Clostridiales bacterium UBA6388 | reverse complement strand
TTCACCGTCTCCGCCGACCGCTGCGCGGATATCTCCCGCCTGAGCTTCCGCGGGGAGAACTGCGGCTTTTTCTCGGTGAATGGCTATGTGGCCCCGGAATATTACGATGACAAGGAAGACGGTTGGCTCAAGAATTTCACGGCGGGCTTTCTGACCACCTGCGGCCTGCTCGCCGTCGGCGCGCCCTGCACGGACGAGGGCGTCCGCCTGCCGCTGCACGGCGCGGTCGGCAATATCCCGGCCGAGCGCGTGTCCTGGGACATGGACGACGAGAAGATCTGGATCAAGGCCAGAATGCGCCACGCGCAGATTTTTGCCGAAAAGCTCATTCTGACGCGCACGATCACGTGCTCGAAGAAAACAAATGAGCTCACCATCACCGACGAGATCGAAAACGTCGGCGGCGAAGCGTCGCCGCTCATGATCCTGTACCATATGAACATGGGCTACCCGCTTCTGTCCGAGGCGTCCGAGCTCTATATCCCCGCCGCAGAGGTCAAGCCCCGCAACGCCC
>DJQK01000020.1:11799-12096 GCA_002437575.1 Clostridiales bacterium UBA6388 | reverse complement strand
CGATGTGCTTGAACTTGAAGCCAGCCTCATAGTCAGCCTTGCTGATACGAACACGGATCATGTCGCGCTGGCCGGTGTGCATAACGCCCTCGACGCAGTTGAGGAACTGATGGATCTTACGCTCGAAGACGGGCTCGAAGTCGGGCTGCATGGTCTTGCCGGCAACCTCGACGGTGTAGCTGAGGGAGATCTTGGAGCCGACCGGGATCTCGTCGATCTCGGGGCCTTCGACGACGATCTTGTGATCTTCGACTTCGGAAGCATCCTTGGTGGTAACGAGCTCGAAGCAGTCCTTGC
>DJQK01000020.1:8357-11782 GCA_002437575.1 Clostridiales bacterium UBA6388 | reverse complement strand
AGCCGTCGATCTCGACCTGCATATCGCCCTTACGGATGATCTCGCCTTCGAAGGCGGAGGAGAAGGCGACGGGGATGTCGATCTTCGTGATCTTCAGCTTGATGCCGCGGGCCTCGATGGAGGTGTCGATCCAGTCCTTGGTGTCATCATAGATGATGAGGGACTTCGGAACTGCCCACATATCGTCGTGGTCGTTGGTGATGACCGGGAAGCCGAGCTTGATGGCGCCGGCGCCGCAGGCGACGGTGATGTCGGGAACGGGCTTATAGGCGTTGACGAACGCGTTGATGCGGTCGAAGGTGTACTTGTGGAAGCCGTCGCAGTCGCCGGGCTGGACGTTGCCGAAGATCATGGCAGCGCGGACGACGAGGGAGATGACGTGGCCAACGGACCAGATCTCTTCGCCGACAGGAACGACACGGACGGGGAAGCCCATGGAAACGCCGGCCTCGACAGCCTGCTCGATGATGCCGCCGATGAGGAAGACGAAGATACCGCGGGACTGATAGCCCTTGATGGTCTCAACCGCTTCTTCGGTGGACGGAGCCGGCCCGATGATGACGACGAAGCCGGGGATGTCGCCGGTGACCAGAGGAACACCGAGTTCACGGACTTCCGCGTCGACGAAGTGGCCGTGGTACGGCGTGCCCTCGTACGGAGCGTCGGTCTTGACATACTTGCAGGCCTCGATCATTTCCGCAGCGATGGCAGTGCCGACGCCGGACTGGAAGATGGAGTTGGTGCGCGGCTCACGGAGCATCATGGCCTTGACGTCGGCCAGGGTGTCCTGCAGCTCGCCGACGGTCGTGACCTTCTTGCCGATGTATGCGTAGATACAGGCCAGGCAGTACGCGGTCGAGGGCATGGTCATCGGAGCGTCGCGGCCGACTTCAGCAGCGATCTTGTTAACTTCTTCTTCGGCTTTGGCGAACATCTGGTCAGAGCCGTTGAAGACGCGTTCAAACAATGTCTTCATTGTTGTTATTCATTCCTTTCAGATTCATTCTTGGTCGATTCTTGCCTTGATGGCGCGGATCTCCTCCAGCGCCTGGGGGCTGCAATCGTAGGGAGAAAGGCCTTTGCGGTCGGCGTCGATGACGTCGGGATTGTAGCTGATAAAACCGAGCAGGTCCTCCGCGGGGATGCGGCTGCGGATAAACTCGCGGTCGGAATCGTCGCGGATCTTGTTGGCCACCACGCGCACCTTCGTAATGCCGATGTCGCGGGCCAGGCTCTTGATGCGCTCATAGGTCTGCACGCTTCTTGCGCCGGGCTCGATGACGACGATGAACTGGTCCATCATGCTCGCCGTGCCGCGGCCGAGGTGCTCGAGTCCCGCTTCCATGTCCATGATGACGACGTCGTCCTTGCGGAAGACGAGATTCGACAAGATCGCCTTGAGCATCACGTGCTCGGGGCAGACGCAGCCGGTTCCGCCGGTGTCGACCGTGCCCATGACGAGAAGCTTGACGCCGTTAATTTCCTTGGCGAGCTTTTCGGGCAGGTCCGAGACCTCGGGGTTGAGCTTATAAAAGCTGTTCTGGTCGTTTGCGCCGGTGCGCTCCTTGGCGAGCTGCTTCATCTTGGAAACGGGGACGATGGCGTTGACCTCTTCTTCCGTGAGGCCGAGGGCCAGACCCAGATTGGCGTCAGGGTCCACGTCGGCCGCAAGAACGGTCCTGCCTTCGTCGGCGTAAAGCCTGGCCAGTGTGGAGGAAAGCGTCGTTTTGCCGACGCCGCCCTTGCCGGTGATCGCTACTTTCATATGTTAAAGACCTTCTAAACTCTAAAATGTATCAGATGCCCAGAGCCGTACGCTTGGCTTCGATGGACTCGATCATGCGGTCGCCCAGCTTTTCGATGTCCTTTTCGACGACGAAGTGCGCCTCGACCCACTCCTGGCAGCCGCCTTCGGTACCCTGCAGAAGCGCGGTGATCTCGCTCGAGCCCTTGGAGTACGGATCGACGCCGAGGTAGGTTTCGATACCGGTCGCAACGACGTAGTTGCCGATGGAGACGGCCTTCTCAGACATCCACTCCGGTGCGCAGCCGCACAGCGGGATCTGAGAAATGTTGATGCCCCAGTCCTTCGCGAGGTCGGAAGCGAGGATCATCATACGGGAGATATCGACGCAGGAGCCCATGTGCAGGATCGGAGGAATGCCGACCAGCTTGCAGACGCGCTTGAGGCCTTCGCCGCAGTACTCGGCAGCCTCGAGGTTCATCAGCCCTGCCTTTGCAGCGGCCTGCGCCGAGCAGCCGGAGACGATGACGATGATATCGTTTTTCAGGAGCTTCTTCATGAGCTCGATGTGCGCGGTGTCGGGGCGGACCTTGGGGTTGTTGCAGCCGACCATCGCGACAGCGCCGCGAAGAACACCGGCCTTGACAACGTCAGCCAGAGGCTTCAGCGTGCCCAGCGCGTCGACGTGGGAGTTGCAGACGCCGTCGAGTTCCTTCTTGATCGCTTCGACCGAGTAGCCGACACGGGCGTTGGTCTTGAGCTGCGGAATGTTGACGAGATCCGGGTTGCGGTTTTTGAAGTTTTCGATCGCCGTCTTCACGATCGCCTTGGCCGTTTCAGCGGCGGTATCCTCATGGAACTCGATATAATCGCTTTCCGGCATACGAGCGATGGGAGAGGTGGTGATGAACTTGGTGTGGAAGCACTTCGAGAGCGGGCCCAGTGCGGGGAAGATGCACTGCACGTCGACGACGATGGCTTCACACGCACCGGTCAGAACGACGTTTTCCTGCTGCAGGAAGTTGCCGGCCATCGGAATACCCTCGCGCATCGCAACTTCGTTGCCGGTGCAGCAGACGCCCGCGATGTTGATGCCCTTGGCACCGTTTTCCTTGGCAAGCGCGATCAGCTCGGGGTCGTGAGAGTAGAACACGACCATTTCCGACAGCGACGGATCGTGGCCGTGGACAATGATGTTGACCATGTCCTTGTCCATGACGCCGATGTTGGCGGTGGTGTCAACGGGGTGCGGGGTGCCGAAGAGGATGTCGGAGAACTCGGTGCCCATCATGGAGCCGCCCCAGCCGTCGGACAGGCCCGCGCGAAGCGCCTGCTTGATCAGCGCCTCGGGCAGCGAGGAACATCCCATATGGGTCATGTGCAGCGACTGAGAAACTTCGCGGTCGATGGCGCGCGGCTCAATGCCGGCCTTCTTCCACAGTTCCTGGGTATGCTCGGGGGCACGCTTCAGATAACGCTGGACGCCGAAGGGCTTGCCGTATTCCAGAAGACCCGTTTCGGCGACTTCGTGCGCCAGATCGTAGATGTCCTTGCCTTCGGTCTCAATGTTCCATTCCTTTGCGATCCGGATCAGCTTTTCCGGATCCTTGACCTGATACGCGCCGCCCTCTTTTGCCTGATACAGGGTGTGGCAGATCTGACGGCCGTGGTCGGAGTGCGT
>DJQK01000020.1:0-8296 GCA_002437575.1 Clostridiales bacterium UBA6388 | reverse complement strand
TGTACGTCGCAGCCGCAGATGCCGCGCGGCGCCTTCGGGGTGATGCGGCAGGGGCCCATGGAGCAAATACGGCAGCAAGTACCGGCTTCGCCGAAGCCGCAGTGCGGCGTCTGGTTTTTAACGCGCTGCTGCCAGGAGTCTGCGCCAACCTTCTTGCCGGTTTCAAGCAAGGCGTTGGTCGCTTCTTCCATCTGTTCAATAGTGATTAAGCGATCCCAATCCATCGATGATGTCTCCTCCTAATTTTTATGTTCTAGCGGCGTGCCCGGAATGCTGAGGTGCAAGGCGGGCGCTGGGGGGATAGCGGGTCTGCCCGGAAAGGACAGGCCAAGCGGGCAGCGCCTGTCGGAAACCAGACGGCAGGGTTTGCCCATTACAGCTTAATCCTATTCTAACAAGTTGCACGAAGATTGTCAACTCAAGCAGTGCGGTTTTATCGATATTTTCGTAATGTATTATTTTGAAGCAAAGGTAAGAAAAATGATATAATACACGCCAAAAAGCAAAGAAAACCGCCTCCGGCATCTTCCAGCCGGAGGCAGTTGTGTTCACGAATCCATATGAACATTGATATGCGGGTATGTCATTTCTATGTTAGAGCGCCCAAACTCTTTTCCTGCCGCTTCCAGCACATCGTAGTACACGTCCCAGTAGTCGGCAGACGCGGTCCAAAGACGAAGCGTGTAGCGCACTGCGCTTTCGCCGTAGCCGGACAGCCGCGCGAAAATGGGCTCCGATTCCAGCCGCTTCGGGTGCTGCGCGGCCCTTATCAACGCTTCCGTGACGGCCTCGGGCTTTGCGTCGTAGCTGACGTCGAACGTGAGCTCGATGCGGCGCGCGGCGTTTCCGGTGGCGTTTGTGATCTCGGCCGAGGCGACATGGCTGTTGGGAAGGTAGACCAGCTGGTTATCGAGCGTCGCGATCTGGGTGTAAAAGACGCCGATCTGCCGCACGGTGCCGCTTTTGCCGCCGACCTCGATAAAATCGCCGACCTTAAACGGCCGCGTCGTCAGAAGAACGACGGCGCTTGCCAGGTTGGAAAGCGAGTCCTGGATGGAAAGCGAAACGGCAAGACCTGCGACGCTCAAGATCGCCAGCAGCGACGACGTGTCGACGCCCAGCGTTCCGGCCAGCAGCATGACGGCCAGAAATACCAGGACGATCTTGATCGATGAGACGATGAAGGTGTGGAAGCTCTTGTCCAGTTTGGATGATTTGAGCATTTTTTCTGTGGCCCGCAGGATGATTTTTATGCATAAAATACATATCACCAGTAAGATAGCCGCGGAGACGAGTTTCGGCAGAGAAAAATGATCAAAAATTTTTTCTACGGCAGATTTGGTAGTTGCTGCATTTTCTGTTAATTCTTCGGCGACCTGCGAAGCCAGCGGCGATGCGGCGCTCAAAAAAATATTTTTCGGCAAAAATTTTTCCTCCGTTTCCAATTTTGGGTCGTGTGCTCCGGAAAAATCCGCGCAGCGGGACGCTGCGCGGATGGGGTGCGGGCATTTTACGCGTCTGCGGACGGCGCGTCGGACGGTGCTTCCGGCTGCTCAGACGCGGTTTCGGCGTCGGGCTCGGATCCGGTTTCCTGCGCGGCGGGCGCTTCGAGGCGTCCTTTTTCCGCGTTCACGTAGGTCATGAGCTCGTCGCCGGTGATGGTCTCCTTCTGAAGAAGATACAAGGCGACCTCGTCGAGAAGCTCGCGGTGCTCGCGCAGAATTGCCTTTGCCTTGTCAAAGCAGCTTTCCAGAAGCTTCTGGATCTCGGAGTCCGCAGCAAAGGCCGTCTCGTCGGCGCAGTTCATCATCGTGCTGCCGTCGAGATACGGATTGGACACGGTGGAAAGCGCCATGAGGCCAAATTTTTCGCTCATGCCGTACTGCGTGACCATTTTGCGGGCAAGCTCGGTGGCCCGTTCAATGTCGTTGGATGCGCCTGTCGTTGCGATGCCGAAGACGATCTGCTCGGCGGCGCGGCCGCCCAGAAGCGTCTGAAGCTCGACAAGAAGCTCTTCGCGGCTGGAGAGGAACTTTTCTTCCTCGGGCGTCTGCATGGTGTAGCCGAGTGCGCCGGAGGTGTGCGGGACGATGGTGATCTTCGACACCGGCTGCGTGTGCTTCTGCAGCGCGGCGACCAGCGCGTGGCCGACCTCGTGATAAGAGACAATGCGCTTTTCCATGTCGGTCAGCACCGTGCCCTTTTTCTCCGTGCCGGCGATGACAACCTCGAAAGACGCCAGCAGATCCTGCTGGTTGACGGCCTTTCGTCCCTGCCGCACGGCGCGAAGGGCCGCTTCGTTGACCAGGTTCGCAAGATCCGCGCCGACTGCGCCGGCCGTGGCCTGCGCGATCTTGTGAAGATCGACGTCCTCTGCCAGCTTGATGTTTTTCGTGTGGACGCGGAGCGTCTGGTACCGGCCCTGCAAGTTCGGCCGGTCGACGATGATGCGCCGGTCAAAGCGGCCCGCGCGCAAAAGCGCCTTGTCGAGAATTTCGGGCCGGTTCGTGGCTGCGAGGATGACGACGCCCTTACTCGAGTCAAAGCCGTCGATCTCGGCCAGCAGCTGGTTCAAAGTCTGCTCACGCTCGTCGTTGCCGCCGAATTTGGAGTCTCTTGTCCTGCCGATGGCGTCAATTTCGTCGATAAAGATGATGGCCGGGGCGACCTTTGCCGCCTGCTGGAAGAGGTCTCGCACGCGGCTTGCGCCCACGCCGACGAACATTTCCACAAAGTCAGAGCCCGAAATGGAGAAGAACGGCACGTTCGCCTCACCGGCCACAGCCTTTGCAAGCAGCGTCTTGCCCGTGCCGGGAGAGCCGACCAGAAGCGCGCCCTTCGGGAGCTTTGCGCCGATGGCGGTATATTTCTGCGGGTTGTGGAGGAAGTCGATGATCTCAACGAGAGATTCCTTCGCCTCGTCCTGACCGGCGACGTCCGCGAAGGTGACGCCGGTCTGCTTTTCCATGTAGACCTTCGCCTTGCTCTCGCCGATCGAGCCGAAACCGCCGCCCATCTTCTTCGTCATGCCGCGCATAAGAAGCGAGAAAAGGGCGTACATGAACACCACCGGAAGGACCCACGAGACGAGGAACGACACAATGGGGCTGACCTCTTCGGGAAGGGCGCGGTTATACTTGACGCCTGCGGCCTCCAGCTGCTTCGTTAAGTCTGTGGTCTCCTGATTGGGAATGAGACCGGTGTAGTAGAACCTTTGCTGGCTCTTGGGCCGTTCGGCTTCTTCCTTGGTCAGGATGACGATGCGGTCGTCCGACTGGAACTCGACCTCGCTGATCTTGCCGGATGTCAAAAGCTCTTTGAACTCGGTGTAGGTGATCTCGGTGAGATAGGCGTTGGAGATGGTCGTGTAGAGGGAATTGATCAGCAGCGTTGCGATCAGCGCCGCGACGATCAGTATGACGATCCGCCGCGCCTTTTTGTTTTCATCGTCGCCGCCGGGATGGGGCTTGTTCGGCTTGCGGCGGTTGGGATCGTTACTCAAATACAGCACCTGCTTTCTGTTGGGGAATTTGCGTTTTGAACATCTTAACACAAGCGCATCGGTTTTACAAGAATCCGGATTTTTTCGAACGGTAAATTTTCTGTGAATTTCCTGCGGATTTATGGTTGTGTCTGAGAGGCAGAACTGATATAATGTATGTTGGATCATTTTAATGGAGCCGTGTGCGCATTTTTATGGCTCCGAATTGGAGAGACAAATGGACGAAAAAAGAGACTACAAGCCGGGGCGCGAGAAAAAGCCCTTCCGAAGAGACAGCCGGAAGCCGGAGCCCCGCCGCGAGAGCGACGATGCGCGGGAGAATATGTTAGAGGGCAGAAATGCCGTTACAGAGGCCCTTTCCGCGGGCCGGACGATCGATAAGCTCTTTGTCGCGGACGGCGATACCGATAAGGCGCTGGCCCGGATCTGCGCGATGGCAAAGCAGGCGGGCGCGGTCGTTGTGCCGACGGACCGGAGAAAGCTCGATCTTATGTCCGCCACGGGAGCCCATCAGGGCGTCATCGCAATGGTCGCGGCGCACGCGTATGCCTCGATCGACGACATTCTGCAAAAAGCCGCCGGCGCGGGCGAAAATCCGCTCATCGTCATCTGCGACGAGCTGTCCGATCCCCACAACCTCGGCGCGATCATAAGAACGGCCGAGTGCGCGGGCGCGCATGGCGTCATCATCCCGAAAAGAAGAAGCGTGGGGCTGACGGCAGTCGTCGGAAAAGCGTCGGCAGGTGCGCTGGAGTATCTGCCGGTCGCGCGCGTGGCCAACATTGCTGCGGCCATCGACACCCTCAAAAAAGCGGGCGTCTGGGTCTGCGGCACGGCGGCGGAGGGCGACACGAGCCTTTACAAGGCCGATCTCAAGGGCCCGGCGGCCATCGTCATCGGAAACGAAGGACAGGGCATGAGCCGCCTTGTTTCCGAGCGCTGCGACTTCAAGGTCAGTATTCCCATGAAGGGCAGCATTTCATCCCTCAACGCCTCGGCCGCAGCGGCGATCATGCTGTATGAGGCCGTGCGGCAGAGAGCAAACTGACAGGAGACGCGCATGAGCAGGCAATCGCAGGATCAGACGAACGAACAACTGCATATCGAAGATGCTGCGGCTGCGCAGGAGGAGTATTCCCTCGAGGATATCATGAACGAATTCGGCGGCTGGAGCAAAAAAGAAGCGCCCGCCGAAAAAGCACCCGAACCGGACGCGCCTTCGCCGGAACCGGAAAAAACGCCCGCGCAGGACGAAGCGCAGACCAGGATCGTCCGCTTCCCGGCGTCTGCGCAGGTGCGCGGAGAGCCGGCAAAGGAGCCGAAGCCGCCCAAAAACCCCGCGGATTTCAAGGGCCAGACCATCCGCTTTACGCCCATCAGGGACGAACAGCCGCCAGATGAAGAAAAGCCGAAGATCTGGACCTATCAGGCCGAGCCCGACCCCGAGGTCGTGCCAGACGATCCGCGCGAGGCGAAAAAGGCCGAAAAGCGCAAAAAACGCGCCGAGCAGGAAGCACAGAAACGCCGCAGGCAGCTCGAGCGCCATCAGAAGCGGCAGGCCCGGCGCGCCGAGCGCCGAAAAGAGCAGCCAGAGCGGGTCTTTTCCGACCTTCGCGCGGGGTACGAATTTTACGCCAGAGGGTCTTTTCAGCGGCTGCGGCTGCTCATGAGCCTGCTTCTTTCGATCGCGGCGGGCGCAATGGCGTATTTGTCAAGCTTTCCTCTCGGAAGCTACGATTTTACCGCGAACGCAGAAGCTTTTTCGCGGCTGCTCCTTATTATAATGATACTACAGGCATTTTTGGCCTGGGACGTTTTACTGCGCGGCGTGCGAGCCGTTCTGAAGCTGCGCTTTGACCACGCGAGTATGCTGACGGTTCTGACACTTGTGTGCCTTGTGGACGGCGTGCTGGCCGTCCGCTCCGGCCGCGTGCCGTTCTGCCCGGCGGTCTGCGTGCAGCTGACGGCGGCGCTGTTCGGCGAAAGCGCAATGAACCTCGCGAAATTACGCACGCTCAAGGCCGCGTGCTCGATGCACGAGCCCTACGCCGCGGTGCGCGAGGAAAAGGCGTGGCACGGCGAGGACTGCATTTTCAGAAGCGAAGGAAATGAGGAAGAGTTCCTCCGCGAGCTCGAAATTCCCGACGCCGGAAGCCGCATCATGCGCATTTATACGCCGGTTTTGACGGTTTTGACGCTGGGCCTTGCGGTTTTGAGTATGCTCCAGGCCGAAGACAGCTTCCTATGGGCGTGGACGGCCTTGATGATCGCAAGCTTCCCGGCGGGCATTTTCCTGAGCTTTTCGCGGCCCTTTGCCGCGCAGGCAAGAAAGCTCTCCCGCGCGGGTGCGGCCGTGGGCGGCTGGTACGGAGCCAGAGTCCTCGGCGGCGAATGCGGCATTGCCATTGAAGACGCGGACCTGTTTCCGCCGCAGAACGTCACGCTCAACGGCATGAAGATCTACTCCGACCGCTCGGTCAGCCAGATCATCGGCTTTGCCAACGCCGTGGTGCAGACGGCGGGAAGCGGTTTAGCGCCGCTCTTTGACGAGATGATGCACAACCAGAACGGCCGGCACTACGGCGTCGATACCTTCCGGCGCTACGAAGGCGGCGGCCTCGGCGCGGAAATTCGCGGCGACGTGATCTTAATGGGATCTTTGGGCTTTATGAAGCTCATGCGCGTGCATATGCCCGAGGGCGCGAGAGTCAAGCAGGCGGTGTATTTATCGGTCAACGGCGAGCTCGCCGCGGTGTTCGCGCTTTCCTATGCACCGGCGACGAATGTAAAAGCCGCGCTGCAGGCGCTGGCCCGCTGCACGGGGCTGACGCCGATTTTGGCCACGCGCGATTTTATGATCACGCCGCAGTTTCTCAAGCACCGGTACAAATTATCCCCCGACCGCATCGAGTTCCCGACGGTCGAAGAGCGGGCGCGGCTGTCGTCGCCGGACGCGGTGCACGAGGCAAAGCAGGGCGCTTTACTGGCAAGGAAGAGCTTTTTGTGCTTCTCTTCTGCCGTCGCGGGCGCAAGAACGGCAAGAGGCGCTGCCATTGCGGCCATCGCCGTTTCGATCGCGGGAAGCGTGATGGGGCTTCTTGTGCTGTTTTTCCTGACGTTCATCGGCTCGACGCTGGCCGTTTCGGCGTGGAACCTGCTTTTATACACGCTGCTGTGGCTGCTTCCCGAGGTTCTGATCACCTCAATGGCGGCACGGAGCTGAAATGCGCGGGAAATTTATCCGTTTGCACAAGATAGTAATTGCAATCTTCTGAAGATTCGTATATAATTAAATTTAAGAGTCGGCTGAAAAGTGAACTGCCGAGGGTTCGGTGCGCGTGTGTGTCAGACGTGCCGGGCCGTAGAAAGGAGAAAATTTGACTATGGGCTATACTGCCAATGACATTCGCAACATCTGCCTGCTGGGCCACGGCGGCGACGGCAAGTCCGCGCTGTGCGAAAGTATGCTCTTTACGACCAAGGCCATCACGCGTCTTGGCAAGCGTGCCGACGGCACGACCGTTTCCGACTTCGACGACGAAGAGAAGAAGCGCCAGTATTCCATCTCGACGTCGGTGATCCCGGTGGAATATAACAAGTGCAAGATCAACGTCCTCGACAACCCCGGCTACTTCGACTTCGCAGGCCAGATCGTGCAGTCCCTGCGCGTTTCCGACGCCGGCATCATCTGCCTGACCGCCAAGAGCGGCATCGGCGTCGGCACCGAAAAGGGCTGGAAGTACCTTGCAAAGGCCGGCCTTCCGGCGATGTTCTACATCTCCAAACTCGACGAGGAGCACGCGAACTTCTTTAACGTCTTTGACAGCCTGCGCGAAATGTTCGGCGCGTCCGTCATTCCGTTCACCTTCCCCATTCTCAAGGGCGAGCAGGCCGTGGGCATCGTCGACCTGATCGAAAAGAAGGCCTATGACGAGACCGGCAAGGAGATCGCGCTTCCTGCTGAGGCCGAAGAGAAGATCGAAGAGTACATGGCAGAGCTCAACGAGCAGGTCGCTGAGACCGACGAAGCGCTCATGGAGAAGTTCTTCATGGAAGAGCCGTTTACCGCCGAAGAGCTCATGACCGGCATCAAGGCCGGTATCCGCGACCGGAGCGTCACGCCCGTGTTCTGCGGCTGCGCCTACACCGGCCTCGGCACGACGAACCTTCTGGCAAACCTCGTCAAGTTCGCGCCCAACCCCCTCGAAGGAAAGCCCATGACCCAGATCGTGGACGATGCTGCGAAGGAGTTCAAGGTCGATCCCAACGGCAGCCCCATGGTCTTCGTGTTCAATACCATCGCCGACCAGTACGGCAAGAATTCCTACTTCAAGGTCATCTCCGGCGACGTTGAGGACACCATGTCCTTCGTCAACGCCAGGACCGGCGACACGGAAAAGCTCGGCAATATGTTCTTCCCGAAGGGCAAGGACAACGTCAAGACCTCCAAGATCTGCTGCGGCGACATCGGTGTGTTCACGAAGCTCGCCTCCGTCAAGACCGGCGATACCCTGGGCCTGGCCGGCAAGACCGTGACGATCGCGCCCATGAAGTACGACGAGCCCATGTACAAGATGGCGATCTACGCCAAGGTCAAGGGCACGGAAGATAAGATCGCGGCCGGCCTTGTGAAGCTGAACGAGGAAGACGCTTCCTTCACCTACGGCAACGATCCCGAGACCAAGGAGCTCATCATCTCCGGCGCCGGCGATATGCAGCTGTCCGTCCTGATGGCCAAGCTTCTGAGCAAGTACAAGGTCGAGGCTGTGCTCAAGCCCGCCAAGATCGCTTACC
>DJQK01000076.1:3047-7098 GCA_002437575.1 Clostridiales bacterium UBA6388 | reverse complement strand
CAGCTTCATACCGGTCTCTACATTGAGGAACGCTTCCCCATGTTTGGCGTCCGGTATATTGCCATCAACGACAATGTGGACACGGAAAACGCAGAGAGCAATGATCTCATGCCGTTCAAAAATTTATTCAACGAGTGGTTTATTCGGGACACCAGCCGAAAGATCCGTGCGGTGCAGAAATCCAAAGCCGAACGCGGAGAACGTCTCGGAACCCGCGCTCCCTATGGATATACCAAAGATCCGGAGACCAAGAAGCTGACCGTGGACGAGGAAGCCGCTGCCGTTGTCAAACGGATCTTTGCCCTGTGTGCCGCGGGCAATGGTCCCAGCCGGATTGCGACGATCCTGAAGAAAGAAAAGGTGTTTTGTCCCAGCTATTACACCTACCAGAAATACGGCCTGACACATTCTGCATTGGATATCACGAAGCCGTACCACTGGTCAGACAGTGCCGTTGCAAACCTGTTGGAAAATGAGATCTATCTTGGCAACACTGTGAACTACCGGTTCAGCACCAAATCCTACAAGGACAAGCGCAAAACTGAACATCCGCGTGAGGAATGCCTTGTGTTTGAAAATACGCATCCTGCCATCATTACCAAGGAGATTTGGGATATCGTGCAGCGGGTAAGAAAGAACAAACGCCGACCCACAAAGATGGATGAGCAGAACAAGTATTCCGGGCTTGTTGTTTGTGCCGACTGCGGCAAAACAATGGCCCTTCACAGGGCGCATACGATGTCTGCCGACTACAACCACTTCACCTGCCGCACCTACAAAAAGGATGGCGAAGCCTGCACCGCGCACTACATCCGGGAATGCATTCTCGATGAGATCGTGCTGGAGGATCTGCGCCGGGTGACGGCGGAAGCCAGAGAGCATCCGCAGGAATTTGCCGAATACTTGAACAGTAAACAGTCTGCGGAACTCCAAAAAGAGATCCGCAGACTGGAGAAAGAAAAAGCCGCCATGCAGAAGCGCAAAGCCGANNCTGGATGCGATTTTCAAAAAGCTCTATGAGGACAGCGTGCTGGGGCACATCACGGCAGAGCAGTTCCAGATGCTCTCCGCCAGTTACACAGACGAACAGGCAAAGCTGACAGAAGCGCTCCCGCGGCGAGAATCGGAAAGCCAGTGGCTGAAAGAAACGGTAAGCAATACGGCAGCGTTCCTCGACAAAGCGAAGCGGTACACGGACATTCAGGAGCTGACACCGGAGCTGCTGCGGCTCTTCATCCAGAAGATCGTGGTGCATGAAAAAGAAGTAAAGTGGTCCAAGCACGCACCGCAGACTGTGGAAATCCACTACGCCGACATTGGCTGCGTGGAGAACAGACAAACAGCTGAACTGGAACAGTGCAAAGAGACTCCAAAAGTATCCTGAACCATTCCCGGCTATCCGCCGACAGAAAACCCGGCTGGTGCATAAACACCAGCCGGGTAACCCCCGCCAACGTTGTTACCCCTGTCAGGGAGCAGCAAAAGCTGCGGCAGGTTTTTCATGCAATGACGCTTCAGATCTTCTTGAGCTCCTTGATGCAGTTGGCGCAGACGTTCTTGCCCTTGTAGACCGTGATGCCCTTGGCGTCGCCGCAGAACACGCAGGTCGGCTCATACTTTTTCAGAATGATCGAAGAGCCGTCCACATAGATCTCAATAGAGTCCTTCTCTGCGATGTCCAGCGTGCGGCGAAGCTCGATGGGGAGCACGATGCGGCCCAGCTCGTCCACTTTTCTCACAATGCCTGTCGATTTCATGATTTTGTACCTCCGTTTTTTGGTTTCTTCCACGGATGAACACGTCCACGGTGCGGCGGAACGCACATCCGCGGTAGGTTCGGAAGCGCGGATTTCATCAGCGCTTCCTTAGGGATTGCTGATCGTCCTTATCTTAACAGGCATTTATGTCCAAATTTTGAACAAACTACATTTTGTGGAGGAATTTTATGGTGATGTCATATATTTGGTCGTTTTTTCTGCTGGCAAGCCTCGTCTGCGCCGCGCTATCGGGGCAGGGAGCCGCGCTTTCCGCCGCCGCGCTCACAGGGGCGCAGGCGGGTGTAAAGCTGTCGCTGTCCCTGGCCGGCGCACTCGTTTTATGGAGCGGGGTCTCAAAAGCGATGACGGACAGCGGCCTTGCGCAGAAGCTGTCAAGCCTTCTTCGCCCCTTTCTTTCCCGCATTTTCCCCGAAACGTGCCGCGACGCGCAGGCGCTTTCGTATTTGAGCGCCAACGTTTCTTCCAACCTGCTGGGGCTTGGCAGCGCGGCTACGCCCATGGGCGTTTCGTGTGTGCGCCGGATGCAGATGCTAACTCAAAGCAAGACGAGAGCCAGCAACGAAATGTGCCGCCTGATCGTGCTGAACACGGCCTCCATCCAGCTGCTTCCCTCGACGGTCTGCTCCATCCGGGCAGCGCTCGGCGCGGCGCGTCCGTTTGAAATTCTCCCCGCCGTGTGGGTCAGCTCCATCGTATCCGTCGCCGTGGGGCTTCTCGCGGCGTTCGTGCTGGAGGACCGGCTGTGACGGAATTTCTCGTGCCGGGGCTGCTCGCGTTTATCAGCGTGTATGCGCTGGGCAAAAAGCAGGACGTCTACGCTTCGCTGTTTTCCGGCGCGCGGGAGGGCTTTTCGGTGCTTCTTTCCATCGCGCCGGGGCTGGTGCTTTTGCTGACGGCCGTGTCCATGCTCCGGGCCAGCGGTTTTTTTACGCTTTCAGCGAAGGTTTTGTCGCCTGTTTTCCGGCTTTTCGGTATACCGCCGGAGCTTGCGCCTTTGATGCTCGTCCGGCCCGTGAGCGGCGCGGCGGCGCTGGCCGTGGGAAGCGAGCTCATGCGCGAGTACGGCGTGAACTCGTATATCGGAAAATGCGCCGCCGTGATGCTGGGAAGCACCGAGACGACGTTTTATACCATCAGCGTCTACTTTGGCTCGGCCGGCATCCGCGATACCCGGCACACGGTTTTCGCCGCGCTGCTGGCCGATCTCACGGGCTTTTTCATGGCGTGCCTGACAACACGGCTCTTTTTGTCCTGAATGCATCGTTAGGACTGTACTTTTCGGGCATTCTTTGTTATAATGGTTAAATCTATGAGCTACGATAGAAGCTGCAATACGAAAGGTGTATGTATATGAACGTCCTGATCGATATCATTTCCCGGGAGGTCTCCGGCGCGTTTGAACAGGCCGGGTTCGACCCCGCCTACGGCAAGGTCACGCTCTCGAACCGCCCGGACCTTTGCGAGTACCAGTGCAACGGCGCGCTGCCCGCGGCCAAGGTCTACCACAAGGCTCCCATCCAGATCGCGTCTGCCGTCAAAGAGCAGTTAGACGGCAATGCGATGTTTGAAAGCGTCGAGGCCGTGAACCCCGGCTTTCTGAACTTTAAGCTGGCGAATGGCTTTCTCGCGCAGTACGTTGCGGAAATGAATCTCGCTACGCACTTCGGCATCCAGCCCGAGCAGGATCCCAGGACCATCGTCGTGGACTACGGCGGGCCGAACGTTGCAAAGCCGCTTCATGTCGGCCACCTCAGAAGCGCCATCATCGGCGAGTCCATCAAGCGCATTTACCGGTTCTTCGGCAACCACGTCATCGGCGATATCCATCTCGGCGACTGGGGTCTTCAAATGGGCCTGATCATCGCGCAGGTGCAGCTTGATCATCCGGAGCTTTGCTATTTTGACCCCGATTTCACCGGCGAATATCCTGAGCAAGCGCCCTTTACCATCTCCGAGCTCGAAAAGATCTACCCCGAAGCCAGCGCAAGAAGCAAGGTTGACAGTGCCTTTGCCGAAAAGGCCCACCAAGCGACATATTTACTCCAGCAGGGCCAGCGCGGCTACCGCGCGATGTGGAAGAAGATCATGCAGGTGTCCGTCGAGGACCTCAAAAAGAACTACGAAAACCTCGACGTGCACTTTGACGTCTGGCTGGGCGAGTCCGACGCGCAGGCGTATATTCCGCAGATGCTGAAGATCGTCGAGGACAAGCATCTGGCCGTGGAGTCTGACGGTGCGCTCGTCGTTCCGGTGCAGGAGGAAACGGACACGAA
>DJQK01000076.1:907-2954 GCA_002437575.1 Clostridiales bacterium UBA6388 | reverse complement strand
GCCACCATCGTCCAGCGCGAGCAGGATTTCCATCCCGGCAAGATCCTCTACCTCACCGACAAGCGCCAGAGCCTGCACTTTGAGCAGGTCTTCCGCGTCGCACGCAAGGCAGAGCTCGTTCCGCCCACGACAGAACTGGCCCACATCGGCTTCGGCACGATGAACGGCAAGGACGGCAAGCCCTTCAAGACCCGCGAGGGCGGCGTCATGCGCCTTGAAGTCCTCATTCGCGAGATCACCGACTACGTGACCGAGAAAATCAAAGAAAATCAGACTGTTTCCGACGAAGAGCTCCCCGACACCGCAAAGAAGATCGCGATGGCCGCGCTCAAATACGGCGATCTTTCGAATCTGGCGACCAAGGACTATGTCTTTGACCTCGACCGTTTTTCCTCGTTTGAGGGAAACACCGGCCCCTACATTCTCTACACGATCGTGCGCATCAAGTCGATTTTGGCCAAATACGCCGGGAATGTTTCTGACTGCAAGCTCCTGCCGCCCGAGAGCCGCCAGCAGAAGGACCTTATGCTCGTCCTCACGCGCCTTGCGGACAGCCTGACTTCAAGCTACAAAAACTCCGCGCCGAACGAGATCTGCGCGTATATCTATGAGCTGGCCGGCGCGGCCAACAAGTTCTACCACGACGTGAAGATCATCTCCGAGCCCGACGAGGCGAAAAAGGCCAGCTACGTCGCGCTGATGGACCTGACAAAACGCGTGCTGGAAACGTGCATCGACCTTCTGGGCTTCCGCGCTCCGGAAAAAATGTAAAGCGATGCCCGTCCATTGGGGAACCGGTGGGCGGGCTTTTTCGTCACAATTATAAAGAAGTTCTTAATTTTTCCCAGTTTTCTTGCAGAGAAGCTTCATATCCTCTATAATAGAAAAGGAAAGAGAAAAATTCAAGGCAGCGCCGCAGGATCGGTGGAAAAGATCCGACGAGACGCGCAGACCCAATTGTGCGGTGCTGCCTCAAAAGCAGAAAGGATGGTTTTTATGTATGCAAGAGATTTCCGCGCGTTGGCCCGGCAGGCGCTGGCTGAAAAGTGGACGCTCGCCGTTCTGACGGGACTGGTCGCGGCGCTTCTCGGCGGCACGATCGGAAGCGGCGATGCTGCTTCTACATTCAGCACCCAAGCCAATGATATCGTGCAGGACTACGGCTGGTACCTGGACATCCCGGACTTCGTCTACACGATCCTGTTTATTCTGGCCTCGCTGTACACGATCTATGTGATCGTCTGCCTCATCTTCGGCGGTGCGGTAAGGCTCGGGTACGCGAAGTTCAACCTCGCGCTCGTCGACCACAAGCAGGCAGATTTTCAGGACATCTTCTCGCAATTTGACCGCTTCGGAAGCGGATTTCTGCTGAACCTGCTGACGTTCGTCTTTGTCCTTTTGTGGACGCTGCTTCTCATCATCCCCGGCATCATCGCGGGCTTCAGCTATTCCATGGCTCCCTACATTCTCTATGAAAACCCCGGAATGCGGCCGTATGACGCGCTTCGGGCGTCCAAGGATCTGATGAAGGGCAACAAGTGGCGGCTGTTTTGTCTGGAGTTCAGCTTCATCGGCTGGGCGATTTTGTGTGCGTTCACGCTCGGCATCGGCTATCTGTGGCTGCGCCCCTACGAGGAAGCCGCAAGCGCCAGCTTCTACCGCCAGATCTGCTATGAGCGCTCCGGCGGCCAGTCCGCATCGTATCGCCCTGCGCCCGACGCCTTCACCCACGATTACGACGATCCCCCCGAGCCCTGATCAAAACAATCGTGCCCCCTACGGCAGTCCTTGGACTACATTCCAAAATACAGCAAGAGAAAGGGCGGACAGAGTCGTCCGCCCCTACAGAGGTTTGCAAATCACCACACCAAGCCTCGCAGAGTTTCGCGTCCGCAGACGCGAAATAAATTGGAAATCTATTTTATCCGGCGGCTTTGCCGACCGGAAAAATACCGCTCAGCCCGCAAGTGTGAGCTTTTCACGCGGAGCGTGAAAAGCTTGCGCGCAGTCGGGCTGCAACCCCCTTAAAATTAAAAAACCGGGATGG
>DJQK01000076.1:0-891 GCA_002437575.1 Clostridiales bacterium UBA6388 | reverse complement strand
CCATCCCGGTTTTTTAATTTTACTTACCCATGTTCATCTGCGCAGCGACTTCGGCAGCGAAGTCTTCCTGCTTCTTTTCGATGCCTTCGCCCTTTTCAAAGCGGACGGCGTCGACGAACTTGACCTTGCCGCCAAGCTCCTTGGCAGCGTTGTTCATATACTGCTCGACGGTGACAGCGCCATCCTTGACGAACGGCTGCTGGAGCAGGCAGTTTTCTTCGTAGAACTTGTTGATCTTGCCGGCTGCGATCTTTTCCTTGACCTGCTGCGGCTTGGAAGCCATCTTGGGGTCGTTGTCCATCTGGGCGACGAGGATCTTCTTCTCTTCGGCCAGAACGTCGTCGGTCACGAGGCTCTTGTCCCAGAAGCGGGGGTTCAGGGCCGCGATCTGCATCGCGATATCCTTGCCGATGGTCGTTGCGTCGATGCCGCCTTCGACCTCGAGGTTGACCAGGACGCCGATCTTGCCGCCGGCGTGGACATAGGCCACGGAGGTGTTCTTGTCGAAGCGCTTGAAGCGGCGGATCTGCAGGTTCTCACCGATGGACATGACCTTCTCGGGCAGGACCTCGGAGACCTTCAGGTCGGTGCCGGGATACTTACAGTCCTTGATGGCCTCGACATCGGCGGGGTTGTCCTGCAGGACGACCTGGCAGATATCCTTGACGAACTGGACGAACGGCGCGGACTTCGCGCAGAAGTCGGTCTCGCAGTTGACCTCGACGACGGCGCCGACGCCGCACTTTTCGCAGACGGTGGCGTAAGCCATACCTTCGGCAGCGATGCGGCTGGCCTTCTTCGCGGCCTTTGCAAGGCCCTTTTCACGCAGCCACTCGACGGCCTTGTCCATATCGCCGTCGGTCTCGGTGAGGGCCTTCTTGCAGTCCATCA
>DJQK01000016.1:13496-23891 GCA_002437575.1 Clostridiales bacterium UBA6388 | reverse complement strand
CCATCAAACCGGTGATAATGAATACCGATACCTTGACCCAGGTGGTGTTGATGCCGGCCAGACGTGTGCTCTTTTCATTGGAGCCGACGGCGTATACGCTCTTGCCATACTTGGTCTTGGTGGTCAGCAGGACGAACAGAGCGACCATCAGGATGAACACGAACGTGATGTAGGGGATGGAGAAAGAACCCAGCGTAAGCTTTCCAGTGCCGAACACCATGCGCAAAAACTCATAATTGCTGTTGTCGCTGAGCATGGCAAACTGGCTGGAAGACGAACCGCTGATGGACGGATCGATGGAGCGCACGACCGACAGGGTCAGCGAACGATAGATCAGCATGGTGCCCAACGTGACCACGAAGGGCGGCATCTTGGCGCAGCCGACCAGCACGCCGTTGATCGTACCGCACATCGCACCGCTGACCAGAGCTGCCAGCACCATCAGCAAAACGGAATTGGTGACGTTGAACACCATGATCGTTACGCCGGTGCACAGCACCAGGGACGAGCCGATGGACAGGTCGATCTGCCCTGTGATGATGACCAGCGCCATACCAAGTGCCATGGTGCCGACGATGCAGGTGTTCTGACTGCCCAGCACCGCCGCGATATGGCTCCACTTAAAGGTGTTGCCGTTGGCTTCGATGGTGAACGCATAGCCCACCAGGATAATCAGGAAAACAAAGATAAAGCTGTACTGCGACCAGATCCTGCCGGCGACGACGCCGAAGCTGTTTTTCTTTTTCATTGCGCTACCTCCACTTCTAGATCCACCGCATTGGTGGAATAGAGCATTACGTCGTGCTCATTGACCTCGGAATGCCGGAATTCCCTGGCGATGCGGCCTTCGTAAAACACGATACAGCGGTCAGCCACCTTCTGGATCTCCGGGATCTCCAGCGTATTGAAGACGACAGCCTTTCCAGCCCCGGCGAAGCTGAGCATCAGCTTGTAGATCTCCGCTTTCGCGCCGACATCCACACCCTGCGTGGGATTGTCAAACAGCAGCACATCCGCGCCGATGTTCAGCCAACGGGCAATGAACACCTTTTGCTGGTTGCCGCCGGACAGGGAGGTGATGCACTGAGAGCTGTCCTCCGCTTTGATGTGCAGCTGCTCTTTGAAGCTTTCATAGCGCGCCTGCTCCTGCCGGATATGGATAAAGGGTCTGGAACGGGTGATCGCGTGCTCTGCCAGATAAAAGTTTTCCAGAATGCTCATATCCGGCACGACGGAGTTTTCCTTGCGGTTTGCCGGCAGCATACCCATGCCGCTTTTCATGAATTTGGAGGAACGTCCGCGGACGGCTTTTCCGTTGACCACGATCTCCCCGCTGTCCGCAGGCAGAGCGCCGAACACCGTTTGCAGCAGTTCGCTGGCGCCGCATCCGGCAAGACCTGTCAGCGCAACGATCTCACCCCGGCGTACCGTCAGGTCGATATGCGCAAACCCATCGCCGCTCAGATCCCGCAGGACCAGCAGCGGCTCACCCAGCTCGCGCGGTCTGTAGACGTCGGCGTCTACATATTTTGCGCCCACCATGTCCGAGGTGATGGCGTGGGGAGTGGTATCTTTTATATTGCCTGAGGAAATAAACTCACCATTTCGCAGTACCGTGTACCGGTCGGCAACGGCAAAGATCTCCGGCATTTTGTGGGAGATAAAGATGAACGATTTCCCCTCTTTTTTCAATTTACGGAGTATTTCAAAAAGATGCTCGATCTCGTTGTTGGACAGAGCCGTCGTCGGCTCGTCCAGGATCAGAAGCTTTGCGTTCGCATATAGCGCACGGCAGATCTCCAACAGCTGCTTTTCGCTGGTTTTCAATTCGCTGACCATGGCGTTGGGATCGATGTCCACGCCCAGATCTTCAAACAGCTGCCTGGTTTTCAGCACCTGTTCTTTGGTGTTCAGCAGTCCGAACCGGGTCAGCTCCCGGCGCAGAAAGATATTGTCTGCCACCGTCAGATCGTTTATCACATTCAGTTCCTGATGAACGAAGGCAATACCGGCTGCTTCCATCTGGTGTATGCTCGGAGTGGGATAGTCCCTGCCGCAGAACGTGATGCTGCCTGCGTCGGCAGGAATGACGCCGGTGAGAATGTTCATCAGCGTGGATTTTCCCGCGCCGTTTTCGCCCAGGAGTGCATGGATCTCGCCCTCGTCCACCGTCAGGTGGATGTCGGAGAGGACCCTGGACAGACCGAACGACTTGGAAATATGATTCATTTCAAGGATGCTCATAGATATTGTCTCCTTGTTTCACGTGGAAGACGCCTTTCGGCGGTCCCTTTTTGAAATGCGGATGCAGGGAAAGTCCCTGCATCCGCGCAAATGGCACAGGCGATGGCTCAGGCGTGGCCCTTGAAGCCTTCGTACTGCGAGACGTTGTTGCGGTCAACGATCCAGGTGGGCTGATATTCGCCGGCGCCGAGCTCATAGTTCCAGTTGCCGGCCAGATAATCTTCCATCTTTACGATGACGTCCTGCATCATCTTCGGGGAGAAGTACATGGACATCATATCGTCGAAGTACTTGTTTGCAAGCTCGGACTGTGCGGAGGTACCGGCCATGACGTCGTACAGCTCCTGCATACCGCCGATGGCGGAGATGTAGACATCCATCTGCTCCAGATCGGCGAGCGTCGCCTCAGAAGCGCCTGCTTCCAGATAGTTCAGGACGCCGAAGGTCATCTCATCGTCCATGGAATAGATGTACAGCTTGTTGCCGTTGGCCTTCGCGGCGGCGACGATCTCATCGAGCTTCTGCTCCATGTAGTCATAAGCACCGTCAGCAGACCAGTTGCAGACCACGGAATAGGTGTTGAACACGGCGTCCAGAGAAGCGTCGTCCCAGACTTCGGTGGTCTTGAAGCTCTTGCCCAGTGCCTCGTCGGAGTATTCGATCTCGCCCTTCAGGAACTGACGGAAGCCTTCTTCACGGCGGGAGCAGACGGTGCCGTTGTCGCCGTACAGGGTCACGACGGTGTCGCCGGGCTTCATGCCGTTTTTCTGCAGCCAGTAAGCGATGCCGGCGCCGCACTGCCAGTTATCGCCGGAGGCGTTCAGAATGGCGTACTTTTCGGTGGCCTCGATGATGCGGTCAAAGGAAATGAAGGGGATCCCTTCGGCGTGCAGAGCTTCCTGACCGGCCTGCGCGGAATCGTCCAGCGCCATCATAACGACACCCACGGCGTCGCCGTTTGCGATGATGGTATTGACCTGGTCGACCTGCTCTTCACCGGAGGAGGCGGGCATATAAACCGCCTTATAGGTTCCGGCTTCGGTGATCTCCTTGCACTTGGCCTCAGCATAGGCACCGGCCTGCGCGGTCCAGCCGTGGTCGGGGGTGGGGCCCATCACGTAGATGGTGTTGGCGCCGTCCTTCGTGGCAGCGGCATCGTCTTTTGTGGCGGCGGTATCGTCGTTCACAGCGGCGGTATCGTCTTTCGAGGTGGTGTCTTCCTTGACATCTGTCTTACTGCTGCAGGCTACCAGAGCCAGAGACAGCGCCAGAACAAGGATCAGCGCAATGATTTTTTTCATGTGTTTTCCTCCATACATTTTTTATGGCAGCACCGCACGATTCGGCAAGCGGATCCGGCGGAAGATTTTTCGTCAAGGCAAGGTTTGAAACGTGCAGAAATACTGTATGTAATTCAAACGGTCCAAACCGAAGGACTGGCGGAAAAGATCCGCCGAAGCGCGAAGACGCAATTGTGCGGTGGTGCCTTATATAACACCCGCTGGCGCGGGTACTATACCGGATTTACAGTGCGATCAGCCGGCCCTCTTCGGCCGAGCGCAGACAGGCGAATACTGCCCGCATGGAACGAATCACGTCCGCAGCGTCCAGAACGCTGGGGCGGTTTTCTTCGATGGCGGAAACAAATTCGTCGATGACGCCGGAGGACGCCTGCTGGGCATCGTCGTTGGTCTGGAGACGATCCAGCGCGTAGAGCACCCGTGTGCCGTCGGCGTTGACCACCTTCAGGGAATACTGGGGATCGGCATAGAGCTTCATAATGCCCTTTTCACAGTACAGGACGGAAGCGTTGCATTCCTCTCCGTAATGCGTCCAGCTGGTGGTAACGGTACCCATTGCGCCGTCGGCAAAATTGAGGATCTCTACCGAGTTGTCGTCTACCTCGATGGGCGTGCCGTCCGGGAACTTCTTGTCCAGCACCTTCATGGTGGAGTAGACGGAGGTGATCTCGGAGCCGATGAGATAGCGCATCAGGTCGATCTTGTGAATGCCCAGATCTGCCATGGAGCCGAACGAGGCGCTGGCCTTCTTGAAAAACCAGGTGTTGGCGCTCTTGTCCATGCTCCACATCTCGGGACCCTTATGACCGAAGGTGGACTGGAAGGTGATGACGCGGCCGAGCGCGCCGGAGGTCAAAAGCTCCTTCGCTTTTTTGTGCGCGGGAGCAAGGCGCTGGTTATGTCCGATCATCAGGCGCTTACCGCTTTCTCTGGCGGCATCTACCATGGCCTGGCACTGCTCCATGGTGACGGCCATGGGCTTTTCGCACAGAACGTGCTTGCCGGCCTTCAGCGCTTTGATGCTGATCTCGGCATGAAAGGCGTTGGCCATACAGACAGAGACTGCGTCGATCTCCGGATCGGCCAGCATGGCGTCCACGTCGGCATAGACGCTGCCGCCGTAGAGATCCGCCAGAGCCTGCGCACGCGCAGCGATCAGATCGTAAAAGCCCTTGATCTGCACGTCTGCGTTGTGGAAATACTCATACCCGTGTCGCTGCTTGGCGATGGAGCCGCAGCCAATAATGCCTACTTTCAACATATTCGTTTCTCCTTTGTTTTATTTTTCATCCAGCGGTGAGACGGACTCGCGCAGTACCAGCTTATGCGGTAAAAACGTTCGTTTCCGGGGCGCCTGTTCTTCGCGCAGCATATGCAGCAGGATCTCCAGGCTTACCTGTCCCATTCGATAGCAGGGCTGGGCAACGGTGGTCAGATGGGGATGGAACATGGTGGTGTAATCCACGTCGTCAAATCCGGTCACCGACAGATCCTCCGGCACCCGAAGCCCCAGATCGTGGGCGCGGGAGATCACGCTGAGGGCCAGAATGTCCGACACGCAGAACACGGCGGTGGGACAGGGATCGGCGCGCAGCAGCCGGTCTGCCGCGGCAAGGCCGGAGCTGTAGGAGTAATCCGCGTCGGCCATGGCGACCAGCTCTCCAGCGCAGGGCAGGTTCGCTTTTTGCAGCGCATCTTCGTATCCGCGGCGGCGAAGCTCCGTGGAAATAAAGGCGTTGTCCGCACTGAGCAGCGCAATGCGGCGGTGTCCCTGCGCGAGAAGATACTGCATCGTTTCAACGGCGGCGGCATAATTGTCGATGGAAACGGAAGGCTGCTCCAGCTCCGGTACATACTCGCAGCACTGGACGATGGGATAGCGCTGGGCGTAGTCCTTCAGCAGAGGGTTATCCTTGCGGCAGCCCAGAAAGATGGCGCCGTCGGCCCGGTGCGCATCGAGCATCTTCAGAAAACGCGCTTCGTTTTCCGACTGTCCGCCCGTGTTGCAGATCAGCACGCTGTATGCGCTGTGGTTGGCAAGATCGCCGATACCGGTCAGAATGCTGGAGTAGTAGGGGTTGGAAAAGTTCGGGGCCAGCGTCAGGATCACGCGGCTTTCGCTTCGGCGCAGGTTTCGCGCCGACTGGTTGGGTACGTAATCCAGCTTCTGTATGGCCTCCTTCACCCGCTGGGCTGTTGCCGGCTTTACCGATTCGCTGCCATTGAGCACTCTGGAGACCGTCGCCACAGAAACGCCCGCATATTTTGCTACCTCGCCGATCGTTACCATGCGGGAGACCTCCATTCGTGAAGCTCAAAATGTAATGGATTACATTTCTTACACGTTTATCATAACAGCCCCCACAGCAATCTGTCAAGAAATATGATGTGGAGCACACGGAATTTCAGCTATTTTGCCAACATTTGCGCAGGCGTTTTTGTCAGAGTGCACAATCCTTCTGCCGCTCGTCGTTTTTTTTCTTGACAAAGCAAGCTTTTCTGATTACTTTAAGACCATGAAATACCGCGCATCTGCGTATGCCGGAGCGCACAGGAGCGTTCTGCGCCGGATCTTGACCGGGCAAGCGGTCCGCTGCCGGCAGTTCCGGAAGAAGCGCCGTCCTGCGGTGCTGCCGGAAGCAGGTGCTGTGAAAGGAGCAAGGCCGATGAAAATGGGTCTGGTAACTGCCATTCTGGAGCAGTATGAGTATGAAAAGATGATCGACATCGTGTCGGAACTGGGCTTTACCTGCGTGGAGGTGGCCTGCTGGCCCGCCGGGAAGGCAGAGCGCCGTTACGCCGGCGTCAGCCACATCGACGTGGTACGGGTGTGCGAGGACGACGCCTATGCCGCTCATATTCTGGACTACGCGTCCGCCCGCAATGTGGAAATTTCCGCCCTGGCATTCTATCCCAACACCATGGACGCAGACCCGGAAAAACGCGATGCCAATGTCGGGCATCTGATGCACGTCATCCGTGCCAGCGCAAAGCTGGGCGTCAACATGGTCACCACCTTCATCGGACGGGATCAGACCAGAAGTGTGGAGGAAAATCTGGAGCTGGTCCGGCAGGTATGGCCGCCCATCGTCGCTCTGGCGGAGGAGCTTGGCGTGAAAATCGCGATCGAAAACTGCCCGATGCTCTTTGGACGCGACCAGTGGCCCGGCGGGCAGAACCTGATGA
Organism: Clostridiales bacterium UBA6388; assembly: GCA_002437575.1. Classification (GTDB taxonomy): domain Bacteria; phylum Bacillota; class Clostridia; order Oscillospirales; family Oscillospiraceae; genus CAG-170. The sequence goes on along the minus strand of DJQK01000016.1, from coordinate 17,160 downwards.
CCACGCCGGTTATCTGGCAGAAGGTTTTTGAGATTCTGCCCAGCAGCAATCTGGGCATCAATTACGATCCCAGCCACTTTGTCTGGCAGATGATCGATTACATCAAGCCCCTGTATGCGTTCAGAGACAAAATCTTCCACGTGCATTACAAGGACATCAAGCTGTACCCGGAGAAACTGGCGCAGGTGGGCGTGATGGCGTATCCTCTGGAGTTCATGTCTCCCAAGCTGCCCGGTTTGGGCGATGTGGACTGGGGCAAGTTCGTATCCGCGCTGACCGACATCGGCTATGACGGCTTCACCTGCATTGAGGTGGAGGATAAGGCGTTCGAGGGCAGCGAAGAGGCGGTGCTGAAGTCCCTGCGGCTGAGCAAGCGCTATCTGGAACAGTTTGTGATCTGAAAAATAGCTCCATTTCTTCGCGGCGTCTGCCTTGATGGAAGTCCGGTCAGAGCACGCCGGGAATCTCGCAGATGCAGGATGCGAAGGAAACCCCGATCCAATCGACGGGAGCGCTTTGTCTGGTTTATGGCGGTTGACTCTGCCACGGAATCCGTCCCTCTTCTGCGGCAGCTGTTTGTACTGCCAAAACGGAAAGAGGCGGCAGAGAGAAAACGAGATGATGCCTGCCGGTACGCGTCTGTAAAATCAGCCTGATTTTCGTGCAAAAAAAAGCAGCGGATATCGCCAACGGCTGTCAGGCAGCCGCAGGAAATCTGACGTATATGCGGTCATCGTCGATCGGCGGTTTTGTGGCGAGTGTCGGCGAACGGCAAAAATGAACATAGAAGCGCACGCCGCCTGCCGGAAAAACTTCGGCAGGCGGCGATTTTTCACTTCCGGCGCTTTGATCCGGTCTGGAGCAGATCAAAAGACCAGCGGCGCAAAAACTGCGCCGCTGTAAACAAAGATTAAGCCTTTTTATAAACGGTCGTTACTCGACCCAGTTTTCAACTTCCAAATCAGGCACACGCTCAAACTCGCAGACGTTGTTCGTCACAAGGATCATGTCCTCCGATCTGGCGTGCGCGGCAATCAGCATATCCAGCGGACCAATCGGTGTTCCGCTGCGCTGAAGGTAGGCGTGAATTTCTCCATACCTGGAAGCCGCTGCCGTACCAAAGGGCAGAATGCTCAAGGGAACCAGAAAGCGAAGCAGCGCCTGCTCGTTTTTTACAGGATTGGAGCTGTGCTTCATCCCGTACTCCAGTTCAGCCAATGTGATGGAGGAAATGCAGACGCCGCTGTTCAGTTCCTTTTTCAGCCGCTGCAATACCTGTTCCGGCTTGTTTTTCATCGCGCAGATGCAGATATTGGTTTCCAGCATATATGTCACAGACTCTCACGCTCCTCTTGGACGCCCTGATTCCGACCGCCCTCAAAAATATCGTCAGTGAAGCTGTTCAGACCGTCCATAAAAGTCTGCCACATGGATTCCTTCGGAACGAGGATCACAGCGTCACCAAGCTGCTGGACGATCACTTCGTCTGTTTTGAAACGGAACTTTTTCGGCAGGCGCACAGCCTGACTTCTGCCGATCTCAAAGATTTTTGCTGTTTCCATTGTGATCACCTCCCCAAATAGTATATATCACAGGATATATTATCTGCCAATAGGTGAATCCGATTCTCTCAGCCGAAGTGTATTGACGCAAACTTCAGCTGTAGAGTATACTGAGAACGCAATCATATAGGGTACAGAAAGAGGGATGAAAAATGGAACTGTCAAAGAACGATTGGAAACTGTTCCGCGAGAGGCTTCCTGGTTGGCAGGAACGCTATATGGAAAAGCTCACCCGCGAGTATGCCGAATTTTTGACCGATGCCAGCCGCCAACCATCGGAACGTTTCTGGGCGCTGAATGAAAGAATCCGTGAGGATCGGAGGAAACCGGGGGTGCAGCTTGAAATCCGAAAGCAGAACGTTGTGTTTGACCTGGCGCACCTGATCGCGGATGGCGCAGTTTCGCTGGATGAGCTTGATGGCTTCAGCGAGGAACTGCAAAATACGGTTCGCTTTCTGTGCAAAAGAGTCGAATCGGAAGAACAGCTTCATACGCCGGACGTATGACAGGGCGTTGTTACGCCAAATTTCAGCTCAATGATCCGCTCAATCGCTGCCACGCAGACGTCCGGTCCCAGCGCCGCCGTATCGAGGCACAGATCATAGTTCGCCATATCCTTCCAGACTCTTCCGGTGTGGAAACGGTAATAGCTCTCGCGGTAACGGTCCAGACGGTCGATGTACCGTACGGCGTCCGCACGGCTGATGCCCTGGCGGGCAATTTCCCGCTCCACGCGGCGCTCATATGGTGCGTCAATGTAGAGCTTCAGCACATTCGGCTTGTCCCGCAGGACAAAATCCGCTGCCCGACCGACGCAGACATAGCTTTCGCAGTTCAGAAGCTCGCGGAGAATTTTGGACTGATAGTTGAAGAGATTTTCATCGCTGAGGAAGTTTCCGCTCTCCGGCGGGATCAGCTTGCCGTCATAGATCCTGCGCGATACCTTGTAGAGCAGGGTCTTTCGCGTGTTTTCATCCGCCCGTGCAAAGACCGCTTCGTTGATGCCGCTGTCGTCGGAGGCCAGGCGCAGAAGCTTGCGGTCATACAGGTCGATGCCGTAATCCGCCGCCAGCTTCTTCCCGATGTAGCTGCCGCCGCCGGAACCGCAGGTCCTGGTGATGGCAATGACAAAATTCGACATGCACTATTATTACAAATGTGGCGGAGCAAAGCGACGGAGGCAATGCGATAAGAAACCAGTCCGCAAGGACTGAATGGAGCGGGCCGTTGTCCGTATGACCATGTGTTCGATGATAAACTGCTCTTGACCGGCAACTACCAAATGGAACGCAGACGATCTGCTTCACGAGATCGAGGCGGCACGGAGCAAACGCAGCCGGCGGAGCATGCCCTTCAGCACAGAAGAGTTTCACAATATGAAATAATTTGCGGCACCGGTTTCCGCCCGGTACAATACGAACAGAACCCGGGAATACAAGGTATGTAGAAAAACCAGAAAGGAACCTGCTTATGAATCGCTATTCCAACCCTTCGGATCTGAAAATTACCGATATCCGTTTTCTCGACATCGACGGCGCACCCAAGCGCTGCACCCTGATCAAAATCATGACCAATCAGGGCATTGAAGGCTACGGCGAGGTGCGCGACGCTTCGAGCAAGACCTATGCCGCGATGCTCAAGAGCCGTCTGCTGGGCGAAAATCCCTGCGATGTGGACCGGCTGTTCCATAAGATCAAGCAGTTCGGTTACCATTCGCGCCAGGGCGGCGGCGTGTCCGGCGTCGAGATCGCGCTCTGGGATCTTGCCGGCAAGGCATATGGCGTGCCGCTGTATCAGATGCTCGGCGGCAAATTCCGCGACAGCGTGCGCGTCTACTGCGACACAGACGTCGACGGCAAGCACACCGGTCACGACATGGGTCTGGCACTGAAAAAGCGCATGGACATGGGCTTTACCTTCCTCAAGATGGACCTCGGTATCGGTCTGCTGCTTGACGAGCCGGGAACGATCAATGCCCCGCTGGGACTCATCGAAGACATGAAGACCTATGCACCGCATATTCTCAACGTGCAGGGCGGCTCGGTGACGCAGGATATGGTCAAGCACCAGAAGAGCTATCAGATCGTCAACACCGCACATCC
>DJQK01000016.1:1731-13468 GCA_002437575.1 Clostridiales bacterium UBA6388 | reverse complement strand
TTCACCGGCATTCATCTGACGGAAAAGGGGCTGGATTACCTTGAAAACTACGTCAGGGAGGTTCGTGACGTCATCGGCTACGACGTACCGCTCGCCATCGACCACTTCGGTCATGTCTGCGTGGAGGACTGCATCCGCTTTGCCCGCCGCATGGAGCGCTACAACCTCGCGTGGATGGAGGACATGGTGCCCTGGATGTACACCGACCAGTATGTGCGCTTGAAGAATTCCACCTGCATCCCCGTCTGCACGGGCGAGGATATTTACCTCAAAGAGCCGTTTGAGAACCTGATCAAGGCAGGCGGCGTAAGCGTCATTCATCCCGACATTCTCACCTGCGGCGGCGCGCTGGAGCTCAAGAAGATCAGTGACATCGCCGACGAAAACGGCGTAGCGGTCGCCATTCATATGGCGGAGTCTCCCATCGGCTGCATGGCTGCGGTGCAGACGGCTGCCGCGATGCACAACGTGCTTGCCATCGAGTTCCACTCGGTAGACGTGCCTTGGTGGAGCGATATGGTCAATGGGCTTCCGCATCCGCTGATCGAAAATGGCTTCATCAAGGTGCCGGATGCGCCCGGTCTCGGCATCGAGTCGCTCAATGAAGAGGTACTGCGTGAGCATATCAACCCCAGCATCCCCGGCTGGTGGGAGCCGACGAACGAGTGGGACACCGAGTTCTCCAACGATCGTATCTGGAGCTGAGCATTTCGGCAAAAACCGCTTCGGACCTGTTCCGAAGCGGTTTTATATATGGAAAAAGCCCGGCAGAACCGGGCTTTTTCCATATGGGTAACAAATGTCCTGAAGCGATCAAAGAAGATCGTAACCGCTGGCTTCCATGAGCCCTCGCAGATAGCCGATGGCGTAGAGCCTTCCAACGGTCTCATAGCCGGGTCTGCCGTTTTCCTCACCTGCCATAGTAGGCACGTGGTCGACGCGAATCGGCGCGGTGCAGCGCACGTCCCGGTAGCAGCGGATGGCGCGCGCCATGTCGGTCTGCCCATTGTCGTGGAAGGTCTCGTGAAAGCATTCCTTCGTACCGGCAATGTCGCGGAAGTGGACGAAGAAAATTTTTCCCTGTTTTCCAAAATGCTCGATGCACTCGTAGACGTCTTCTCCCATGGCTGCGAAATTTGCCTGGCACATCGTAATGCCGAAGTAATCGCTCTTGTGAAGGTCGATTGCCTTCTGCATCGCCTCGCGCGAGATCAAAATCCGGCTGACGTTTCCGATTTTTGCGAGGGGAGGGTCGTCCGGGTGAATGGCAAGGCGGATGCCGTAACGCTCCGCCTGCGGCAGGGCCGCGTCCAGAAAATACTGAAGATTTGCCCAGAGCGCTTCAGCGCCGATCGAGAGCGCCGGGTCTACGGAAACGTCGCGCAGGTCAAAGCCCGTCACATGCGCACCGCCGCGCTCTGGGTAGACGGACGTGGTCCGCAGCCAGCCGATTTCTGCCATGAAGTTCATGCAGATGGTCGTAAAGCCGTTCTCCGCCAGCAGCGGAATCATTTGAAGGACCTTTTCGATCGAAGCGTCGCGCAGGGCATCTGCGCGTTTAATATGGTCGTGGACGCCGTTGGGCATCGGCTCGACGACGAGCGGACGAAGCCCTTCTGCCTTAAATCGCTCGGCAACTGCGCGGATATGCGCCGGGTCCGTCATATCAAAAGCCTCGTCCTCCGGCAGGCGCACGACTGCGTGCCGCACGCCCACCTGCTTTGCAAGCTGCCAGGCGAGGCTGGGTTCACTCAGAAAATAGTCGGTCAGAATCATGCCAAAGCGTTCCTTTCCTGATCTCGAAGCTACAATCGAGTATACCGGTCCGGCCGCTGTGCGTCAAAATTTTTCATATTCTGAAATTCTTTGACAGCGGTGCGCCGTACCGGCTATGCTGAGGCTATGCTTCAAAGCGCAGGCGGTGGTTGATCTCGCGCGTGCCCTTTTTCAGGATGTCGATGACGCGCCGGTGTTCCTGCTCCGTCACGCAGTCGCCCGGTACGCGGGGGATGAACAGACCGATCGCTGCCCCGACACCACGTTGGTTTGTGATGTAGGTGGCGTATTTGCTCTCTCCGAAGCCCTCGGGCGAAATTTCGTCCACGCGCAGGCAGCTGCGCTTTTCTACCGCGTCCAGCTCCTGCAGCAGCTTCGGCAGCGTGTCGATGCCGGGCCAGCTGCCCTCGTCCGGCAGACCGATGCTTCCGGCAAGCTCTGCGACCGCGGCGGGCGCCATGTGCGAAAGCAGGACCCGACCCGTTGCCGAGGCGTAGATGTTGCCCAGAAACAGATCGCCGCGCTCATGGAACTTCCCGCCGTCCTGCTCGGAGTAGCTGATCACGAATTTTTCGTGATTTTCCAGGATCGCGAGCAGCGCCGTGTAGCCGCTCTGGCGGTGGATCCAGCGCAGAATCGGATTGCTGATCTGCAGCAGCTCCTGATGGAACGTGCGGTAACGGGTGAGATAGAACGTGCTGGCGCCGAGGACATAGCCCTTGCTCTGGGAGACCTGACGCAGAAAGCCGCGCTCCGCCATTGTTTCGATCAGGTGAAAGCAGGTGCTTTTGTTGAGCCCTGTTTTTTCGGAAATCTGGCGCAGGGGAACCGGCTCGCCCTTTCCGTTGGCGACGATGGTCAGAATATCCAGCGCGCGGTCGACAGACTGAATCATAAGGCAGGACCCTTTCCGGAAAACCTCCGCCGCAGCCGACGGAAGCATTCCTGAAATCAAAGGAGGATTTTTATGGAGTATACGATTGCATCCGGCGCGCTGCGCGCCGTGGTATCCGACCGGGGCGCAGAGCTTCTTCGTCTGACGCAGACGAAAACCGGACACGAGCTTCTATGGAGCGGAAATCCGGCATATTGGGCAGAGCATGCGCCGGTGCTGTTCCCGATGATCGGGCGGTGCCGGGAGGACCGGTATCTTGTAAACGGCGAAAGCTATACGATGGGGCTTCACGGCTTTTCGCGAGAAAGCATATTTGCCTGCACGAAAAAGGAAACCGGCGCGATCGAGCTGACCATGACAGATACACCGCAAACGCGCGCCTGCTATCCGTTTTCGTTCTGCTTTACGGTGCGATATGCGCTTGAGGGCGCGGCGCTCCATGTGACCTACCGGACGGAAAACCGCGGGAAAGCGACAATGTACTTTGCCGTGGGCGGGCATCCGGGCTTTTCGCTGCCGCTGGGAGAAGGCGTTCCGTTTGACCGGCACTTTGCGGCGTTTTCCGGACAGCCGGAGGAGGTCGTGATTGCGCCCAAATGTATGCGAACCGGAGAGACCCGACCGTTCCCGCTGGAAAACGGCACGCTCCGGCTGCAGCACAGCCTGTTTGACCAGAGCGCGCGGATTCTGCAAAATGCAGGCGATACCGTTCGCCTGGCAGCAGAGGGCGGCGCGTATGCGCTGGAAATCCGGACGGAACGTATGCCGTATCTCGGACTTTGGCACACACTGAGTACCGACGCGCCGTTCGTCTGCATCGAGCCGTGGAGCTCGCTCCCCGGCGCATACGGCGCGGTCGAAGACATTTCTCAAAGACCGGATCTGATCGCACTCACGCCCGGGCAGACCGACGAACGCGGCTGGCGCGTCACGGTAGCCTGAGGCTCAGCGGTTGCGGTATTCCTTCGGGGAGAAGGATGTAATTTTTTTGAAGGCACGGTTGAAGTTCGTGCTGTTATTGAAGCCGCACTGGAACGCAATATCCAGCACCGACTGGTCCGTGCTGGACAGAAGCGTCTGCGCCATATCGATGCGGCGGGAGATGATGTAGTCCCAGGTGGAAAAGCCGTTGACGGATTTGAAAAGCTGCGAGAAATACGACGGACTCATTTTCGCAATGGCGGCAAGCTCGTCGAGCTTCATGGGCTCGCTGAGATGGTTGTTGATGTACTCCATCACAGATTCCAGCCGCGCGAGGGTGTCGCGCTTGACGCTCAGGCGCGTTTTCATCTGCTCCAGGTCCTGCTCGGGGTATTGGCGGATGATCAGAATCAGAATTTCAATGAGATTCATCTTGATCATCAGCGGATACTCGGGCTTTTTTTCCTGAAACTCCGCCTCAATCAGATGGATCAGCTTGCGCACGCGCGCGGTCATGGCGCTGCCGCGCGGCAGGAGATTTTCAAAGCTGCGGTTCTGCTCGGAAAAGACATACATATAACGCATATCGAAGATGGCGTCGCTCGGAGACCAGATGAATTCCGGTGAGAAATGAAGTCCCACGCACTCGAGGTCGTGGTCGGAGTCGATGCTGGTCACATAATGCTCCTCGTTGCTGCGGAACAGAAAAACGTCGCCCGGGCGGATGCTGTACGCCCGGTCGCGCAGGGTATAGGTTCCGTAGAAGTCTTCAAACAGCCCCAGCTCCAGCGATGGGTGGGAATGATGAATCAGTGGTCGATGTTCCGGCGAGACGCGGTTGCGGTAGAGCCTGATATTTTGTGCGCGCGGCCCGGAGGAGGGAAGAACGGTTTCATAAAAGGTCATAATGGCACCTCGTAGTATCTTTTGACGCGTCGGAACAGGAAAAGCTGGAAGCGGCCTGCAGGCGCTGCAACTATTATACTATAACAATTTTTTGGTTTCTAGAACTATTTTACGATTTTTTATAAATGCTTACCGGATTATTGTTGCAGGAACAGGAAATGGATACAGAAAACAGCATCCGGCAGAATTTCCAGCACTGTGTTCCAATAGAGTACGAATATTGCCGGAAAATATGGGAAAATCAGAGAAACGCATGGAAATCGGTCAAAAAATCGGAGAAAATCACTGCGTGAAACAGCTCCGAGAAGCAATGAGTTTTCAATATCAACAAAAATCGGCCTCTCTTTTCGTGCAATTTATGAAGTAAAAACCATAAAATTGTTTGCAAAATATGTTGGATATTTAATGAAATATTCTCCACGTTCCAGTAAAATAAAATCACGCTGAGGGGGACGACCCCATAGGTAAAAATAATGAAGAAAGCTGGATAGGATTATGAAAAAGTTCATCGCATTGCTTCTGGCAGCGCTGCTTTGCCTGTCGATGCTGAGCGCGTGCAGCACCAAAGCAGAAACTGCCGCGGACGAGCCCGCCAAGACGGACGCTTCCGCCGCTGAAGAAACCAAGACAGAAGAAACTGCCGAAGAGCCCAAGACCGAAGAGACTGCGTCCGACGACAAGGTCAAGTGCTTCCTCGTCTCCCCGCTGATCGGCGGCTCCGCCTGGGGCAACTGCCAGAAGGGCTTTGAAGAAGCAGCCGCAGCCGAGGGCTGGGATTACACCTACCTCGGACCGGTCACGACCGCCAACACCACCGAGATGGTCGAGCTTTGCGAGACTGCACTTTCCAACGGTGCAGACATCATCATCGGCAACTGGAACGACCAGGAAGCGTTCAACGACGTCGTTGACCGCGCGCTGGAAAAGGGCGTGACGCTCGTCGGCATCAACTACTCGTTGCCCGGCCGCTGCGAGGTCTACACCGGCATCGACCCCGTTGAGCTCGGCAACATTCAGGCAGAGACGCTCGTACAGAACATGCCCGAGGACGAGCCCATCAACGTTGTGTACATGCAGCCCAAGCTCAGCTCCCAGTCGCACAACATCAACTATCAGTCCTTCTGCGACAAGCTCGCCGAGCTTCGCCCGGACGCAGTCGTCGTCTCGCAGGAAGAATCCACCTCCGATACTCAGGTCGTCTATGAAAAGTTCTCTGCACTGCTGCTGGCACACCCGGAGATCAATGCGTTTGTTGCTGACTGCTCCATGGCAGCCGTCGGCGCGGCAACGCTCGTAGAGGAAAGAGGGCTTCAGGACTCGATGTATGTCCAGGGCATCGACGGCGGCGCAGAGATCCTGACGTATGTTTTGTCCGGCGCTGCGGACTGCACCATCATCCAGGACTGGCTCTCCGTCGGTCGGACCGCTGTTTCTCTGGCAAAGACCCTCTATGAGGGCGGCACGGTAGAAGGCTTCTCCGGCTGCGGCGCATACGCGCTGTATGCCGACGGCGTGCAGGCATACGCCGACCAGGAAGGTATTCCGCTGGATTGATCGCACCCCATTTGTCCGTTCACTGATAAATAGCACGAAGGACCGTTCCGGGCTCAAGCATACCCATCGACCCGGATCGGTCCTTCTTTGGAGGAAGAACCGAATGAATAACAAAAAGAAACTCATGCGCGCGATCATGTCGCACAACGAGCTGGGCGCGCTCATTCCGCTGGCGCTGATTCTGATCATCGTCGCATTCGTCAATCCGAACTTCTTTGGTGCGGCAAACCTCATCGACATTCTCCGCACTGCAAGCTTTTCCTTCTTCATCGGCGTGCCGCTGACGTATCTGCTCACGGCAAGCGGCATGGACCTGTCGGTCGGCTCGACGCTGTCTCTTGCCGGCGTCATCGTCGCGTATGCCATCGCAGGCGGCTGGAATATGTGGCTGGCAATTCTCGTCGCGCTGCTCGTCGGCGCACTGGTTGGCTGGGTCAACGGCGTGATTATCGTCCGCTTCGGTCAGCCCGCATTTATCATTACGCTCGGTATGCAATACATTCTCAGCGGCATCGCGCTTCTTTGGACGGGCGGTCTGGCCGTCTCCGGCATGAACGCGGAGTTCAAGGCGCTCGGCCAGACGTATCTGTTTGATACCGTTCCTGTTCCGATTCTCTATGCCCTGATCATCGGCGCTGCGGGCTACATCATTCTGAACCGGTCGAAGTTTGGCCGCTCCATTGCAGCCATCGGCGGCAACCCCGAGACGGCGTACCTCGCGGGTATCCCCGTCGTCAGAAGAAGAATTCTGGTCTATGTCGCAGTTGGTTTGTTCTCCGCATTCACCGGCGTTATCTGGGCAGCACGCTTTGCCTCCGGCATCCCCGGCGCGGGCGACGGCGTGAACCTGAAGATCATGGCGGCGGTTATCATCGGCGGCACCAGTCCCGCGGGCGGCTCGGGCACCATTGCCGGTACCGCCATCGGCTGCATCCTGCTTGCAACCATCACGAACTTCCTGATTCTTGTCGGCATTCCCAGCACCGCACAGACGCTGATTTTTGGCTTGATTCTGATTCTCTCGATGTTCATCGACAAGTACCGCCGTGCCGTTCTCAGCGGCAAATAAGCTGGAAGCCGGAACATATTTGCAGAGAAGAAGGAGGCTAAACCATTGGCTGAACATATTTTGGAAATGCGCCATGTCACCAAACGCTTTCCCGGCGTTCTGGCATTGAGCGACGTCTCCATCGAATTGAATGCCGGAGAGGTTCTGGCGATCTGCGGCGAAAACGGCGCAGGCAAGTCCACCCTAATGAAGGTGCTCAGCGGCAGCTACACCTCGAAGGAATATGAGGGCGAGATCTGGTTCGACGGAGAAAAGGTACACAACATGAGCGTCCATACCGCGCGTTCGCTCGGTATTGAGATGATCTATCAGGAAATCAACGCCATGCTCGACGGCACGATCGAAGAGAATCTCTTCGTCGGCAACCTTCCGGGCAAGGGTGTGATGGTCGATTATAAAACGCTCGACGAAAAGACACAGCAGATTCTGGACGAGCTGGAGATCAACGTCGGTCCGCGCTCGCTGGCAAGACCCCTAAACAGCGGGCAGCTGCAGATGCTCGCCATCATGCGTGCCGTCATCCGCAACCCCCGCGTGCTGGTGCTTGACGAGCCGACCTCCGCGCTGACGGACAAAGAGGTGGACAAGCTCTTTTCTATCATCCGCCGCCTGCGCGAGCAGGGCGTCGCCTGCGTCTACATCAGCCACAAGCTCGACGAGGTCTTCGAAATTGCCGACCGTGTGACGGTCATGCGCGACGGACACTTGATTTCCACGCGCAAAATTTCCGAGACGAACAACGACCGATTGGTCGAAGAGATGGTCGGCAGAAAGATGGACAGCATGTATCCCGGCGGACGATTCCATGCCTCCGACGAGGTCGTCATGAAGGTCACGGATCTGACCGTTCCGCATCCGTCGATTGTGGACAAGAACATTGTGGAAAATATTTCCTTCGAGCTTCACAAGGGCGAAATTCTGGGTCTGGGCGGTCTGGTCGGCGCAGGTCGAAGCGAGTGCCTCGGCGCCATCTTCGGGCAGATCACAACAGGCGTCACCAAGAACGTCGAGCTGTTCGGAAAGAGCGTTAAAATCCGCAGTCCGAAGGACGCCATCGACCATGGCATCGGCTTTGTTACCGAGGAGCGCAAGAAGTCCGGTTTCGTCTGGATCCTGAGCATCCTCAAAAATCTCACGCTCGCCTGCCTCAAGGACATTCCCGGAAAATTCCTCATTGACAAAAAAGCAGAGGAAAAGACCGCGAAGGTCATCTTTGACCGTCTGCGCGTCAAGGCGCCCAGCATGGACACACTGATCGTTGCACTTTCGGGCGGCAACCAGCAGAAGGTCGTTCTCGGCAAGTGGCTGCTGACGAACCCCAAGATCCTCTTTATGGACGAGCCGACCAAGGGCATTGACGTCGGCGCAAAGGCAGAGTTCTACACGATCATGCGTGAGCTGACCGAACAGGGCGTGTCCATCGTCATGGCATCGAGCGATATGCCGGAGCTGGTCAATATGTCCGACCGTGTGCTGGTTCTGAGCAGCGGAAAGATTCAGGGCGAGCTGACCGGAGACGAAATCACGCAGGAAAACGTGATGAAGCTTGCCATCAAATAATCACAGGTTTCAAGAAGGAGAAGCACCATGCGTTTTAATAATAAGGAAGACATCATCGCACTGACCCCACTGTGGAAAGGCGAACGCCTGCCTGACGGCAGACCCAAGGTCGCCGACCGCTATCTCGACGCGCTGGCGGAGATGACGCTCGAGGAGGTCTGGAAGCCGATTTTTGTCAAGGGCTATGAAAATCAGTTTATCTCCATGAAGTCGCTGCACCCGGAATTCCGGGACGATGGCACGCTCAACAAAAAGCTTGTCGGCAGAGCTCTGACCGCGGTTTACGCGCCCACACGCCCGGACTATTTTGACGTCATGATGGAGTCCGCTGCCGAAAACGGCTGGTCCGGCACACCCAACCAGTGGGTCATCGACAGCCTGCAGGAGCGCGACGTCATTGTCATTGATATGTACGATAAGGTCTTCAAGGGCACCTTCGTCGGCGGTAACCTCACGACTGCCATCAAGAACAAGACCAAGACCGGCGGCGCGGTGATCTGGGGCGGCATCCGCGACATCGAACAGATGCAGAAGGTCGGCACGCAGGTCTACTACCGCGGCATCGACCCCACGCCCATCCGCGATTTTGTCATGACCGGCTTCAACACCCCCGCGCGCCTCGGCGACGGCCGGGAAGCGGCAATCTGCCTGCCGGGCGACATCGTCTACGGCTGCAGCGGCGGCGTGCTGTTCATTCCGCCCCATCTGGTTCCCGAGGTGGTCGACGGCGCAGCAAAGACGCAGGTCAAGGACCTGTTCGGCTTCGAAATGATCACCCTCAACAAGTTTACCACCGCGCAGATCGACAAGAACACCTGGACCGAGCCGATGCTCGATCTTCTGATGGAGTTCATCAAGACTGACCCGCGCGCGGAAAAATACCGTGGGCTCGACTGGTCGCAGGAGTACGACCTTGCCCGCAACGGCGACCCGAACGACACGCAGTCGTCGCTTTGATTCGCACAACGTGCCCCGCAGCGCAAGCAGTTTGCGCTGCGGGGCAGACCGATGAATATGGGAGATACAGGCTATGTTCAATCTCAATGGAAAAAAGGCGCTGGTGACCGGCTCGTCGCAGGGCATCGGCAAGGCGATCGCCGCGTGCCTCGCGGAAAACGGCTGTGAGGTCTGGGTGCAGGCGTCGAAAAGCATGGAAAAGGCGCAGGGCGTTGCCGATGAGATTACGGCAAAGGGCGGCTGTGCGTATGCGTGTGTCGCGGATCTGGTATGCCTCGACGCCGCGGAAAAGCTCTACGCGCAGACAGGCGATGTGGATATTCTGATTCTCAATGCGTCCGTGCAGATCCGAAAGCCGTGGCAGGAAATTACGCCGGAGGACTTCGATTTGCAGATCACGGTCAACCTCAAGCAGACGCTGCTGCTCATCCAGCGCTATGCGCCGCATATGCTGCAGCAGCATTGGGGACGGATTGTGACCGTCGGCAGCATCCAGCAGGCAAAGCCCCACAAGGATATGCTGGTATATGCTGCCAGCAAGGACGCACAGTTCAATCTGGTGCGGAATCTGGCAAAGCAGATTTCAGGAGGCGGCGTGACCATCAACAATATGGCGCCCGGCACGATCGTCACTCCGCGCAACAGCGCCGTTCTCGAGGACGCGGCATACCGCGCCGCGTGCGAGCAGGCAGTGCCCTGCGGCAGACTCGGAAAGCCAGAGGACTGTGCGGCGGCGGTGCTGCTGCTCTGCGCAGAGGAAGGCGGCTATATCACCGGCGAAAACATCTATTGCGACGGCGGTATGCATCTGTGATATGAAACAGGAGTACACGTTTTGGATTGGGAGCTACCGGGCAGGCGTATGCAAGCTTTCCTTTGAAGAAGACGGACGAAACGCCTGCGTGACGCCGGAAGCGCCGGTGCGGCGCGTCGGATATCTGGCGCAGCAGGGGAGAGCCCTTTACGCGCTGACGGAAAGCCCCGGCGCAAGCGGTCTTCCTGGCGAGCTGACGGTGTTTCTGGTTCGGAGCGGCGCACTCACAAAAATTGCCTCGCGGCAGGATCTGGAGCCTGTCATGCCGCATCTGACGACTGCGAACGACGTGCTCTATGCGTGCAGCTACGGTCTGGGCACGGTAGACGCTGTTTCGCTCCTTCCTGGCGGCATTCCCGGCGCACGGACGCAGACGCTGCAGCTTTACGGCTCCAGTGTGAATTCTGTGCGGCAGACCTGCCCGCACCCGCACTCTGTGTGGGTCTGCCCGGATGGGCGGGCGCTTTACGTCTGTGACCTGGGAACGGACACGCTGGAGGTTTTTGCCATCGAAGAAGACCGGCTCCGCCATCTTCCGGCGGCAAGCGTCCACACTGCGCCCGGCGAGGGCCCGCGCCATCTGGCATTTCACCCGGAAGGGAAGATCTCCTATCTTCTGACGGAGATGGGATGCAGCATTTATATGCTGGATCTTTCGGATTGCCTTGCACCCATGCGCATGGGGCGCGTGGATGCGTGCCCAGGGCTGCCGCAGGAGCAGCGCGGCGGCGCGGCAATCCGGGTAAGTCCGGACGGAAAATTCCTTTACTGCTCGAACCGTTCAGACAGCGGCGGCAGAATCGACTGGTTTTCACTCGAAGACCCGATGCACCCGCAGCACGCCGGGACGGTTTCGGACGGTCTTTTCTTCCCGCGCGACTTCGCGCTCAGCCGGGATGGACAGTATCTCGTGAGCACCGGTCAGCGGGAAGAAACGATCATCCTCTGGAAACGAAACGCGCAGACCGGTGCGCTTTCGAAGCTCCGGACAATTTCAAACGTTCCGGAGCCGGTCTGCGTCTTGAATTGGAAAGAAACATCTTAGGAGACGAAGGATATGAAGGTTTTGGATAGACTCCACGGCTGCGGCGTTGTGCCGGTCGTGGTACTGGACGACGCGAAAGACGCGGTTGCGACGGCGAACGCGCTGCTTGCCGGCGGTGTGGATGTGATGGAGATTACGTTCCGCACGGCGGCTGCTGCGGATTCCATTCAGGCAGTTGCGGAAAACTGCCCCGAGATGCTCGTTGGCGCAGGAACGGTCATTACGCTCGAGCAGTGCAAA
>DJQK01000016.1:0-1672 GCA_002437575.1 Clostridiales bacterium UBA6388 | reverse complement strand
TCCGCTGGTGCGTGGAAAACGGTATTGCTGTCACGCCCGGCTGCGTGACGCCGACCGAAATTATGGCGGCGATGAAGCTTGGCTTGAACGTTGTGAAATTCTTCCCGGCTGGCGTTTACGGCGGTCTGTCCGCAATGAAGGCGCTCTCGGGTCCGTTCGGCGGGATCAAATTCATCCCGACCGGCGGCGTGAATGGTCAGAACATCGGCGAGTTCATCGCCGCGCCGTTCATCCACGCGGTCGGCGGCAGTTGGGTCTGCCCGAAGGCGGACATTGCGGCCGGTAATTTTGAGAAGATCACCGAACTTTGCAAGCAGGCAAGAGCTGCCATTCAGGAGGTGCGCAAATGAAGGTTTTAACATTTGGCGAAATTATGCTCCGGCTCAAAGCGCCGGGACACGAGCGCTTCTTCCAGAGTCCGATGCTGGAGGCGACCTTCGGCGGCGGCGAAGCGAACGTGGCAGTCTCCCTTGCAAACTACGGCATGGACGCGGAATTTCTGACCGTTCTGCCGCAGAACGATATTGCAGACGCCTGCATCCGCGAGCTGCGCTATTTTGGCGTGGACACAAAGAAGATCGTCCGCGGTGAGGGGCGCATGGGCATCTATTACTTGGAGGGCGGCGCGAACCAGCTGCCGAGCAAGGTCGTCTATGATCGCGCGTATTCCTCGATCGCGCTGGCAAAACCCGGCGATATTGACTGGGACAAAGCCTTTGACGGCGTGGACTGGTTCCACATCACGGGTATTACGCCTGCGATTTCCGAAAGCGCGATGGAGCTGTCTCTTGAGTCCGTCAAGGAAGCGAAGAAACGCAATATCACCGTCTCCTGCGACCTCAACTACCGCAAGAACCTCTGGAAGTACGGCAAAAAAGCCAGCGAGGTCATGCGCGAGCTTGCAAAGTACGTCGATGTGGCAATCGCCAACGAGGAGGACGTGCAGAAGTCGCTGGAAATTACGGTCGATGTCAACGTCGAATCCGGCGAGCTGGACCGAGAAAAGTACCGCGCGCTCGGCAAAAAGGTTCTGGAAAGCTATCCGAACATGAAGTGCATTGCCATCACGCTGCGCGAGAGCCACAGCGCGGACTGGAACGGCTGGGCGGCGTGCCTCAATGACGGCAAGGACTTCTATGTGTCTAAAAAATACGAAATTCGGGACATTATCGACCGCGTGGGCGGCGGCGACTCGTTTGCCGGCGGTCTGATCTATGGCTTGAGCCATTATGAGAACGAGCAGTCTGCGCTCGAATTTGCGGTCGCGGCTTCCTGCCTGAAGCACAGCGTGATCGGTGACTTTAACCGGGTCGGCGTTTGCGATGTGGAAAAGCTTATGGGCGGCGACGGCACCGGACGAGTGCAGCGCTGACCAGCCAATTTTTTCGGATTTTCCGGAAAAATCTCACATTCTCCAGACGAACCGGACATACCAAAATAGACAAAACGCAGAAGTTTTTGAATCGGGCTGCGTAAGTCTTGACAAACGAAGGGAGAGCCTGCAAAATGGGATACCAGCATTGGTCATACGAGCTGCTCCATGGGTTCTGCATGGACGCATTTGAAAAATTCGGCTTCACGGAAGCCGAAGCAAACATCATTCAGGACGTTTTGCTGACCGCCGATCTGTACGGCATCGAGTCGCACGGCATGCAGCGGATGGTGCGCTATC
>DJQK01000005.1 GCA_002437575.1 Clostridiales bacterium UBA6388 | reverse complement strand
ATGGAACGTTCATAGTTGCCGACGATGGTCTGGGCCGTGCTCATTTCGTGCTTCGCTTCGTCAATCTTATCATTGATGGTCGCTACTTTTAAGTTGTTTTGTAAATCGAACAAGCCCCCGCCTTTACCCTCTGCGCCATAATAAACAGCGGCAAGTGCCTCATACGCTCTTCGGTAGGTTGTTGCTGTGTCAGTTCCGGACGTAGTGTCAAAAACGACCGCCTGCCCGGTTATCTCGCTCGATTTCGAAGAGGATGCACCACCAGAAATTCTTGCTTGCATGGCATCTTCATTCTCGTAGCACACCTTCATAATGGAAAAGTCATTATCGCAAATACCGCTGAACGCCAAGAATGAATTTTCGTACTGTGCCAATGCCGACACGTTTTTATTGCGAAGGTCATTTATTTCAGTTTGAATTGCATCTGCGTTTCTCGCGCTGGGATTCGGGACATCCGTAGATGCCAAAAGTGTCTCTTTCTCGGTTTCCAAGCTCTTTACCGTCGCCTCATGCTCCGTTACGGTCGCCTGGGCGTCGGTGTATTCTTTTTCCCCTTTCAGCTTGGTCAGCTGGTTGTCGACGGTGGTTTTGGCGGTCTGCAGCTCCTTGAGCTTGGCGTCGGCCGCGGCTTTCTGGGTGGCGAGCTGCGAGGCGTCCATCGTGCTGTACTGCCGGTAGATGGCCAGCGCCTCGTTATAGGCGTCGCGCGCGTTCTGCACGTCATAATTCTCCTGCGCGGCGGTATTCCCCGCTTCGATCAGGCTCTTGTCGTAGTTCTGCTGGAGCGTCTCGAGGTCCGTCTCCGCCTGCTTGAGCTCGTCGGAATCCTCCGCTTCGAGCACAAAAAGGGTATCCCCCACGTTGATCTCCTGGCCGGTCTTGACCA
The DNA here is from genome assembly GCA_002437575.1 of Clostridiales bacterium UBA6388. Classification (GTDB taxonomy): domain Bacteria; phylum Bacillota; class Clostridia; order Oscillospirales; family Oscillospiraceae; genus CAG-170. Next base: position 2,140 of record DJQK01000005.1, on the reverse strand, counting down.
GGACGCTGGCGACCTTGCGGGTCTGCTTGATGGTGACGTTATAGACCTCGCTGGCCTCGACGGTGCCGCTGCCGCGGATGCGGGCGTTGATGGCGCCGGAGGCGGCCTGCTGCGCTGCGACCTCGGGCAGGGAGGCGTTCATGATCGTCTTGGAAAAGAAGGTCAGCACCAGCAGGACCGCCAGAAAAATGATAGCCACGGTCTTGACCCACTCGCGTTTTCTTACACTGTTTTCCATGTCTCTTTCCTTATCCTTTCACAGAGCCAGAATGTGCGATGCCTTCCACCAGATACGCCTCGCCGTGCAGAAACAGCAGCAGACCGGGGATCATATAGATGACGGCGGCGGCAAAGGCGATGCCGATCTCGCCGGCGTTGATGCTGGACAGGAACATCGAAAGCGGCTGCTTCTCCACGTCGTTGAGCAGGATCAGCGGCTGTTCGACCATGTTCCAGTTGTCGATGAACACCAGGATCGCAATGGAATAGAGGGCGCTCCGGCACTGCGGCAGGCAGATGTTCCAGAAGATGTGCCACTCGTTCGCGCCGTCGATCTTGGCCGATTCGATGACGGCCATGGGGATGCGGCGCATGAATTTGGTGAGCAGAAAGACCGAAAACGGCGCGAACGCGCCGGGCAGGAAGATCGCCCACCGGGTATTGAGGATCTTCAGCCAGTCGCTCACCAGATAGTTGGGGACCAGCGTGACCTGATACGGCATGAGCATCAGGATCACATAGAAGAAGAACAGACTGTCGCGCACCTTCCCGCGCCAGCGGGTAAAGCCATAGGCCGCGATGGACGCGACCATGAGCTGCGCGAAGACGATCGGCGCGGTCAGGATGACGGAGTTCCAGAATTTCAGCAGATAGTCCGGGCTTTTGAGCAGGACGGTGAAATACTGGGTGAAGCTGACCTTGTCGGGGATGAATTTGAGTTCAATGGTCTTGGAGATGTAGCTCTTGCCGTCGTTGGCGTTTTCAAAGACCTGGCCGTAGCTGGCCGTGATCTCGCTCTGCGACATGAAGGAGTTCGTGATGGTCAAAACCGTCGGCAGCAGGAACAAAAGCGCGAACACCGCGCAGAGCAGAAAGCAGACCGTGCGGGAAAAATAGCGTTTTTTCTTCATCCTTCCACGTCCTTTCCGAAGATGTTCTCCACGAAGAACAAAAGGGCGATGAGGATGACGATGACGATCGCCAGCAGCACCGCCGCGGCGGACAGGCGCTGGTAGTCGGCGGAATTGAACATGTTGTTCATGAAATGCTGCATCATGTAAAGCCCGTCGTAGGGGTAATTGCCGGTGAGAAGATAGATCTCGCGGAAGACCTTGAACGAGTTGATGATGGACAGGATCGTCACGAACAAAACCGTCGGCGAGAGGTAGCGGAGCTTGATGTGGAAGAACTGATAGGCCGCCGACGCGCCCTCGACCTCCGCGACCTCGAGCAGCTCGCGCGGGATATTGCTGAGGGCGGCCATGAACAAAATCATGTTGTAGCCGAGGTTTTTCCACAAAAACAGCACGACGATGACGACCATGCAATAGTCGGATTTCAGCCAGTCGATCTTATCCGCGCCAAAGACCTGCAGGAACTCGTTGATGACGCCGTTGTAGTGGAACAGCACCTGCCAGATGAGGATGATGGACGCAATGGGGACCATCATGGGGCTTAAAAAGAAGGTACGGAACTCGCTTTTGAGAGGGATCCGCGCCTCGAGCAGCAGCGCGAGGCCCAGCGACAGCACCACCGCCAGCGGCACGGACAGGCCCGTGAACATGAACGTGTTTTTGACCGCGATCTTGAACGCGCCGTTCTGCCAGACATTGATATAGTTTTTGAGCCCGGCGAAGCTGTGGTCGGTCAGGCCCACGGTGAAGGAATAATAGATGACGATCAGAAACGGGATGATATAAAACGCCAGCATCCCGAGAAAGCTCGGGCCGGAGAAGCACATGGATGCGAGAAAATCGCGCACCTTGTTGTTCATCCGCGTCCAGAGTCCTTTCCCGGACGGCTTCGTCTCATATTTCCCGCGCGACCGGAGAGAAAGCTTTTGCACAGTCTGCGTCTCCTTTGCGTTGGAAAATGCTCATAACCCCCGACCGCCGGGCGATCGGGATTTATCGGCATTTTC
>DJQK01000041.1 GCA_002437575.1 Clostridiales bacterium UBA6388 | reverse complement strand
CTGCACCTGGCGACATCATCGCGGTCGTCGGACACAACGGTGCAGGGAAAACAACATTCTCCCGCGCGCTCTGCGGTCTGCACAAGGAAGCGTCCGGTTCGTATCTTCTTCACGGAAAACCGCAGAAGCCAAAAGAGCGGATGAAGCGTTCTTACTTGGTCATGCAGGATGTCAATTATCAGCTTTTTGCCGAAAGCGTGGAGGCAGAATGTACCTTTGGCATCAAAAATCCCGACATGGAACTTGCGGAGCGGACACTTCAAGAATTGGGACTTGTGCCCTTTCGGGAGCGCCATCCGAATACACTCTCCGGTGGGCAGAAACAGCGGCTCGCTGCGGCAAGCTCTATGGTCTGCGGCAAGGAGCTGCTGGTTTTTGATGAACCGACCAGTGGCTTGGACTTTGACAGCATGGCGCGGCTTTCCGCTCTTATTCGGCGGTTTTCCGATATGGGCAAGGTCATTTTCATCGTCACGCACGACTACGAATTTGTCTGCCGCACCTGCACGCGCGTTCTGCATCTGGACGGCGGCGGGATACGAGACGATTTTCCCATAACAGAAGAGCTGCTCCCGACCATGAAAAAAAACTTCGGTGTGAGGTGAGGAATGTGAAAAAAGAAAAAGGCACCTTCGGTTGGGTCTTTACCTTTGCCGATCAGAAAAGCTCCGGCTATATTGCAAGCGTGATCTTTGCTGTCATTGGGGCGGCGTTTCAGATCCTGCCATTCTTTGTAATGGCGCAAATCATCGGCAAGCTGCTGGCTGGAAATAAAGATTTAGCCGCTTATCTCGTAGACTGTGCGGTCATGGCGGCGTTCTGGCTTTTGCGGGTGCTGTTCCATTCTCTGTCTACGGCGCAGTCCCACAAGGCGACCTTCGCCGTGCTGGGAAATATCCGAAAGCAGGGTCTTGCGAAGCTGGCCAAAATGCCGCTCGGCAATGTGCAGAGCCGCGGCTCCGGCGAGCTGAAAAACATCCTCGTCGAGCGCGTGGACAGCATGGAACCGACGCTGGCACACGCCATTCCGGAGATGAGCAGCAACGCCGCCGTCGCTTTGGCAACCTTGATTTATCTGTTTGTCATCGACTGGCGCATGGCGCTTGCTTCGCTCATCACGTTCCCGCTCGGTATGATATTTTTCATGCTGATGATGGCGGGATACAATAAGAACTACGCCCGCACTGTAGCTGCCACCAATGCCCTGAACGATACGGCGGTGGAATACATCGGCGGCATCGAGGTCATTAAGGTATTCGGCAAGGCGAAAAGCAGCTATGAGAAATTTGTATCCGCAGCAAAGGAGTGCGCTCAGAGCTACATTGATTGGATGAACAAGAGCAATTTCTACTTCACCTTCGCCATGAACATTATGCCCGCGACGCTCCTGAGTGTGCTGCCCATCGGCGGGCTGCTGCTGAAAAACGGAACGCTTTCACCGGAGAAGTTTGTGCTGATTGTGATCCTCTCAATGGGGCTTATCACGCCTATCATCGGCTGCATGAAGTTCACCGACGATCTGGCCAAGGTCGGCACCATCATCTCTCAGGTGACGGATATCCTGACCGCGCCGGAACTGTCCCGCCCCAAAACGGACACAGAGACGCCGCGGGGCGTTACCTTAGAACTGCATGACGTTCACTTTGGCTACAACGACGCCGAGGTGCTGCACGGCGTGAACCTGACCTTCCGCGAGGGGACGGTCAACGCACTGGTCGGTCCCTCCGGCAGCGGAAAATCCACGATCGCCAAGCTCATCGTATCCTTCTGGGATGTCGGCAGTGGAAGTATTACCATCGGCGGCGCAGACATCCGCCATATCTCGGCGGCGCATTACCACAGGCTCGTTGCCTATGTGTCGCAGGACAACTTCCTGTTTGACAGCACCGTGCGGGAGAATATCCGCATGGGCAGACCCGATGCGACGGATGCCGAGGTAGAACAGGCTGCGAAAGACTGCGGCTGTTATGAATTCATCATGAGTCTCGAAAACGGCTTCGATACGGTGGTCGGAAGCGGCGGCGGACATCTGTCCGGCGGCGAAAAGCAGCGCATCTGCATCGCGCGGGCAATGCTCAAAAACGCGCCCATCGTGATACTGGACGAAGCAACCGCCTACACCGACCCGGAGAACGAAGCCATCATTCAGGAGAGCGTGGCGCGTCTGGTGCGGGGCAAGACGCTGATCGTCATTGCACACCGGCTCTCTACGATCACAGATGCCGACCAGATCGCCGTGGTAAACGACGGGCGCATCGAAGCGGCGGGGACGCAGGCAGAGCTCCTGCAAAGCTGCCCGCTGTACCACTCCCTTTGGGACGCACACATTGCATCCCGTGACAGCACGGAAGGAGGTGCGGACCGTGCTTGAGATTCTGAGAAAGTTCTTCCAATTTTGTGACGACCGGGAGCGGAAAGAGTTTTATCGTTCCATCGTCCTCGGCGTGTTGGCAGCTCTGTTTTCGGCACTCAAAATTACGGCCATCGGCGTGATGCTTGGGGCGATTCTGACAGGCGGCGTGACCGCGAAAACAATCCTACTTTCGCTTGCGATCATGCTGGTGTCTGTCATCGGCTCGTCGCTGCTCAAATACCGCGCCACCGCTTTGCAGACAGACGCAGGCTACTGCACGACAGCCAACAAGCGCGTACAGATCGCCGAGCATCTGCGGTATCTGCCCATGGGCTACTTTAACGAGAATAGTCTGGGTGCGATCACCTCAGTCACCACCAACACAATGGATAACCTCTCCGGCGTGTCCACCCGGGTGGTCATGCTGGTCACAGAAGGCATTTTCTCCACGGCGGTGATGACGCTGGCGGTGTTCCTGTTTGACTGGCGTGTGGGCTTGTTCATTATCGCAGGTCTTGCCGTCTACTATGCCGCAAATCATGCATTGCAGATGAGATCCGAGCAGACGACCCACCGCAAATTTGC
>DJQK01000123.1:213-5080 GCA_002437575.1 Clostridiales bacterium UBA6388 | reverse complement strand
AGGAATCGTCGAAGTTTGCTTCCTTCATGACCTTCGTGATCTCGGCGCTGGACTTTGCCGTGACTTTATACTTGAGCGGATACGGAAGAACGGCGGACAGCTTCTGTGCCATTTCCTCCGCGCGGTTGGCTACGGTTGTCAGAACCTCTTCGCCGTAGAGCGTCTGCGAGCCGACGATAAACCAGAATTCGTAGTGTTTCATAATAGTACCTCCTTAAAATGCCTGAACAGCAGCTTTTTCGGCTTCGAGCGCCGCGCGATACTGCGCCAGATACCGGTCAAATCCAATTTCGTCTTCCGCGTCGGGCGCAAGCGTCGTGCGCGTCACATCCGCGAAGACCTTTCGGGAAAGAAAATCTTCCAACGTCTGTCCGTCTTCTTTTTGCAGCATATATGCCGCCAGCAGCGCCATGCCGTAAGGCCCGCCTTCGCCCGCCGACTGCATGCACGTGACCGGCGCGTGGCAGGCAGCCGCCATGTATTTCTGCCCGACGACGGGCGTTTTGAACAGTCCACCGTGCCCGGTAAGACTATCGATGGCGACATGCTCGCCCGCGAGGATGTCCATGCCGATCTTGAGTGTCGCCATTGTGGCGTAGAGCTGGGAGCGCAAGAAGTTGGAGAGGGTAAATTTGCTTTCCGGCTTGCGCACGACCATCGGTCTTCCTTCGTCCAGATGCGTCACGCCCTCACCCGCGAGGTAGTTGAACGTCAAAACGCCGGAGCAGTCCGCGTCGCCTTCTAAACTCTTTTCATAGAGCTTCGTGAACAGCTCACCGGTGGATACCTCCGTGCCGAAGAGCTTTGCCGTCTCGCCAAGAAGGCTGACCCATGCGTTCATGTCGTTTGTGCAGTTGTTGCAGTGTACCATTGCGACCGGCGCGCCGCTCGGCGTTGTGACCATGTCGATCTCGGGGTAGACCTTTGACAGCGGCTTTTCCAGCACGACCATCGAGAAGATGGACGTGCCGGCGGAAACGTTGCCGGTTCTGGGCGCAACGGCGTTTGTTGCCGCCATGCCGGTTCCCGCGTCGCCCTCGGGCGGGCAGAAGGAGATGCCTGCGGGCAGCAGGCCGCCGAGATAGTCGCTGCCGGTTTCCGTAAGCGACCCTGCCGCTTCTCCGGCAACGAGAACCTTCGGAAGCACGTCGCGGACGCGCCAGCCAAAGCCATAGTGCGTTACCAGCGCGTCAAGTTGGTCGAGCATGGCCGCATCGTAATCGAGTGTACTGCTGTCGATGGGGAACATGCCGGACGCTTCGCCGATACCGACGGCGTTTTCGCCCGTGAGCAGGAATTGCACATAGCCGGCCAGCGTCGTGATATGCGCAATGTCCCGCACGTGATATTCTCTGTTCAAAATCGCCTGATACAGGTGCGCGACCGACCAGCGCTGGGGGATGTTGAAGCCGAACGCCTCTGTGAGCGCTTCGGCAGCTTGACCGGTCATGGTATTCTGCCACGTGCGGAAGGGCGTGAGGAGGTTCCAGTTTTGATCAAAGGCGAGGTAGCCGTGCATCATGCCGGAAACGCCCATCGCGGAAATGGTTCCCGGGAACTCTCCGAGGCTTTTGATCGCCGCGCGGAGCCCGGCCTGCACCTCGTCCATGTGATACGTCCACACGCCGTTTTCCAGACTGCTTTTCCATGTCGCGTCGCCGGTTTTTACGATGGCGTGCGCCTCGTCGATCAAAACCGCCTTGATGCGCGTCGAGCCAAGCTCGATGCCGAGATAATACTGTTTCATATGCGCCACCTCAGGAATTTTTGTTCTTGCGCGAGAGCACCAGACTCTGGATCACAAGGAACAGGCAGATCATTGCCGCGACGGTAATATTCGTCCACCACGCCTCGTCAAGACCCAGCGAGGAGACGATGTTCTTGATCGTACTCAGGGACAAAACGCCGAAGAGCGTGCCGATGATGTTGCCGACGCCGCCGGTGAGCATCGTGCCGCCGATGATGGAGGAGGCGATCGCGTTCATTTCCGCGCCGCTTGCGTGGGACGGAGAGCCCGAACCGACATGCAGGAAGTACACAAAGCCGCCGATGCCGGCTAAAATGCTGCAAAGCAGGTGCGCGAGGAACTTCGTGCGCCGGACGTTGATGGCCAGCATATTGGCGCTGTAGCTGTTGCCGCCGACGGCGTAGACGCTTCTGCCGAACTTCGTCCAGCGCAGCACCACGAACAAAACCGCCACAACGATCAATGCCGCCACGACGCCGATCTCCACATATGCCGGAACATACACGCCGAGCTTGTTGACAGAGCCCATCCCGGGGACGTAAATACGCGTCTCCTTGAGCGTCTTGAACGCCTCGTTTTCGACGTTAAACTGCGTGGCGTTCACGATCGTCGTCATGCCCTTGGCAAAGAACATACCCGCGAGGGTAACAATGAACGGCTGGATGTCCAGATACGCGATCAAAAAGCCCTGTACCAGACCAAACGCCGTGCCGATCGCGAGCGCAAGCAAAATCGCCGATGCGACCGTGCCGCCCTGATAGTCCAGATGCACCGCGCAGCTCATGCACACGAGCGCCGTGAGCGCGCCGACGGAAATGTCGATGCCGCCTGTGATCATGACGAGGCTCATGCCGCACGAGAGGATGAGCAGCGCCGCGTTTTCGTTGAGGATGTTGAAGAAGGTCTGCGGCTTTTTAAAGCCCGAACCAAGGAACAGGACCGCGCACACATACATGACGGCGAAGACGCAGATCGTGATGATGAGCAGCAGCTTCGCGTCCGTCAGGCGGCTTCCGCGCGTGAGCGCCGTTTGCGTTTTGTTACTTTGCATACGTACCCGCCTCCTTCTTAGATGCTGCGCCGCGCTTCTTTTTGAGCGCGTCCAGTTTTTCGCGGACCGTCGGCGCGCTCAGCACCACGAGGATGATGACCACGACCGCCTTGTAGGCCGGAAGTGCGCTGGAAACGACGTTGAACTTGAAGAGCGTCGTTGTGAGGAACTGAATGACATACGCGCCGAGAACGGACGCCCAGATGTTGAACTTGCCGCCCGAAAGCGCGTTGCCGCCGAGCGCGACGGCTAAAATCGCGTCCATTTCGATATCCTTGGCGACGACAGAATAGTTGATCGTGGAGAAGCGGCTGACCTTGATAAAGCCGGCCACCGCCACACAAAGACCGAGAATGACGTAGGTCAGGAATTTTACAAACTGGGGATGGATGCCGTTGAGCCGCGCGGCGCTGGCGTTGATGCCGACCGCCTGCGAGTAAAGCCCGATGTTCGTAAACCGCAGCAGCGCCCACGCAAGGATCATGCAGATGATCGCGATGAAGATCGGCGTCGGGACTGCCACGCCCGGCAGGAAGTTGCCATAGTAGGCAAAGGCCGGATCGGAGATCATGGGCAGTTCGTTGTTGTTGATCCACGCGGCGATCGAGCGGCCTGCCGTGTAGAGAATCAGGGTCGCGACCATCGGCTGAATTTTGAAGACCGCGACCAGCGCGCCGTTGAACGCGCCGAAGGCCATCGCCGCGACGCAGCAGATGAGAAACGCCACGATGATCGGCGCCTGCAGCGTATCGGGACGCGAGTTCGTTCCGCACAGCACGCGCAGCACGACGCTGCCTGCAATGGCGATGGCGGAGCCGACGGAAATATCCTGTCCGCCGGAGGCTGCCGTGACGAGCGTCATGCCGATGGCGAGGATGACAAGCTCGGAGGCGTTATCGAGAATGGTAATGAGGTTGCCCGTCAGAACGAGATCGCCGAGGCTGTTTTCCTTCAGCGTGATGGCGAAGAACGACGGGTCTGCGATGAAGTTGAACACGACCAGCAGCAAAAGCGCCGCCAGCGGGATGAAGATCTGCTTGCGCACCAGCCGGGTCAGGAAATTACCCTGCTGCTTTTTAGTTGTTCCGGTCATGCCTGATCACCTCCGGCAATGGTTTTCATGATGCTGCTCTGGTTGAGCTCGCTGCCGCGCAGTTCGCCGACGACCTGCCGGTCGCGCATGACGACAAGGCGCGAGCAGACGCGGAGCATTTCGTCAATTTCGGACGAGATGAACGTCACGCTCTTTCCCTCGGCGGCGAGCTTCAAAACGAGCTTCTGAATTTCGACCTTCGTGCCGACGTCAATGCCGCGCGTCGGCTCGTCGAGGATCATGTACACGGGGTTTGCCAGCAGCCAGCGCGCCAGAATGACCTTCTGCTGGTTGCCGCCCGAGAGAGACTTGATGGGCGTTTCACTCGAAGCCGTCTTGATATTTAAAAGCTTGATGTATTCCTCGGCGTACTGCTCGGCCTTTGCCTTGGAGATGGGATGGAAGAAGCCGTCCAGCACCTGCCGCGCGAGGATGATGTTGTCTCGCACGGAGAGGTCGCCGATGATGCCGTCGCGCTTGCGGTCTTCGGGCAGATAGCTGATGCCGTGCTTCATTGCCTGAAGCGGCGAGGTGATCTTCACAGGCTTGCCTCCCATTTTCACCGTGCCGCCGCAGACGTGATCTGCGCCGAAGATCGCACGCACAGATTCGCTGCGCCCCGAGCCCAGAAGACCAGTAAAGCCGTTGACCTCGCCCTTGCGGATGGAAAAATCGAACGGACGAACGCCCGCCGCGCTCGAAAGTCCGGCCGCCTCGTAGACGACCTCCGCGTTTTCCAGAGCGTCCTCTGTGCCGCTGCTTTTGATCTCGGACAGATCGTCCAGCTCCTTGCCGAGCATTTTGGACACGAGCTGCACACGCGGAAGCTCCGCGATCTGGTATTCGCCGACGAGCTTGCCGTCGCGCAGGACGGTAATGCGGTCGCAGACGGCGTAGACCTGCTCGAGAAAGTGCGTGACGAAGATGATGCCAACGCCGCGCGCTTTGAGATCCAGCATGAGCTTAAAGAGCTTTT
>DJQK01000123.1:0-147 GCA_002437575.1 Clostridiales bacterium UBA6388 | reverse complement strand
TGGCGACCATCTGCTGCACGGCAATGGAGCAGCTCGAAAGCTGCTGCGTGGGCGCAGCGGGAATGCCGAGGGACTCAAGAAGCGCCTTTGCGCCCGCGTTCATCTTGCGCCAGTTCGTAAACGCGCCCTTTGTTCTTCCAATGTATA
>DJQK01000122.1 GCA_002437575.1 Clostridiales bacterium UBA6388 | reverse complement strand
TCTGGTTGGCAAGGCTGTCGAGATAGGTGTCATAGTCCGTGCCGGCAAAGCCGATCGTGAGGCCGCCGGTCTCGTGGTCGCCGGTCACAAGGATCAGCGTTTCATCTGCGTGCTCCTTGGCAAAGTCGATGGCGACCTGTACGGCGTCGGCAAGCGCCAGCGTATCGGTCACAGTCGCGCCCGCGTCGTTGGCGTGGCAGGCCCAGTCGATCTTGCCGCCTTCGCACATCATAAAGAAGCCGGTGTCGTTGTTCAGGACTTCAATGCCCTTTTTGACGTAGTCAGCCAGCGCCCACTCGCCCTCCTGCCGGTCCAGCTCGTAGTCCATGGCGTCGGAGTCGGCCAGATGCTCGTCGATGAGGATGACCTTTTCATCTGCTGCGGTGACGGCCTCGGCATCGGCCTGCGTATAGGTGACCTTGTAACCCGCGTCAGTCGCCAGATCATAAAGGCTGGTCTTGTCCTTGTCGGGGCCGGTGACCTTCTTGAGGCCGCCGCCGGCAAAGTATTCAAAGCCGGAGTTTACAAGCTCTTCGCCGATCTCATAGTAATCGTTGCGGCTCGCCTGATGGGCGTAGAACGCGGCGGGCGTGGCATGGTTGAGGTTGACGGAGCTGATGATGCCGACCTTCCAGCCCTTCTGGCTGTGGAGCTTTTCCGCGATCGTCTCATAGTGCGTCGAGCCGGTGATATCCACGTTGATCATGCCGGAATAGGTCTTGTAGCCAGTGGCGATGGAGGTCGCCGTGGAGGCCGAGTCCGGGGCGAAGCTGCACGAATCGTAGGTGACGGCGGAACCGGCAACGTCGAAATTCATGAAGTTCAGCGCCTCGGGGCCATCGAGCACTGCGCCTGCGCGCTCATCATAGCTGTTGCTGGGAAGCGCCTGCTCATAGTCGCTGTCTGCCAGCGCGCCGAGGTAATCGGATGCGGCCTGGAACTGCGGGTAGCTCATGCCGTCGCCGATGAACAGGAATACATACTTGGGCGCCTTGGCGGTCTCCTCCTGCTGTGCGGCAGGCTGTACCTCCGGCACGGCAGCTTCCTGCTTCGGTGTTTCTGCGGCTGTCTGCGTCTGTGCCGGCTGCGCCGCCGATTCTTCTGTTGCAGCCGGAGCAGCGGAACATGCCGCCATGCTCAGCGCCAGCGCGGCGCTCAAAATTCCACTGATGATCTTTTTTGCGTTCATTGGAGTCTCCTCTCTGTATTACGCGCTTTGAAGTTGACTTGCTTACGGAGCTGATTCTATCCGGCGCGTGTAAAAACCGCAGCTCGTGTTTTGAAAAATTTACGAAAAATCATTCCTGCAATGATAAAATCTCGCCGTGCAGCAGAAAATAGCTCCAATCCTTCTTTTATCCGGAGCGTTCATTTTGTAGAAAATGATACTTGACGAATGCATCGGAAAGGACTAAACTGACGCAATAACAATCATGGAGGTGCAATGCAATATGAAGCTTGCTTTTTTTGATACGAAACCGTATGACAAGCCCGGCTTTGACGAGCATATCGCCGGGACGGACATCGAGATCCAATATTTTGAGACGAAGCTCGGCGAGGACACCGTCCAGCTGGCAAAGGGCTTTGACGGCGTGTGCGTGTTCGTCAACGACACGGTGAATGAAAAAGTTGTAAACGAGCTTTCTGATCTGGGGGTGCGGGTCGTTGCGCTGCGGTGCGCGGGCTTCAACAACGTGGATGCCAAAGCCTGCTTCGGAAAGCTGCACGTGTTCCGCGTTCCGGCGTACTCGCCCTATGCGGTAGCCGAGCACGCGATGGCGCTGCTGCTGACGGTCAACCGGCACACGAACAAGGCGTATATCCGCACGCGCGATTTCAATTTCAGCCTGTCCGGGCTCACGGGCTTCGACCTGCACGGCAAGAGCGTCGGCGTGATCGGCACGGGCAAGATCGGACGTATTTTTGCCGGTATCTGCAAGGGCTTTGGGATGCGCGTGCTGGCCTACGATAAATTCCCGGATCCGGAAAGCGGCCTTACCTACGTGGAGCTGCCGGAGCTTCTGCGGCAGGCGGACGTCATTTCGCTGCACTGCCCGCTCACCGACGAGACGCGGCACATGATCAGCGCAGATGCCATCGCGCAGATGAAGCAAGGCGTTGTGATCGTGAACACCTCCCGCGGCGGTCTGGTGGATACCGAGGCGCTGATCGAGGGACTGAAAAGCCATAAGGTCGGCGCGGCGTGTCTGGATGTGTACGAGGAAGAGGGCGACCTTTTCTATGAGGACTGCTCGGAGGAAATTGTCGCAGACGATACGCTGGTGCGGCTGATCTCGATGCCGAACGTCATCGTCACCTCGCATCAGGCGTTCCTCACGAAAGAAGCCCTCAGCAATATCGCCGCGACGACCGTGGACAATCTCCTGAAATTCGAGCGCGGCGAGCCGTCGCCGGAGACGGAGGTCTGCTACCGCTGCGAGCGGAAGGAAGCCTGCCGCAAGACGCGCGACCAGAAGTGCTTCTGATACAGAAATAACAAAACCGGCGCACCGTCCTTTCTGGCGACGCGCCGGTTTTTTGCACGATTCAGGAGTTTGCCTGTTCTTCCTGCTCCTGTAGTTTTTTCTCCAGTGCAGCCTGCTTGGCCAAGATGGCGTTGACCTTGTCGTGGAGATCTTCGATCATGATCTCGGTCTTGAGGTTGACCTTGTAATCGTTCTCCGCGCGGCGGCGGTCCTTTTCCTCCTGCCGGTTCTGGCTCATCATGATGAGCGGCGCCTGAATGGCGGCGACGCAGGACAGGACCAGATTGAGCAGGATAAACGGATACGAGTCAAACGCGTTTGCGGCCAGGAGCGTATTGACGACCATCCACAAAACCAGCACGCCCGTGAACGAGAAGATGAACGCCCAGCTGCCCGCGAACTTTGCGATGGCGTCCGCCGCGCGCTGACCGAGCGTGTATTTTTCGGTCATGGGGTTTACGGAAATTTTGCTGTCCGCCAGCAGATTCAGGACTTCCTCGTCCGTCATATCGCGCTTGATGTCCTTCAGAACTTCCTTCAGGAGCTTTCGGTTTTCCTTCATAACATACATTCTTCCTTCGGTTGAGGGATTGCCTTCATTATAGCCTATCGGTGCAGCGTGGTCAAGTTGTTTTCATCTGCGCTTTTCTTTGTGCTTTTCGCACAATTCTGCCTACATTTCTTGTGCTTGCGGCTTCTTGTTTTTTTTCGGAAAAAGCATAAACTAAAGGCATAAAAACAAAGAGGAGTTCGAAAAGGACTTCAAAAGAGAAGAGGAAGAACGTATGCGCACAAAAACAGTTCAGATCTTGAATATCATAGCTGGTATTCTTCTGATTGCAGCTGGCATCTATTGCTTGTGCAATGAAGACGTTGCCGTTCTGTCGGCGGGCTTGATGCTCGGCATTTTCATGCTGGTGGTCGGCATCGCGGAGATCGTGGTCTTTGCCGGGACGAGCGGCGTGCTGATCGGCTCCGGCTGGCTGCTGCTCGACGGCGTGTTGACGGTCATCATGTCGCTGTTCCTGCTGTTTAATCAGTGGTTCACGCTGCTGTCGCTGCCGTTTCTTTTTACGGTGTGGCTGATGTTTTCCGGCATTTCCCGATTTGTCAGTGCGTTTGATCTGCACGCCCTTGGCGTTCGCGGTTGGGGCTGGGTTCTGGCGGTCGGCATCTTGCTGATGGCTGCCAGCTTCATCTGCATGATGGATCCGTGGGTCAGCGCGGCGGCGGTCGGTGTGACGGTCGGACTGGTATTCATTCTCGAAGGTGTCAGCGCCATCGTCTGCGCCTGCATTTCCAGAACGAAGGATCTTTAAGCTGCAAGCAATGCCCGGCGCGGTAGCCGCTGCGCCGCAGAGCTTCATTATAAATTACGCAAACCCTGAATCAAAATATATTGGAGGAATTTATTATGGTACCCAGCATCTATGGTGAAAACATGTTTGACGATTTCTTTGACAATGGCTTCTTTGGTTCGCACAGCCCGCTGTTCGGCAAGAACGCCAAGAACCTGATGAAGACCGACATCCGCGAGACGGACGACGCCAAGGCTTACCGCTTTGCTGTCGAGCTGCCCGGCTTCAAGAAGGACGAGATCACCCTCGACATCAAGGACGGTTATCTGACCATCGCTGCCCAGAAGGGTCTGGACAAGGATGAGCAGGACAAGAAGGGCCGTGTGCTTCGTCAGGAGCGCTACGCAGGCGCCTGCTCTCGCAGCTTCTACGTCGGTAACGTCAAGCCCGAGGACGTCAAGGCCAAGTATGAAGACGGTGTTCTGAGCGTTATCGTCCCGAAGGAGGACGTGAAGAAGCTTGCCTCTTCTACCGCCATCGCCATCGAGTAAATATCCTGCGTCAGCCTGCCGCCTGCGGTTTTCGCAGACGGCAGGCTTTTTCTCCGAAGGAGGGGAGCTTATATGGATACAGAGCGGAAGAACATTCTGGAGGGCGTCATGGATCTGCACGTCCATACCGCGCCGGACGTCATTCGCCGGACCTACAACGATCTGGAGCTGACAGACGCTGCCGTCCGTGCGGGCGCAAGAGCCATCGTCATCAAGGGGCACCACTGCGACACCGTCGCGCGTGCGGCGCTGTGCAATGCCTACAACCGGGCTGTCCACGGCGACAATTCGTTTTATATGTACG
>DJQK01000084.1:4731-6242 GCA_002437575.1 Clostridiales bacterium UBA6388 | reverse complement strand
TTGTCACATCGACCGCGCCGGCCGCAAACGCCGGAACGGAACACAGCAAAATGCAAAGCAGCAGGAATAATACGGTGAAGGTTCTTTTATACTTCAGCATTGTCAGTACCTCCATGCGGTTTCTTTTTGGAGCGCGGGAGCAAAAGCAGGATCAGCAGCGCCAGCAGCAGCGGCATGGCGACCAGCGGCGCGACGATCAGCGGCTCGATCTGCACGGCGTCGGACGTCACACGGATGGCCTCGGACGCATTTTCCACGCGGTGGCCGCGCACCAGCAGACGGTGCGAGTTGATGCCGTAGGGCGTACAGGTGACAAGCGTGCAGAGATCTTTTCCGTCCTCGATGGTCAGCGCGGACACGTCCACCGGCTCTACGATCAGGATCTGATCCACCTCATACGTCATGACCTCGTCCAGCACACGGATCACAAAGGTGTCGCCCGCGGCCAGTTGGTCAAGATCGGAAAAGAGCCTTGCGCTGGGAAGCCCGCGGTGGCCGGACAGGACGCAGTGTGTGCTCTCGCCGCCGGTGGGAAGGCTCGACCATTCGATATGCCCCGCGCCGACTTGCAGGACCGGATCGTCCGTTCCGTGATAGATCGGCAGGGACAGCTTGATGGTCGGAATTTCAATATAGCCCATGATGCCCGTCCCATCGACATTCAAGAGCGCGTCATACTGCTGCTTCTGCGCGCCTGTCAGCGTAAAATCCGTGCTTCTCGTCAAAAGGGAGCGGTTGTAGGCAACGGCATCGTCCCACATCGTTTCATACCGGCTGCGATCCATCGTCTGCACCTGCTGTGCGTAGTTGGACACGGCCTGTGTCGCGTGCAAGGAATTCCAGTAGTCGCTGACGCCTGGATACAGCAGCAGGGACACACCTGCAAAAAGCAGCACGATCAGTGCGGCGGTTGAAATGCGGTTTTTCATGTGCAGGCGTCTCCTTGCTGCTGTCACGGGAGCGAAGCGCACTGCGCTCCGCTCCCCGGCAGCTATTTTGCGTTCTTTCCGGAACCGTCAGTCATCCGACTTTCCCATACGCTTGCGGGTCACAAGCAGCACGCCCGCGCCGACGACCAGCAGGCCGCCCAGCACATAGAAGATCGTCGTGCCAATGCCGCCGGTGGAGGGCAGGAGTGCCCCGGTCTGGTTGGCAATGCCCTTCGTTTCGGTCAGGGTACTCGCATCAGCGCTTGTTGCATTAGCGCCGTTCACAGTTACTTCCACGGGATCCTTCAGCAGGTTGTAGCCTGCGGGAGCGACAATTTCTTCGAGGTAGTAGGTGCCGTCCGCCAGACCGTCAAAGGAAGCAGCGCCGTTCTCGCCTGTGGTCTTAACGGAAGCCTTGGTCTTGTCCGCATCCCACTCGACTTTTTTGTCCGTCTCATTCCACTTGTAGTACTGCTTCGTTGTTCCGTCTTCATCCAGCTTATACAGGATAAACTGTGCGCCGGCCAGCTTCTTGCTGGTATCCGTGCCATCGGCAGCATACTTGTCGATCACGATCTTGGC
>DJQK01000084.1:1335-4660 GCA_002437575.1 Clostridiales bacterium UBA6388 | reverse complement strand
GCCTTGTTGCGCTCGACCTTGGCGACGGCCTTCTCGTTCACAACGGCGGAATATGTAACCTTGATCTCTGCGCCGATCTCGTAGCTTTTGTCCAAAACAGGTACAGAAATCGTGAATTTATTGGCATTGCCCTCCACATCGTAAGTTACCGTACAGTCGCCGGTCTTATCCACGCCGCCGACTGTCACCTTAACATCCTTTTTGAACGTCAGACCGTCGCTCATTTCATCGGCGATGAGGTAGGTGTAGGCTGTGAAGCCGGTGTAATCGGGCACCTTGCCGGTGATGGTGTAGTTCACGGTCTGGCCGACGTCGACAGATGTCTGATCATCGGTCTTCTCGAACG
This sequence comes from Clostridiales bacterium UBA6388, assembly GCA_002437575.1. Lineage (GTDB taxonomy): Bacteria > Bacillota > Clostridia > Oscillospirales > Oscillospiraceae > CAG-170. The sequence continues at coordinate 4,314 of DJQK01000084.1, read as the reverse complement.
GAATGTCGTTCTTATCGTGGATGGTGACGCTCGGATTCGTGGTGGTCAGGTTGCAGAGCGCGCCGGTGGAGCTGGCAACAAAGTAGTAGCCAAGCTCCAGATTGGAGATCGAGACGGTGCCGTCTGTACCAGCAGTCAGCGTGATGCCGTTTTTGCCTTCGACCGCCTCTTTCAGAGCAGCCGCAAATTTCGGGGCGCTGAATGCGTCCGTGGTGGTGACAACATAGGTGTTCGTGTCGCCGACTTTCGTCAGGGTCAGGCCGCTGCCCTCGGACTTTGCATACACATCTACAGTGGAAAACCAATCGCTGTCGCCCTGAATGGTGTAGGAATACGCGCTCTTGTCGTCGCTGTACGTAACGTCGAAGATCTTATAGGCGGTGTAGGTTTCGCCGGTTTTCGGGTTGTCTACGGTGATGCTGCCTTCGCCTGCGGCAAAGGCGGCGACGCTCAGGGAAAGAACCAGAAGGACGGTCAGCGTGAGCGCCATGAGCTTTTTCAATGCTTTCATAACGTGTTCCTTTCTTTTATGGTATTTTTATTTTTGATAAGATATAGGGAGTGCGTTGTGTTTTCGAATCACGCCGCCCCCTTTCGCTTCCGTCTGCGCAGGAGCGCAAACGCTGCGCCGCCGAAGAGCAGCCCGCCGGACAGCAGGAACGGGGCGACGCCCGGCCCGCCGGTCTGCGGCAGCTCGTAACCAACGCCCTCGTTGGTAACGGTCACAGTCTGCGGATAGCCGTTCTTCGTGATGGTGCGGATGGTCTCATCCAGCAAATACCCCTTCGGAGCCTGGATCTCCCGATAGAGATACGTCTCGCGGCGCAGACCGCTCCAGGTGAGGGAACCCCGCTCGCTTTCGACGTTGCCGGTCTGAGCGACCTGCGCAAGATGCCACGTCTTACCGTCCTGCTCGATGGTTTCGGCAGGCCTGTTCGTGGGCTTGTCGCCGGGGAACGAATCATAGTCTAGCCTGTCGTTTTCGTTCGGGCTGTAGAGCGCGAACCATGCGCCCGCGATGGTGAGATCCTGTGCGGTCTGATCGACCTTGCGGATGGTGAGCGACCAGACGTCGTGGAAGTTCACAGCGAAAATCTGCTGTGTCTGGTCGTTCTGGTAGATGAACGTGTAGCCGGTGGCGTCCGTATGGCGGTTGAGACTCTGGAAACGGTATTCCGGGTCGTCGGACTGCGGCAGCTCGACGATGGTGTAGCTCGCGTTCTGCGTCCACGTCCAGTCTGCCTCTGTCTGCGTCCATTTGCCGTCCGCATACGTCCAGACCTTGAGGTCTTTCAGCATCCGTTTCTCGCTGACGCTTTCGCCCTGCGGAACGGTCAGTTCGATCACGCTGACGGTTTGAGCGCTACCGGCGATGGTCGTCGCATCAGCCGTTTTCAGGCTCTTGCCGGTATAGAGCAGGAAGCGGAATGTCTCGTTCCGCTTGGCGATGACGCTCTTGCCTTCGCGGTCAACGAGGGACTTTTGCAGATACGGGCGCGTGGGCAGCTTCACGCCGACCTTGAGCGGCGCGGCCTCCAACTCCTGTCCGCCGCTGACGCTGTAATGATAGCCAAAGCTATTCCATGCGCTCTGGCCGTAGTCCGCATTGGCGTCGGTAACGGCGTGGAAGCGAACCGTCACATGAGAATTTCCCGGAATGGCGTCCTTGTCGGTAATGACGACGCGGAGCGAACGCATATTGGTCGGATAATCGCTCCACGTGGACGTACCCTTCCAGTCGTCTGAATCAAACTCGGTTTTGTCGCTGTAGCTGACGGTGTACTGGCTTGTTGCATTGAGCGTCGTTTCGGTGCCTTTCTCGTCTGTGACCGTGACGGTGACGTTGGGGGTTTCGGCAAAGCTGACCGCAAACTCGCTGAACCGCGGATCGTCCTTCTGGAAGCTGGTGTGGTCGCCCACATACGGCAGCGTATCGATGAGGGTGAGCGAGGTCATGGCCGTTTCATCCGGCGCATCAACCTGCAGCGTGTAGATGACCTCCTGCGCGCCCTTGTCCGGCAGGAGAATGTAGTTCTGTTCGCCGCCGTTGCCATTCGCGGTTGTTTCCGAATCGCTCGCCAGTTCGACTGTTTTGAGCGAGCTGGTGGCGAAGCCGTAAGCCGTGGTGACCGGCGCGGAGTTGCGCACGGACAGGCGGTTTTCGTCTTCACCCGCCGGGTCGAACGCCGTAACGTTGCCGTGGCTCGTTGTGCCGTCCCAGTTCTGATCCTGTGCGGGCGTGACATAACAGGTATTGACATAGACGGTGTTATCGTTGCTGCCATCGGACCGTTTGGTTTCATAGGTCAGGGTCAGCTTCCCGCCCGGAGAAATGGCGTACGATTTGACGGCGGGGAATCGAATGGAGAGGGCGTAATTCCTGTTTTCAGTATCCCTCGTCACGCGAAGAGATAAGGTTCCGTCAATCCCGGCTACCTCCACCGCATCGCCGTCAACTTTGAACGACTTTGCACTGCCAGATGCCCACACTTTTCCGTTTTCTTCGTCAGTCCATTCGATCGAAAACAGCGTACTGTTGCCACACTTGATCGCTCCGGTCGGTCTGTACGGGGCTTGCATGACGTCCGTGACAGTAAAGCCTTCGAGCGATGTGCTTCCGTCGTTATACACGGTGACCTCCCAGCGAAGCGTGTCTCCCGGGTACGCCGAAATGGGATCTTTTGTTTCTCTGCCGTCCGTGGAAATCGCCGCTGCCAGCCGCTTCGAAATACCGGGCTTTATCTCGCCGCGGTATTGTGTGACCTCGGAATAGAGCCACTGCGTATCGGTGGACTCGCCAGTGAATCCACTAGACGCAATCTGCGTGTTGTCGACCACCCGGCAGCCGCCGTCGTTGGGGACTTCCACATCCTTCGACGACCATTTCAGAACGATAGAATTGTCGCTGACGCTGACGCCGCCATCGTTATAGTTGTAGTACGGCATGGCGATGCCGTTGGTCGCGGCGTCTTCGGTCTG
>DJQK01000084.1:944-1236 GCA_002437575.1 Clostridiales bacterium UBA6388 | reverse complement strand
GAAGGTTGGGAATACCGGAAGGTCAGCTTCTGCGGGTCATTTTCGTCTTTGCTGCATTCGACGCGCGCCTGTTTCCACTTGTAGTTTTTGTTATCCTCCCGCTTTACAAGCGGCTCGTATAATGTGTTGGCGGACGTGGATGGGTAAGCGCTTACGTACTCGCCCATCGAAGCGAACTTGAAGCCTTTCGGCAGAAGATCCTGCATATCGGTCAGATACAGGCGGGTGTCGCCATCGTTGCACAGCGCCACATAATAGATCACGCTCTGTTCATTGACATAGCTCGTGAGAT
>DJQK01000084.1:0-854 GCA_002437575.1 Clostridiales bacterium UBA6388 | reverse complement strand
CTCAGCGTGTGCGTAACAGCCGAGCCCATGCCGTTGAGATAGAAGGTATTTGTCGGCGTCAGCAGCTTGTTCTGCGCCACATATTCCTGCCAGTCATCGCCTTTGGGGAAGGTCAGGCGGATGTAGATATAAAGCGGCTTGTTCGCCGGGAACGTGACGGAAAAATCATCGCCCCAGACGATCTCCCGCTGGTTTTTCGTGCCGCTTTCTTGAATACTCCAGCCGCCTGCTACATTTATATCAGTTGTCGCCCCTTCGTAGCCGACGATCCAGACGCTTCCGGGCGTTTTGTCCTCGCTCTTGTGCCATTGGAACTGATTCGTGTCACTGAGGAAGTAGCCGAGCGGAAGACTGTCTCGCAGGTTCTCTTTTTTGAGCGTGATGCTGCCTGTTACTTCTTCGCTGCCCTCGCCTGCCGGATGGAGCGCAATGCGGTAATAGACGGTTTCGCCCTCGCTGACGGTGCTCTGCACTGCGCCGTCTTCCTTCTCCGTGGCTTTAATATCCTGCTCCGAGACGATCCTTTTGTCGAACTTGATCATCGAGCCGGTGATGGTGCCGACGGTGTCGTAAAGACGGTGCGCCACATGGTCGTTCAGCCAGCTTTCATTATTCAGCATAAACGTCATGCCTCTGACGGAAAGCTCCTGCGGGCACACATACGCCTTGTAGCAGATCTTGTTGTTTCCCTTGTAGTCCTTGAGATACCACTTGATCACGGTATCAAGGCCGGACTTTGCCTTGGAAACAGTCACAGTATCGGCGTAATACTCTTCGAGCCAGACGCCGGAATAGGTTCCCTCCGTGCTGAGCTTATAATATTCCGTGCCGTCTACCGTGACGGTCGGGCAGTC
>DJQK01000036.1:1778-15799 GCA_002437575.1 Clostridiales bacterium UBA6388 | reverse complement strand
GTATAGCGCGCGTCCGTGTATCCTGCCGCCGCGAAGAACGCCTGATAGCTCTCCAGCGTGAATTCCCGCTTGAAATCCGCCCCGGTCCTGCCGATGGCGCCCGAGACGCGGTTGGTCGTTCCCTTGGCCGTCCGGTTCATGTACGTGGGGATGATGAGCCGGCCGCCCGGGCGGCAGACCCGGTCCAGCTCGCGCAGCGCCTGCAGCGGCTCGTCCAGCAGGTGGATGACGTTCGCAGCCACGACTGCGTCAAAGCGCCCGTCCGGGTAGTCGAGCTTCGTGATATCCGCCTGCGCGAACCGCACGTTGCGGCAGTTTGCATACTTTCGTTCTGCCTGCGCGAGCATTTTCTCGGAAAAATCCGTCGCCGTCAGCGCCCTGCACCGCGCCGCGATCACGCCGGTCAGCAGCCCCGTGCCGCAGGCGCATTCCAGCACCTCATCCTCCGGCTCGATCTGCTCTGCCACCGCCGCGCACATCGCCCGGTTCGCCCGCCGGTTGATCCCGTTCGCAAACACATCATACACCCAAGCCACCCGATCCCAAAACATCGCCCATCCTCCAAATCTAAATTAGATATCTCTAACCAAACTCCCGAAAAAACGGCCCCACCAAGGGCCACTTTCAGTGTATCACAGCAGCCGCCGGAGCGCAACACTGTTTCCGGGAAACCGCCGAAGGTGTGAAAAACTACTTCCAAAGGCCGGAAAAGAATGATACAATGGGGGAGAGGTGATCAAATGCTGAAGGTTTTTCTGGTGGAGGATGAATGCGTCGTGCGGGAGGGGCTGCGCGAGTGCATCGACTGGGCGCGGTACGGGTTTGAATTCTGCGGCGACGCGCCGGACGGCGAGCTGGCGCTGCCGCAGATCCGCAAGCTGCGCCCGGACATTCTGATTACGGATATCAAAATGCCGTTTATGGACGGGCTGGCACTCAGCAAGCTTGTCTGCGCAGAACTGCCGGAGACAAGAATCATTCTCATCAGCGGACACAACGACTTTGAGTTTGCGCAGGAGGCCATTGAGATCGGCGTGGAGCAGTATCTGCTTAAGCCTGTGACAAAGACGTCGCTTCTGAAAACGCTGGAGGATGTCAGCCGGAAGATCGACGAGGAACGCGAGCAGAAGGCCTATCTGCGCCGCTTCCAGCAGGAAGGGCGGGAGTATGAGCAGTATGCCCGCCGCAAGTTCTTTGAGCAGGTCACCTCCGGCTCTTTGCGCGTGTCGGAGATCTATGAGCAGGCCAAAAAGCTGCAGATCGACATCGACGCCGAGGGGTACACCGTCATTTTGCTGACGCTGCAGAGCCGGGGCGCGGCGGAATACTCCCAGACGCTGGCCGACCGGCTCGAGGAGCTGATGGCGTATCTGCTGCGCTACGGCGAGTATCTGCTGTTCCGGTGCAACCTCATGACCTACTGCATCATCGTAAAAGGGAGCGCTGCGGGACTGGACGAAGCGGTCACGCGGTGCCTGGAAAATATCCAGCGCCGCTGCGGGCTGGACACGTCTCTTGCATGGTACGCGGCGGTCAGCGAGCCCGTCACCCGTCTGAGTGAGCTCCCCGGCTGCTATGCAAGAGCGCATACGATCCTGTCTTACCGCCATCTTCTGCCCGAGCAGCATGTGCTGACGGCAGACGTGCTACAAAAACCGCAGCGCGGCGCACTTCCGGCGCTTGACGAGATCGACGCCAGCAAGGCAGACCCCGCCATCATCCGGAATTTTCTGCAAGCCGGTATGCGCGAGGAGATCCCCGATTTCGTGTCGGAATATCTCGCGTCCTTCGGAAATGCGCTCGACTCGATGCTCTTCCGGCAGTATGTGCTGCTGGAGCTCCGGTTCAGCGCCATCCGCACGGCAAAAAGCTTCGGCTATTCGCAGGAGGAATTTCTGCGCCCATTGGAGCCGTCGCAGACCTTTCAGGCGGACGTCGACCGCGAGACGCTGCAAAAAAACTGCGCCGCGCTTTTGCGCCGCGCCATCGATCTGCGCGAGGAGGAATCCGGCAACCAGTATAAATCCATGCTCAAGCGAGCGCTGCGCTATATTGACCAGAACTTTACCGACGAGAATCTGTCGCTCAACGCCGTGGCGAAGGCGGCAAACATCAGCCCCAACTATTTTTCAGGCGTGTTCAGTCAGGAAATGGGACAGACGTTCGTGGAATATCTGACGGAAAAGCGGATGGAGCGTGCCAAGGAGCTTCTGCGCTATTCCGGCAAGCGGTCGAGCGAGGTCGCCTACGAGGTCGGATACCGCGACCCGCGCTATTTCAGCTTCCTGTTCAAAAAGACCCAGGGCTGCACGCCGAGCAGCTACCGCGCGGGAAAGGAAGATGGGCATGAAGCGAAATGAGGCGCACGCATCGCTGGACGGAACGCTGCGGCGGCTTCTGTGGAGCATGCTGCTGCTCGTATGCGTGATCCTTGCGGCAACGCTGGCAATTCTACTGCTGCATAACCGGCAGTATTCTGTCGTTACCGCCAACATCGTCAGAGCCTCCCAGTTCAACCAGAACTTCAAGGAGGACGTCGACCTCAAAATGTACTATTACGTCATCGACAGCAGTTACGGTGAGACACTTCCTTTGCAGGAGGTCGACGAGGCGACGGCGCTTGCACAGGAGCTTCTTGCCGGCACGCAGGACCGGCAGAGCCGGAAGGCGATCACAAGCGCCATCAATCTGTGCCAGAATCTGCGCGAGCGCATCGTACAGATCACCGAGACGGACGGCTACGAGGCAAGAATGGAGCAGCTGGAGTCCAACATCTACATTCTGACCGAGCTCATTCAGCAGTATTTTTACACCTATCTCTACCATGAGGCGGGGTATCTCGATTCCCTGCAGGCGGCGCTGACTGCCCGGCTCTGGCTGGAGCTGGGTCTGGTCGCCGTGGGGGCGCTGGTGCTTGTGGTCGTTCTCATGCGCCGCTCGGCGGCGATCAGCCGCAGCATCACCCAGCCGATCTACGCACTGTGCGAGCGCGCACAGTCCATCGGCCGGGGCGATCTTGCCGCGCGGGAGCCTGTCGTCGCAGAGGATGAGACGCTTGCAGGCGCTCAGCAACAGCCTCGAGCAGATGGCGCAGCATTTGCAGCAGCAGATGGAACTCAACCGGCTCGAGCAAAATAAGCTCCGCGCCATGGAGCTGGCGCTGCTGCAAAGCCAGATCAACCCGCATTTTCTTTACAATACGCTCGATACGATCATCTGGCTCGTGGAGACCGGAAAAAACGAGCAGGCGGTCGAAATGGTCACGAGCCTTATCGAATTTTTTCCGGAGCTCTCTGAGCCAGGGACGCGATATCATTACGCTGGGCGAGGAGGAGATCCACGTGCGCAGCTATCTGGAAATTCAGCAGGTGCGCTACCGCGATATTCTGCGCTATGAGATCCATGTCCAGCCGGAGCTGCGCGGGTGTATGCTGCCGAAGCTGACGCTTCAGCCGTTGGTGGAAAACGCGCTTTACCACGGCATCAAGCTGCGCCGCGGTCTGGGGCATATTCTCGTTGACGCCGCGCATGGAGGACGGCCATGCGTCCGCATCACCGTGCGCGACGACGGCGCGGGCATGCCGCCGGAACGCCTGCAGCAGCTGCGGCAGAGTATGGACGCAGAGGAGCAGGTCGGCTTCGGCCTGCGGACGGTCTATCGCCGGCTGCGGCTTTTATACGGCGGAGCAGTGCTCGATGGAGCTGCAAAGCGAGGTAAATTCCGGGACAGACGGTCACGCTGCGCTTTCCCATCCGAAGGGAGGAGAACGACATGAAACGTCTGATGCTTCTGGTTATCTGTGCGCTGTTGCTCTTCTGCTTCTGAGCGGCTGCATGCCTTATGTCCGGCAGACGCCGGAGGAGGAGACGACGCTCATCACCGTCGGCTTTTCGCAGGTCGGCGCGGAGTCGGACTGGCGGGTCGCCAACACCGAGTCCATGCGCGAGAGCGCTCAGCGAGGAAAACGGCTTTGAGCTGCTGTATCGACAATGCCCGGCAGAAGCAGGAAAACCAGTTCAAGGCCATCCGCACGTTTATCCAGCAGGATGTGGACTACATCGTGCTTGCGCCCGTCACGGAGTCCGGCTGGGAGAGCGTGCTGGAAGAGGCGCGCGCGGCAGATATCCCGGTCATTATCGTCGACCGGCAGGTAGAGGTCAGCGACGCGTCGCTCTACACAAGCTGGGTCGGCTCGGACTTCCGGAAAACCGCCGACGAGGCCGTCTCGTGGCTGGCAGAAACGCTGGCTGCGCGTGGGACGCCGGATACGGACGTGCAGATCCTGCATTTGCAGGGGACGCCCGGCTCAACGGCGCAGCTCCAGCGCAGCGCGGCGCTGGAAGCGGGTGCAGCAAAGCATACAACGTGGACGATCACCGCGCAACTGAACGGCGATTTCACGCAGGCCAAGGCCTATGAGGAGACGCTTTCCTATCTGCAAAGCAATCCCGCGCCGGACGTGGTGTACTGTGAAAACGACAATATGTGCTTCGGCGTGATGCAGGCGATGGACGAGCTGGGCATCTCCTACGGGACTGGCGGCGTGACGCTCATCTCGTTTGACGCAGTGCGCCGGGCGCTTTCGTATTGCAAGGACGGAAAGATCGATCTGTGCGCCGAATGCAATCCCCTGCACGGTCCTCGCGTGCGCACAATCATCGAGCAGCTCGAGCGCGGCGAAACGCCCGAGAAACTCTCCTACGTCTCAGAAGCCCTCTTTACTGCCGACCAGATCACCGATGAGCTGCTTGCCGAACGCATCTATTAAACGCATAAAAAACGTGTGCATCCAAAATCGGATGCACACGTCTTATTTTACCCGCTCTGCCGTTCAACCAGCGTCCACGGCAGCCGGACGCTCCGGCAGGGCTGGCGGCGGATCTGATCGAGAAGGTTCTCCGCTGCCGCATGCCCCATCGCGTGGGGCTCGTGTCCGGCGGACGTAATGCCGACGGGGCCGAAGGTGCTGTAGTAGCTGTTGTCAAAGCTCACGACGGCGATATCCTCCGGCACGCGCTTTCCCGCGCGAAGAAGCGTCCGGATGAGATGAAAGGCAATTTCGTCATTGTAGCAGACGACGGCGGTACAGCCGCCCAGCTGCTGGCGAAGAAAGCTCTGGAGCACGGACTCGTCTTGCAGTTCGACGAGCTGATGGCGTTGAAAGCTGGAAAACCAGAGAAAATTTTCATCGAGTGGGAAAAGCCCCGCGTCGCGCATCGCACAGACCACGCCGTGGTAGCGCTCAGGCCCCTGCGCATCGTCGGATTTGAAAATTCCGGCGATTTTTTTATGCCCGTTTCGAATCAGGTGCCCGGCCAGTAAGTACCCGCCGCCGTAATTGTCGTCTCCGACGCAGAACGCCTCCGGCAGCTCGCGGCAGCTTCCGTGCAGGAACGTCAGCGGCGTACCGCGGCGCCTCAGCGCCAGATAGAGCTCGGCGTTCGGGCTCGGCAGCGCCGTTTTGCAGCCCTCGATCAGGATCCCCGCCGGAGGCTCGAGCAGCAGCTGCTGCAAAATTTCGCGCTCGCGGCGGATGGAGTTTTCCGTGGCGTGGATGACGACGGAAAAGCCCTGCGCGGAAAGGCAGGCCTGAATGTCCTTGAGCAGAGACGGAAAAATGTAGTCGCTCAGAGACGTCGCGATCACGGCGATGCGCCGATCTAAATTGGCTGCCGCCGGACAGAGATAGCTGCCGCTGCCCCGCCGCTTTTCCAGAAGCCCCTCGCGCTCCAGCACGGCCAGCGCCTGCCGAAGCGTCTGGCGGCTGACGGAAAACTGCGCGGCCAGCGCCTGCTCGCCCGGAAGCCTCCGCTGCCCGTCCGCGTACCACTGCGGCAGCGTCTGCCGGAGCGTTTCGACCAGCTGCTCATATTTTGGCGTCATGCGCAGCCCTCCCTTCCGCTTTTATTGTAGCACAGAAGCTTCCAAACTTCACCGCCGGAGTTGTTCGTTTTCTTTGGAATATGCAGAGCGCGCGCGAAGATTTTTCCGCTGTTTTGCAGACTGCGCAGAAATTTTCTGATTTTTTTCGGAAATTTTCATACATATACAGGAAAATATCAAACCATTACCATCCGTTGCCCGTCGTTTTTCCCGGGCGGCGCAGCGCGGTCTTCCGGAACTGTGGCGTGCGAAACCTGAAAATCACAAACATAACGGGATGTAAAATCGGAAGAAAACGAACCTTTCCGCGCAAAAAGTCCGGAGCTTTTGAAAAAGCTGTCCGTTTTCAGCGAGAAAACCACACAACCTGTCTGCGCAGTGCGCCGAATTTTTGCCGGAAGCTGTTCGTCAGATTGTTTTCTTCGCTTTCGCGCGCTTTAATAGAGCCATGACAGGCAAACGCCTGAACCGCGACCACAATAAAACAATCTGAAAGTGAGGAAACAAATCATGAAAAAGATTCTTGCTCTGCTTCTGGCGATTGCGATGATCGCAACGTTCTGCGCCTGCGCGCAGCAGTCCTCCGAGACGGCTTCCACCGAGGCTTCCACCGAGACCGCTGCCGAGGCTTCCACCGAAACGGCCGCTGAGGCTTCCGATGGCGCGCTCATCAAGGTCGGCATCATCAACAACGACCCCAACGAATCCGGCTACCGCACCGCCAACGACAAGGACCTGAAGGCGATGTTCACCGAGGAAAACGGCTATGACGCTTCCTTCGCCTACAGCCTCAAGAACGACGAGCAGATCGCTGCTGCCCAGAAGTTCATCCAGGACGAGGTTGACTATCTGCTGATCTCCGCCGCTGGTACCTCCGGCTGGGATTCCGTCCTGCAGGATGCACAGGCCGCCGGCATCCAGGTCATCCTCTTCGACCGCACCATCGACGCTGACGAGAGCCTGTATGTTGCCTCCATCGTTTCCGACATGGCAAAGGAAGGCCAGACCGCTGTTGACTGGCTGGCTTCTCAGAACCTCGACACCTACAACATCATCCACATCCAGGGCGTTATGGGCTCCGCTGCGCAGATCGGCCGCACGGGCGCTCTTGACGAGCAGGTCGCTGCCAACGACAACTGGAACATGGTGACCCAGCAGACCGCTGAGTGGAACGCCGAGACTGCCCAGCAGATCGTTCAGTCCGTCATCGACTCCGGCAAGGAATTCAACGTCATCTACGCAGAGAACGACGACATGGCAAAGGGCGCTGTCGCAGCACTTGACAAGGCGAACATCTCTCACGGCGTGGGCAAGGACGTCATCGTCATGGGCTTCGACTGCAACAAGTGGGCGCTTGAAGAGCTGCTCGCCGGCAACTGGAACTACGACGGCCAGTGCAACCCCTTCCAGGCTTCCTACATCGACGCCATCATCAAGGATCTGGAAGCTGGCAAGACCCCGGCTGAAAAGACCATCATCATGGACGAGAAGGGCTTTGACGCTTCCACCATCACCCAGGAAGACGTTGACAACTACGGCATTTGATCCCGGCACTTAAGGAACCTCTGAATAAATTCCTGACCGCGGACGACGGATTTTTTCCGCCAATCCGGCGGTTTGAAAAACGAGAAATACATACAGTATTCCTTCGTTTTCCAAACCTTGTCTTGACGAAAAATCTCTCGCCGTCCACAGCCATTGATTTAATCAGAGCTTCCCTGGAAAAGGAGCGATCATGCAGAGATTGGATAAAATCTTATCAAATGCCGGAGCGGGCTCGAGAAAAGAGCTGCGCAGCGCCATCCGGGCCGGCCGCGTCACGGTCAACGGCGTCACGGCCAGAGACGAGAGCGAAAAGTTTGACGAAGCGTCGGCGGAAATTTTGCTGGACGGCGAGGCGGTCGAGCTTTTGCGGCCGGTTTTGATCGTGCTCAACAAGCCCGCGGGCTTTCTGACGGCGGCGGACGATCCGAGGCAGAAGACCGTCATGGACCTGATCCCCGAGCGCTACCGCCGCTTCGGTGTCATGCCGGTCGGAAGGCTCGATAAGGACACGGAAGGACTGCTGCTTCTTACCAACGACGGCCAGCTTGCCCACCGCATCATCAGTCCCCGCCACGGCGTCTGGAAAACGTATTACTGCGAGCACGAGGGCATGGCTTCGGAGGAAGACGTCCACGCCTTTGCAGAAGGCCTCACGCTATCCGACGGCCTTTCGTGCCTGCCGGCGGTGCTCATCGCGCTCGGAGAAGGGAAAAGCGCCGTGCGCGTGCAGGAGGGAAAGTTTCATCAGGTGCGCCGGATGATGGCCGCGCGGGGAATGCCTCTGTCTTACTTAAAGCGCGTGGCCGAGGGCGGGCTGTGGCTGGGAAAGCTCGCTTTGGGACAGGTTCTGGAACTGGATATGGGGAAAACCGAGCGCCTGATCACCAGTCCTTGTGATTTTGACGAAAAAAACCTGCTTGCGAATTGCGTAAGAAATTCCCAGTCCTTTGGAGCAAATGACGAAAAACTATGAAAAAGCCACAAAAAAGTGGGCTCATTTTGAAATAAAATGTCAAGTCCCTCTTGCGCAAATGATAAAAACGTAGTATTATGTCAATGGTTGTTTGTGTAAAAGGCAATATTATTAGGAGGGCTCACCATGTCCAGTCGCATTTTTCAGAGTGTCATCGTACAGATGAAGGAAGCTACCGACCGCACCATCGGCGTCATCGACGCGGACAGCAACGTCATTTCCTGCAGTGATACATCCCTGATCGGCGAAAAATGGCCGGAGGCGGTCATCCGGCTCAACAGTGCACCGGATTCCATTGTCGTCGTCGACAAGAAGACCTTCAAGCCCCTGGTCAGCTGGAGCGCGTATTTTGACTACGCCGTCTTTGCCGAGGGCGACGACGAGATCGCAAGGAGCCTGTGCGTCATGGCCTATGTGGCGCTCAACGGCGCGAAGACCTATTACGAGGAAAAGCACGACAAGGGCACCTTTGTCAAAAATATCATCACCGACAATATTCTGCCGGGCGACATCTATATCCGCGCCAAGGAGCTGCACTTCGTGACCGATGTGCCGCGCGCGGTGTTCCTCATCCGGCAGGTGGGAAGAGCCGACGTCGCGTCCGTGGACGTGGTGGCCGGGATGTTCCCCGACCGGCAGCAGGATTTTGTCCTGTCCATCAATGAGACCGATATCGCCGTGGTCAAGCAGATCCAGCCGAACACGGAAAAAGAAGAGCTCATCAAGGTCGCCCAGACCATCGAGCAGACGCTCCATTCCGAGCTTTTCATCAAGACCGTCATCGGCATCGGCACCGTCGCCAGCCATCTGCGCGAGCTTGCCGATTCCTTTAAGGAAGCGCAGGTCGCCATCGAGGTCGGCAAGGTGTTTGACACGGAAAAGACCATCATCAACTACGAAAATCTCGGCATCGGCCGGCTGATCTACCAGCTGCCGACGACGCTGTGCGAAATTTTCCTGTCCGAGGTCTTCAAGAAGAACTCCATCGATACGCTCGATCAGGAGACGCTGTTCACCATCAACAAGTTCTTTGAGAATAACCTCAACGTCTCCGAGACGTCCAGAAAGCTTTTCGTACACAGAAACACGCTCGTCTACCGGCTCGAGAAGATCAAAAAGCTCACCGGTTTGGATCTTCGCGAGTTTGACGACGCGATCATCTTCAAGGTCGCGCTGATGGTCAAAAAGTATCTGGTCTCGCGGGAGAACCGCATCATCTGACGCGGTTTACACTGGAATCTGGAGTAAAACATGATCGAATTAACAAATGTGGTAAAGACATACGACACGGGCACAAGAGCGCTGAGCGGTGTGTCTTTGAAAATCGACGACGGCGAGTTCGTCTTTCTGGTCGGCCCCTCGGGCTCCGGAAAGTCCACCATCATCAAGATCCTCACCGCCGAATTGCAGCCGACCGAGGGAAGCGTCAACGTCAACGGCTTCGCGCTCGAGAAGATCCGCGCCCGGGCCATTCCGTACCTGCGGCGCACGCTGGGCGTCATCTTTCAGGACTTCCGGCTGATCGAAAACAAGTCTGTCTATGATAACGTGGCGTTTGCCATGCGCGTCATCGGCGCGCCCGAGCGTGAGATCAAAAAGCGCGTGCCGTATGTGCTGGAGCTGGTCGGCCTGGAGAACAAGGGCCGGCGGCTTCCCAACGAGCTTTCCGGCGGCGAGCAGCAGAGAGTCGCCATCGCGCGGGCGCTGGTCAATAACCCCAGCATGATCATCGCCGACGAGCCGACGGGAAACCTCGACCCGGCAAGATCGCTGGAAATTATGATGCTGCTCGAGCAGATCAACGCCCTCGGCACGACAGTCATGGTGGTCACCCACGAAAAAGAGCTGGTCAACCGCTTTACCAAGCGCGTCGTGGCCATCAACGAGGGCAGGGTCATCAGCGACGGAATGGATGGGTACTATCTCAATGAAGAAGAATAATATTGGTTATCTGCTGCGCGAGGGCTTCAAGGGCGTGTTTCTGCACGGCTTCATGTCCTTCGCGGCCATCTGCGTGACGGTGGCGTGCCTGATCATCATGGGCACGTTCAGCCTGATTTTGTATAACCTGCACGTGATGATTTTGGATCTCGAGCAGGAGAACGAAATTCTGGTCTATATTGACGAGGATTACTCCGAGGCCAAGGCCAAATCCGTCGGCTCGCAGATCAATCTCATTTCCAACGTCCACGAGGCGAAGTTCGTCTCGCGCCAGCAGGCACTGGACGAGTTCATCGAAACGCAGAACGATGCCGACGCATTTGCCGGGCTGGAAGCCGACACCTTCCGCGACCGCTTTGTTGTGACGCTGGAGGACAATCGACTGATCCAGCAGACCGTGGAGATGCTCAAGCAGATCGACGGCGTTGTGGAGGTCACGGCACATTATGAGGTGGCGAACGGCTTTCAGACAGTGCAGAAGGTTCTGAACCTTTCCGCAATGGTCATCATTGCGATGCTGTTCGTGGTATCTCTGTTCATCATCTCGAACACCATTAAGCTCGCGATGTATTCACGCAGCCAGGAGATCGCGATCATGAAGATGGTCGGCGCGACGAACAGCTTTATCCGCCTTCCCTTTGTCGTCGAGGGCCTGATCCTGGGCTTCTTCAGCTCGCTCGTCGCGTTCTTCCTCGAATGGGCGCTTTATGATTTTCTGGCCGCCAAGATCGCGCAGATCGACAGCTTGCAGCTGATCACGATGGTGCCGTTCACCGAGTGCATTGAGTACGTTGCAATTGTCTATGCCATCACCGGCTTCGTTGTCGGCGTGTTCGGCAGTATGCTCTCCATCCGCAAGTTCCTGCGGGTGTGACAGCGGCAGCTATTTTAGGAGGAACCTGAATGAATTCTGGAAAACGGAACGCCGCACGCAAGATCGTCTGCGTTGTGCTGGCAGTCCTGATCCTGGGCTCGCTTGTATCCGGGGCGCTCATCATGACCGTCCACGCCGCGAGCTCGAAGGAAATTGAAAAAGAGCTCGTCGCGCTCAGAGACAAGCAGGCCGAGCTCAAAAAGGAAAGCGACGCGCTTCAGTCGTCCATTAAGGAAAACCAGAGCAAGACGCAGACGCTCGTGCAGAAAAAGGCCGATATTGACCAGCAGATGGAAATGTCCCGGCAGACGATCGAAAACCTCAACGAGCAGATCCAGCAGTACAGCCTTCTCATCGCGCAGAAGCAGGACGAGCTGGAGCAAACCGAAGCCGAAGAGGACAGGCTCAACCAGCAGTACAAGACCCGCCTTCGCGCGATGGAGGAAACGGGCAAAATTTCCTACTGGTCGATCCTCTTTGGTGCTAGCAGCTTCTCCGATCTTCTCGACAAGATCGACATGATCAACGAAATTGCCGAGTCTGACAAGCTGATGCTCGAGAAGATGGCCGATGTTGCCGCGCAGATCGCGTCGGAACGCGCCGATCTCGAGACGCAGATGGACGATCTGGAGCAGGCGAAAGCCGACCTGGCGGAGCAGCAGGCAGAGCTGGAAACGCAGAGAGCCGAGTCCGATCAGCTGATCCTGCAAATGTCCGCGGAGTATGATTCTCTTTCCGAGGAGTATCAGAACTACGAAAAGCTGGAAGACGAAATGTCCGAGCAGATCAAAAAGACCGAGACCGAGTACTTTAACGCCCTTTCCAAGGAAGAGGCGGCGCGGCAGGCCGAGCTCAACCGGCAGAACAATAACAAAGTGCCGTCCAGCACCGGCTCGTCCGGCGGCTCGTCCACGGGAGGCTTTTTGTATCCGCTGCCCTATGCCGTGCAGATCACGGACGGCTACGGCTACCGCATCCATCCGTTGAGCGGCACGTACAAGTGGCACAACGGCGTCGATCTGGCGGCAAGCTCCGGCACGGCGATCTATGCCACGAAGTCCGGCACGGTGACGTCTGCCTGCTACAACGAGGCCTACGGCTACATGGTGACCATCAACCACGGCGACGGCTATTCCAGCCTCTACGGCCACATGACGAACTACACCGTCTCCGCGGGCGACTATGTCAAGCAGGGCCAGACCATCGGCTACGTCGGCTCGACCGGCTGGTCGACAGGGCCGCACCTGCACTTCACGATCTACTATAACGGCGCGGACGTCAACCCCATGAACTACGTATCCATGCCGTAGCAGCGCAAACACGGTATCTTTTTCCGCACCCACAGTCTAAAACCGGGCTGTGGGGCGGCTTTTTACAGAGCGAAATTGCTGACTGGGAGAAACGATGAAAAAATCACAGAAAATCCTGTTGTGTGTACTTGGCGTGGTTACCGCGATCGCCTGTCTGGGGCTCGTGTGGATAACCTCGGCCCGCGTGACCTCGGCGAAAATTTACGAAATGCTCGAAGCAGTGCCGGTCACAGAAAAGACAAGCGAGATCTCGGCGTATCTCGAGCAGTATTTCATCGATGACTATGACGAAGACGCGCTTGCCGACGCGGCGGCCTCGGCGATGGTCACCGCGACGGGCGATCGCTGGAGCTATTATTTGAGCGCGGCGGACTATCAGAGCTACGAAGAAAGCATGAACAACGCCTACGTCGGCATCGGCGTGACCATCGCGCTCGACGAAGAGGCGGGCGGGCTTCGCGTGGAATCGGTCGAAGCAGGCAGCCCCGCGTATGAAGCCGGCATCAAAGCCGGCGATATCATGTTAGAGGTCGAAGGACAGAAAACGATCGACCTCGGCACGACCGGCACGCGCAATTTGGTTCGCGGCGAAGAGGGGACGACGGTGCACCTCAAATTCCGGCGCGGAGAAGAAACATACGAGTGCGACGTGCTGCGCGCATCCATCCAGACCGTGGTCGCGGAGTGCCGGATGCTGGAGGACTCCATCGGCTATGTGAAGATCAACAATTTTGACGCCCGGTGCTATGACGAAACGAGCGCGTGCATCGACGAGATGCTGGAGCAGGGCGCGAAGGCGCTTTTGTTCGACGTGCGCTTCAATGGCGGCGGGTATAAAGACGAGATGGTCAAAATTCTCGACAAGCTGCTTCCGGAAGGGGTACTTTTCCAGAGCGAGGACTACGCGGGCAAAAAGCAGACCGACACGTCGGATGCGGCTTGCATCGAGCTTCCGATGGCCGTGCTGGTGAACCGCGATTCCTATTCCGCTGCAGAGTTCTTTGCCGCGGCCCTGCAGGAGTATCATTGGGCGAAGGTCGTGGGCGAGAAGACCTGCGGCAAGGGCAATTTCCAGACCGGCTTCCGGCTCTCCGACGGCTCGCTTCTCAACATTTCCATCGGCAAATACTACACGCCGCAGGGAAAGAGCCTCACGGACATCGGCGTGACGCCGGACGTGGAGATCGAGTATGACGACGATACGTATGCGAAACTCTACTACGGCCAGCTTTCCGACGAGGACGATACGCAATTGCAGGAAGCGATCGGTATTTTGACGAGCGAAATCTCTTGACAGACCGGAGCAGGAACTATATAATCAATTCGCTATGAATTTAGGCGTTGAAACCGCGAAAAACAGCGGATTTTTTACCATGGAGGTTGAAGATATATGGCAAAGGAATTCAAAATCAGCACGCTGCGGCTCAAGGAGCTCGAGCAGGAGCTGTTCTATCTGAAGACGACGCGCGAAAAGGAAGTCGCCGAGCAGATCAA
>DJQK01000036.1:0-1704 GCA_002437575.1 Clostridiales bacterium UBA6388 | reverse complement strand
AGGCCAAGCTCTACGGCCGCATTGCAGAGGTCGAAAACATTCTGGCCCACGCGGTCATCATCGATGAAAACGAAGACGCCGAAGGCAGAATCGGCCTTGGCTGCACGATCAAGGTCCTCGACCTCGAGACCAACGACGAAGAGGTCTATGCCATCGTCGGCTCGCAGGAGGCCAACCCCATGGAAAGCCGTATTTCGGACGATTCTCCGTTCGGCAAGGCACTGCTTGGTCACAGCGTGGGAGAAACTGTCGAGGTCGAGGCCCCGATCGGCACACTGAAGTATAAGATCCTGAGCGTAGAACGATAAGAGACCAGATCAAGAATCGAGGGAAAAAAGATGGAGCAGGAAAAGAAGAACCCGCAGCAGGAGCTGTCCGTCGGCGATCAGATCAAGGTGCGCCGCGAAAAGCTTGCCGGCCTTCAGGCCGAAGGCCGCGATCCGTTTGTGATCACGAAATTTGTCCAGACCACCAACAGCCGCGCGATCAAAGAAAATTTTGACGCCATGGAGGGAAAACCTGTTTCCATCGCGGGCCGGCTCATGTCCAAGCGCGGCATGGGCAAGGTGTCCTTCTGCGATTTACAGGACAAGGAGGGCCGCATCCAGATCTATGCCCGCAAGGACGAGATGGACGAGGACGAGTATAACCGCTTCAAAAAGTACGACATCGGCGATATCGTCGGCGTCGAGGGCGAGGTTTTCCGGACCCAGCGCGGCGAAATGTCCGTGCGGGCAAAGAGGATCACGCTGCTTTCGAAGTCCTTGCTGCCCCTTCCCGAGAAGTTTCACGGTCTGACCGACAAGGAAACGCGCTATCGCCAGCGCTATGTGGACCTGATCGTCAACCCCGAGGTCAAGCGCAACTTCTATATCCGCTCGCAGTTTATCAAGTTCCTGCGCAATTACCTGGACGACATGGGCTATATCGAGGTCGAGACGCCGGTCCTCAACACCATAGCAGGCGGCGCGGCGGCCAGACCCTTCATTACCCACCACAACACGCTCGATATCGATATGTATATGCGCATCGCGACTGAGCTTCCGTTAAAGCGCCTGATCGTCGGCGGCATGGACAGAGTCTATGAGGTCGGCCGCATTTTCCGCAACGAGGGCATGGACCCGAAGCACAACCCCGAGTTTACGACCGTGGAGCTCTATCAGGCGTATGCCGATTTCCATGACATGATGGACATTGCCGAGGGCGTTCTGTCCGGCGCGGCGAAGAAGATCCACGGCACGTATGAAGTGCAGTGGCTGGGCGAGACAATCGATCTTACCCCCGGCTGGCGCAGGCTTACCATGGTCGACGCGGTGAAGGAATATGCAGGCGTGGACTTTGGCGCCATCACGGACGACGCAGAAGCGGTAGCCGCCGCAAAGGCCATCGGTGTTGAATTGGCGGACGCGGCGGAAAAGACGTGGGGCAACGCGCTTTACGCCTGCTTTGACCAGAAGGTCGAAGAGCAGCTGGTGCAGCCGACGTTCATCACCATGTACCCCGTCGAGGTCTCGCCGCTCACCAAGCGCAGCCCGGTGGACCCGAGACTCACCGAGCGCTTTGAGCTGTTCATCTGCCGCTGCGAGCTGGCCAACGCCTACTCCGAGCTCAACGACCCCATCGACCAGAGAGCGCGCTTTATGAAGCAGGTCGAGCAGCGCGAGCGCGGCGACGACGAGACCGAAATGCTCGACGAGGATTTCC
>DJQK01000159.1 GCA_002437575.1 Clostridiales bacterium UBA6388 | reverse complement strand
TTCAGGCG
Source organism: Clostridiales bacterium UBA6388 (assembly GCA_002437575.1). Taxonomy (GTDB): domain Bacteria; phylum Bacillota; class Clostridia; order Oscillospirales; family Oscillospiraceae; genus CAG-170. The sequence continues at coordinate 11,023 of DJQK01000159.1, read as the reverse complement.
TTTAATCAAAGCCTCCTGTGTCTCCACAGATTTCTTTGTGCTAGAAAGTTCTCTTTTCGTTTTAGTAAGCTTTGTATCAGCTGCGTTCTTTTTCTCGTTTAATTTGTCAATTTGTTCCTGCGTTGAAATTGGTGTTTCCGTATTGTCAAGCTGTTTTTCCAGTTCTTTAATCTCCGCCTCGAGTTTTTCTTTATTCTCCAAATATTTTGTCCATTGCTGATATGCTATTACTAATTCCTTGGCTCTTTCCGTTGCATCTTCGGCAGAAAGCCCTTCTCTTATCAGCGCGTTTGTTAAATTCTCCTCCGTGGGTTCTTGCCCATTTAGAAGATTATAGGCCTGTTCGCAATCACTTTTATAAACAGCATTGTCAGCAAGAATTTTATTCAACTCGATTTGTTTCTTCTCAATAGCATCCTTGGGCCCACCAGCCGTATTCCCGCCGGTCTGCTGTAATTCTTTAATCTGCTCTTCGTATCCTTCAATTTCGGTTTGAATGGAAGTAACCTGTGCTTCTAGGGTTGCAATATTTGCCTTTGCGCTTGTATAATCCTCATCCGCCTGAGCTTCAGCAAGTTCCTCATCTGCGTCCTTCTTGGCGCGGTCGAGTTCCTTCTTTTTCGCGTCGGCTTTTGCCTTGGCCGTAGCGATCTGGCTTGCATCGAGCGTGCTGTACTGATTATAGATCGTCAGCGCCTCGTTATAGGCGTCTCGGAGCTTCTGCACGTCGCGGTCTTCCTGCGCGGTCGTGTTGGAGGCGGTGATCAGGCTCTTCTGATACTCGAGCTCCTTGCTCTCGAGGTCCGCCTTCGCCTGCTTCAGCTCGTCCGACTCCTGCGCCTCGAGGACAAACAGCACGTCCCCGGCCGCAACGGTGTCTCCGACCTTGCACTTGACGCTCTCGATCTTTCGCGACTGCGTGAGCTTGACGTTGTAGGTCTCGTTGGCCGTGATGGTGCCCGAGGCGCGGATCTTCGCGTTGATCGTGCCCTGCGTCACCTGCTGCGTCGCAACCTCCGGGAGGGATGCGTTCATGATGGTGTTTGAAAAGAAGGTCAGCACCAGCAAAACCGCCAGAAAAATGATGGCCGCGGTCTTGACCCATTCGCGTCGTTTGACATTCGTATCCATAGTTCCCTATCCTTTCACGGAGCCTGCGTATGTAATGCCTTCCACCAGATATGCCTCGCCATACAGGAACATCAGAAGTCCCGGTATCATATAGATGACCGCCGCGGCAAACGCGATGCCGATCTCTCCGGCGTTGATCTGCGAGAGGTACACGGAAAGCGGCTGCTTCGACGCGTCGGGCAGCAGGATGAGCGGCTGCTCGACCATGTTCCAGTAATCGATGAACACCAGAATGGCGATGGAATACAGTGCGCTGCGGCACTGCGGAAGGCAGATGTCCCAGAAAATGTGCCACTCGCCTGCGCCATCTAACTTCGCCGATTCAATGAGTGAAGATGGGATCCGGCGCATGGACTTTGTGAGCAGAAACACCGAAAACGGTGCGAACGCACCCGGTAAGATGATGGCCCAGCGCGTGTTGAGAAGCCCCAGAAAATCCGACACCAGATAATTGGGCACCAGCGTCACCTGATACGGCATGAGCATCAGAATGACGTAGGCAAAGAAGATGGTGTCTCGTATTTTCCCGCGCCACCTCGTAAAGCCGTAGGCCGCGACCGACGCGACGGCCAACTGCGCAAGCACAATGGGCGCAACTAAAATGACCGAGTTCCAGAATTTATAGAGGAAATCCGGGCTTTTCAGCAGCACCGTAAAATACTGCGTGAAGCTGACCTTGTCCGGGATGAATTTCAGACTGATCTTGTCTTTGATGTAGCTCTTGCCATCGGTCGCGTTCTGGAAGACCTGCCCGTAGTTCGCGGTAATTTCGCTCTGCGTCATGAACGAGTTCGTGATCGTGAGCACCGTCGGCATCAAAAACAGGAAGGCAAAGACCGCCGCCAGCAGCGTCATCATTCCGCGCGAAAAATAGCGTTTTTTCCGTCTCATCCTTCCACGTCCTTTCCAAAGTAATTTTCGATGACGAACAGAAGGGCGATGAGCGCGATAATGACGATGGCCAGCATGATGGCCGACGCGGAAAGGCGCTGATAGTCCAGATTCTTGTTGTACATATTGTTCATGAAGTGCTGCAGCATATACAGCCCCTCATATGGATAATCGCCGGACAGCAGGTAAATTTCGCGGAAGACCTTGAACGAGTTGATGATCGACAAAATCGTCACGAAAAGCACCGTCGGCGAGAGATAGCGCAGCTTGATATGAAAAAACTGATAGGCCTTCGACGCGCCCTCGACCTCCGCGACCTCGAGAAGCTCTTTGGGAATGTTGTTGAGCGCGGCCATGAATAAAATCATGTTGTAGCCGAGGTTCTTCCAGAGAAACAGTGTGATCACGACCACCATACAGTAATCGGATTTGAGCCAGTCGATGGCCTTGACGCCGAAAACGGAGAGAAATTCGTTGATCACGCCGTTCGAGTGGAACAGCACCTGCCACACGAGAATGATGGACGCCACGGGCACCATCATGGGGCTTAAGAAAAACGTGCGGAACTGGCTCTTGAAGGGAATGCGGCACTCGAGCATCAGCGCCAGCACCAAAGCCAGAACGACCGCCAGCGGCACGGAGAGCCCCGAAAACACGGCCGTATTTTTGACCGCGATCTGGAACGCGCCGTTGTTCCAGACGTTGATGTAGTTTTTCAGGCCCACAAAGCTGTGGTCCAGCGCACCCGCGATGAATGAATAGTAGATGACCACGCAGAATGGGGCCACGAAGAAGATGAGCATCCCGAGAAAGCTCGGGCCCGAGAAGCAAAGGGAGGCCAGAAAGTCCCGGATCTTCGCGTTTGCGACGTTTATGAATTTCTTTGTCTGCTTCATGCCGGTCCTTTCTGTATTTCTGATGGCTTGAGAATCCGCAGTTCCGGAAGGGCAGTGAAAACTGCCCTTCCGGATCTGGTTTGTTTGGAGATTACGACTGCTCGGCGACGTAGAGGTTGACGCGCGACTGGATCATGTTCGCCGTATCGTCGAGGGACTTTTCGCCCGCGAAATAGGCTTGCGCCTCGTCGGTGATGATACTCATGATGCTATCGTCGTAGCCGTAGACGCAGTGGGTGTTGTTCAGCAGATCCAGGATCTGGTCTGCCTGCTCCTGCGTCATCGCGTAGACGTTGACCTCGTTGGGGTCGCTGGCCGTCTCGCCGTCTGCCGTCGCTTCCATCACGCTGACACTGCCGCTGGAGTAGCCGACCATGCCGCCGTTGTCAACATAGTAGGTGATCTTCGGGACGCGGACGGGATCGCCGTTTTCATCCTTCACGATGTTGCCGTTTTCGTCCTTCTGGTACTCCTCGGTCATCATTTCGGTGAGCTTGGCGTCAAACGCGTTCTGGTTGATCGGGAACGACCAGACGTTGCTGCCGGACTGGTATTCTTCATTCAGGAACTGCTTCATGAAGTTCCACGCGGCCGTCTTGTCGGCGCAGGTGGAGGAGATGGCAATGGAGCCGCTGAGCTGGAAGGTATGGTTCGACGTGCCGCTTTCAGACGGATAGCCGACGAACCTGATCTTGCCGCTGTAGCCGGTCAGCTGGTACAGAACGCTTTCAAAGTCTGAAACGTAGAAGCTGGTCATCAGCTGCTTGCCGGAATTCATGCGGTTCTGGTCGGAATCCTGATCTTCCTGGTCCGCGTTATTCCAGTCGTAGGTATCCGGGAAGGAATTTGCAAACTCCAGAAGCGCCTTGAACTCATCCGAGTCAAAGTGTGCGCTGCCGTTCTCCCAGTCGACGAAGGCGTCGATGTTGCGGGAGATGCAGGTCGAGAGAATGTCGGACTTCGTGCGGTAGACCTCGAAGACCGTTGCGCCTTCCTGCAATTTCGTCATCGCGTCCTTGACCGCCGCAAGGTTCCACGTGTCGTATTCGCCCGCGACCTTGTCGAGCGCGATGGCCGTGTCGATGGCGAAGGTCTGCGGCATCTGATAGAGCTTGCCGTCCGCGCTTTCAAGCGCCTTGAGCACCGGCTGGACGAAGCTGTCGCGGCTCATTTCCGTATCGGCGTCGATGAGCTCGTAGAGATCGGTCAAAAAGCCCTTGGCTGCATACTGCTCGATGGGCATACTGGACGCGTCGACGGCGATCATGTCCGGGAGCTTGCCGGAGAGCATTTCGGTGTTGAGCTTCTGAAGACCCGCGGTGTAATCGTCGTCGGTGTTATACTCGGAATAATCGCGCACGACGATGCGGTGCGTGTTGCTCGAGCGGTTGAATTTTACGATCGCGTCGCGCATATTCCAGTCCAGATACATACAAGCGAAGGTCAGAACGGTCTTGTTGACGACGCTCGCCGCGTCCACGCGCGTGAGGACGATCATCTGCATGGTGTTTTTCTGCGCCTGCTCGTCATAGGTGCTTTCAAAGGCGACGACTCTGCCGTCGGAAAGAAGGGAGAAGCTGTTGATGTTGTTGGAGTTGATGTCGCAGTCCATCCAGTCGACGACCTTTTCCTTCGTCCCGCTGTCAAACTTGTAGCCGTAGATGTTGCCGTTGTAGTCATAGTAGATGTCGTACACATCATCGCCGGGATAGAAGCTGTACGCATCGTTCGGCAGGCTCACGGTCTCGTCTTTCAGCTTGCCGGTCGCCGGATCGATCTGCTGGAAGACGCGGCCGCCTTCTTCCGGCTTCGCCTCGTCGTATTTGTAGTAGCTCACACCCACGACGCCGGCCTTGAGCTCACAGAGATCGCCGCCGTTCTCGCTCAGATCGACGGTGGCCTTCCTGTTGCCGTCCTGATCATAGATGAATACGTGCTGCCAGTCGCTGAGATACACATTGCCGCTGCTGTCCACATAGAACGAGCTTACGCCATTGAGATCGTCCTCGGTCTGCGCGGCTCCAAACTCGATGCGCTTGAGCTCGTTGCCGTCGGCGTCGAGATGGACGATGCCGTAGGACTGCTCGCCCTGCTCATAGTAGTTGTACATACTGTCGTCGGCAGCTAAGTCCTCGGGCGGGTTATAGCGGTAGGTGTACGTGCTGTAGACCGCCCAGATGGAGCCGTCGGACACGGCCTGCAAATTGTTGATGTCCGAGCTTCCGAGCCAGCCCTCGGGGACGGACGGCAGCTGGAAATTCTTCAGCTCCGTGCACTCGCCGGTGGCGATGTCCATCTTAAAAAGGCTCGTGCGGTAGTTGTCATATTCGACCTCCGCGCCGGTCTCGTCGGTATAGGTCTGTTTGCCGTCGATGAACTGCCCCGCAAAATACAGGTAGTCGCCCGAGAGCGCTGAGGCATAGACGTACTGGATCTCGTCGGGAACAGGGAAATACGTGGCCTCATAGGCATACTTGCTGGTGCTGGCCGCTTTTTCATCGTTTGTTTCTGTCGTTGTTCCGGTGGTCTGGCCGGGGTTTGCAGGATCGGTCGTGCCCTGCTCGTTTTTGCTGCATCCGGCGAATACGCCCAGCAGCATCACGATCGCAAGCAGCGCCGCAAGGATACGATACTTTTTCATAGGAACTCCTTTCCGTCGCGGAGCGCACGCTCCACATCTTGTGTTGATAAATGATTTCAGAGCTATCATAGCAGGGTTTTGAACAAGTGAAAAGCCCCGCGGGCCATTTTTAAGAAAAATTTAAGAGGTTTGTTCTTCCGATTCCGGAATATTCTGCGCCGGGAGGGTGAGCGTGACGGTGAAGGTCTCGTCCGTCTGCGTTTTGGAGAAGGTCCCGCCCATCTGGCGCATGATCTTTTCGCAGATGCGAAGGCCGATGCGGTTGCTCTCGACCTGTCCGGGGTCTTTGAGAATCGCGTTGCGGGCGGAAATGATCAGCTCGCCGGTTTCCTGCACCACGACAATGGTCACCGGTTTGGCCGGGTCTGCGTATTTGCAGATATTGTCGGCCAGATTGTCAAGCACGCGCTTGAAATACGTCGCGTCGACGCCGATGGCGCAGTGCACCGGCTGCACGGCCCGGCGGATGGAAAAACCTTTCTGCTCGAGCATGACGAGCCCTTCTCCGACCATCTGGTCCAGAAGCGCCGAGGCCTCATAGAGCTCAGTCTGAATGGGAAGCTCCTGCGCGCCGAAGACGAGCGAGTACCGGAACAGCTCGTCCGTCAGCCTTTTGAGCTGCACCGCCCGGCTGTAGGCCGCCTGAATATAGCCGCTTCGCTCTTCTTCCGTGCGGTACTGCCCGCTCTGGGCAAGATCGAGATAGCCCAGCAGCGCGGTGAGGGGATTGCGGATATCGTGGCTCATGGCGGAAATGAGCTCCTGGTTCTGCTTTAACGCCTGCTGCTGCTCGGCGGTCTTTTTGAGGATCGATTTTCGCATTGCCTCGACGCTTCGGGTGAGTCCGGCCAGCTCGTCTTCTCCCGTCGCGGTCAGCTGCAATTGCAGATTTCCATCTCCGATCTGCCGCACCTCGCGCGAAATTTCCGTGATCGCGCGGGTAATGCGCCGGTTATAGATCAGCATGAAGATCGCAAACACCACGCACGCCATCGCGATCGCGCTGAGCATCACAGCGTCGTAGAGCTTTGACTCGGAAAAGTCGTAAACGACCGCCTGAAATACGCCGTCGCGCAGGTAAACAGGATAGGTCTTCACATCGTACAGATCGTCAAGACTCTGCATATCCTCGTTCGTGCCGTCGTCGATGCCCCACCAGCCGGCTTCTAACGCGAGGCGGCGGTCCTTATACAATAATATGTAGGTATCCTCCTGCGAGATGGCCCAGCGGGAAATAAATTCGGTGTCGCGCGAGGAAAGGTCAAACTCTCTTGCGTAGGTCTGAAACGACGAGATGGTCGCAAGATTTCGCTCGTTCTGCGCCTTTTCGCTCATATAGACTCTATCGATGAGCGTCTCTCCCACGGCGTTGACCAGAAGGTACGTGCCGATGGCCGCCAGCAGCGCGGCGAGCATCGTCGCCAGAAGCTTTCTGTGCAGTGTCCGCAGATGCGGCCTATTTTCCTTAGTCAATCTCGTACCCCTTTCCCCAGACCGTCCGGATGAGGCGGGGGTTGGCCGGGTCGTCCTCGAGCTTTTTGCGCAGGTTCACGATATGTACCATGACGGTGTTGTTGGACGCCGGCATATATTTTTCGTGCCACACGCCCTCATAGATCTGCGCAACGGACACGACGCTTCCCTTGTGATCGGCCAGGAACTGCAAAATGGAAAACTCCGTCTCCGTCAGCTCCAGCGCCTCGCCGCCGCGTAAAATGCGCCGGTTCTCCTCGTCGAGCACCACGTCGCTCTTGAGCTGTCTGCCCACGATCTTTCCCTTATAGACGCGGTAGCGCCGCAGAAGTGAGTCGACCTTCATCAGAAGCTCGCCATGGGAAAACGGCTTTGCAAGATAATCGTCCCCGCCCGACTGGTACGCTTCGAGCTTATCTCGCTCCTGCGTCCGTGCGGTCAGAAACAGGATCGGTGCGCTCGAAAGCTTCCGGATCTCCCGGCTGGCATCCACGCCAGAAAGCTCAGGCATCATGATATCGAGGATGATCAGGTCGAGGTCGGGGCTCTGGCGGACCGCCTCCACCGCAAGCCGCCCATTCGGCGCTTCCGTGACGGCATAGCCCCGGCTTTCCAGTAAAATGCGGATGATGCGGCGGATGTCCGGCTCATCGTCCACCACAAGAATACGAATCGCTTGCTCCATAAAAACCTCCGTCGCTTGCGTGTTTGTTCCATTGTATCACACCTTGGGCGCATTTTTGCAGAACTTAAGAATTTTTAAGAAGCTTGGACTTTTTCGAAAGTTCTGGTATAATAAAAAAGATATCTCCCGCTCAGGAGGAAACGGCATGGACATTTTATATGACGACAACCGGATCCTGGTCTGCGTCAAGCCCGCGGGCGTCGTTTCCGCCGGAGACGAAGCGGGCTCGATGGTGGATCTTCTGCGCAAAGCGCTCGGAAGCGAAACGGCCTGTGTGCGCTCGGTGCACCGGCTCGACGCGCAGGTATCGGGGCTCATGGTCTTTGCCCGCTCGCAGGCGGCGGCTTCTATTTTGTCGGAAGAGATCCGGGAAAAGGAGTTCAAAAAGGAATACCTCGCCGTCGTGCGCGGCGCGTTCGAAGCGCCGGAAGGGCAGATGGAGGACCTTCTCTGGTACAACCGCTCGCTTCGCAAAGCCCGCGTCATGGAAGGCCCCGGCAGGGACGTCAAAAGGGCGCTTTTGTCCTACGAGGCGCTGGGCTATTCGGAAGCGGAGAATGCTTCTCTCGTCAAGATCCGGCTCCACACCGGAAGAACGCACCAGATCCGCGTCCAGTTTTCCGCCCGCGATCACGCGCTGCTGGGAGACCGGAAATACGGCGCAGGAGAATTCGATCGCTGCAATATCGCGCTGTGGTCGTGGCGGCTGTCGTTTCTGCACCCGCAGAGCATGGAGCGCGTCACGTTCTGCCAGACGCCGCCCGCCGTTTTTCCGTGGAGCCTGTTTTCGCTTACAGAATAGCCCGGACGGCGAAAAATTCCGCTTGCTTTTTGGCCCCTTCCGCGCTATCTTATCACCTGCGCACTTTTTGCGTCTTGCGTCTATTATAATATAAGGAGAGCAGTACATGGCTTCTTCCATCCAACAGGTCAATATGACCGAGGGCTCGCTTTTGCCGAAGGTTATCCGGTTTTCCCTGCCGCTGGCAGCCACTGGCGTTTTGCAGCTGCTGTTTAACGCGGCGGACGTCATCGTCGTCGGAAAATTTGCAGGCGCGACGGCGCTTGCCGCCGTGGGCGCGACGACGGCGCTTATTAACCTGCTCGTCAACGCCTTCATGGGCATTTCCGTCGGCGTCAACATTCTGGTTGCCCGGTATCTCGGCTGCCGGGAAGACGAGCGGGTGCGAAACTCCGTCCACACGGCCTTCGCGCTGAGCCTTCTTCTCGGCATCGTCGTGATGATCGCCGGGCTCACGCTGTCTACACCGCTTCTCGAGCTCATGGCCACGCCCGAGGACGTGCTGCCGCTTTCGAGCCTATATCTTCGCATTTATTTCATCGGCATTCCGGGCACGATCATGTATAACTTCGGCGCGGCGCTTCTGCGTGCGTTCGGAGACACGAAGCGGCCCATGCTCTTTCTGACCGTCTCGGGCATTGTGAACGCGTGCCTGAACCTCTTTTTCGTCATTGTCTGCGGCATGAGCGTCGACGGCGTTGCCTGGGCCACGGTCATCTCGCAGTATATTTCCCTCTTGCTCGTCGTGCGCTGCCTGTGCCTGAGCGAGGGCCTGAGCCATCTCGAGCTCCGGAGCATTCGCCTGCATAAGGAAGAGGCCGTCCGCATGATCCAGATCGGTCTTCCCGCGGGCTTGCAGAGCACGCTTTTCAGCGTCTCGAACGTGCTGATCCAGAGCTCGGTCAACTCCTTCGGCGCAAGCGTCGTCGCGGCCAACACCGCCGCGTCGAGCATCGAGGGCTTTATCTACACGGCAATGAACGCCGTGTTCCACGCCGCCATCACCTTTACCAGCCAGAATCTCGGCGCGGGCCGGATCGACCGCATCAAAAAGGTGCTCGGCGCGTGCATCGCGACGGTCCTCATGATCGGCGTGCCGCTGAACATTCTGTGCCATTTCCTCGGGGCCGACCTTCTTTCCATCTACGTCTCCCGATCCGACCCGACCTTCGGATCCGTCATCCGCGACGGCGTCGTGCGCCTGCACCGCATCGGCTGCGTCTATTTCCTGTGCGGCCTGATGGAGGTGCTGTGCGGCATGGTGCGCGGTCTGGGAAGGTCGTGGCTTCCGATGTTCGTCACGGCCGTGGGCGCGTGCCTGAGCCGCATCGTCTGGATCTATACCATTTTCCGCGTCAACCACACGCCGGAAATTCTCTATGACTCGTACCCCATGAGCTGGATTTTGACGCTCGCCATGCATGGGGTCTGCTTCTTCGTCATCTACAGAAGCTATGAACGAAAATTTGCGGGGAAAACATCCGCGTAACATCAGGAAAGGAAGGATCATATGCGCGTTATCGATATGGCCGACATCATCCGCGCCATGCAGAACGAGACCCAGTTTGTCCTGCGCTGCGAAGAGGTGTTCCACGACAAGATCAGCTCCGCCGCCGGCTCTATTTTGTCGGCGCAGCCCAAAAAGCCCTTTGTCTGTCTCACCGGCCCATCCGGCTCCGGCAAAACCACGACCGCCATGCGCCTGAAGGCGTATCTCGAGAACCTCGGCGTGAAGGTGTGCCAGCTCAGCATGGATAACTTTTTCCTGCCGCTCGACCAGCGCCCGCCGGAGGCCGCCGACTGGGAGTCTCCGTACTGCGTCAACCGCGAGCTGCTTTTGGATACCGTCGACCGGCTCAGCCGCGGGGAAACGGTGCAGGTGCCGTGGTACGATTTTCTGAACAATAAAACCGGCGGCTATACGCCCATGGAAGGAAGCCGCGAGGCCGTCATCATCGCCGAGGGCATCCATATGCTGAACCCCTTGATCTTCGATCCCATGCGCGAGCGCGCCACCGGCATCTATGTCGCGCCCCGCACGCGCATCATCACGCCGGACGACCGCATCGTCAAGCCCGAACAGGTCCGCGTGGCCCGGCGCATGATCCGCGACTATCTCTCGCGCGGCAAGACGCTTCGCGAAACGATCGCGCGTGCGCAGTCGGTCGACCAGGGCGAGGTGCAGTATATCGCGCCCAACAAGAAAAACGCCTCCATCCACATCGACACCTTCCACGACTATGAGCCGTGCATCCTCACGAAATATCTGCGCGAGATCCCGCGCTTTTCCGAAGAGCTGACGCCGGAATTCATGCGCGAACACGGCCTCGACATTCTCATGGACGTCGTCCGGGAGCTTCCGCCGCTGACCACCAATTATGTGCCAAAGGATTCCATCGTCCGCGAATTCGTCGGCGGCAGTATTTTCAAATATTAAGAGCCTTTTTGACGTGCCTTCTGTTCGCTTTGTAGGGGCGGACGCCTCTGCAATGTCACGAACTTAA
>DJQK01000121.1:1579-13905 GCA_002437575.1 Clostridiales bacterium UBA6388 | reverse complement strand
AACTGGTTCGGAAACGTCGGAGCCTGTCACTCTGTCCAGCTGAGCTACGAGCGCGTATGCTTCCTTGCGGAACGCGAGGCTATTATAGCAAATCTTTCCCGGCTTGTAAAGCGAAAGCTGTCGAAAAAAGCACTTTTTTCCCGGACAATTTCGCGCCGGGGATTTTTGCGCCCTGTCAGAAAAATGCGGGCAAAAATCCCGGATGCGGCCGCATCCGGGATTTTGTTTTGCGAAGATCAGGCAGCCGAGGCTTCCTTTTTGTTTCGCAGATACTGAAGCGCGAACACGCCGCCGATGAGGAAGAGGCCAACCAGGTCGGACGCTGCGCCGGGGATCATCAGGCTCAGGCCGCCGCCGATGCAGATCACACGCAGCAGCCAGTTCATCTTCCGCAGCACGAAGCCCTCCAGACCCGCTGCGACGCCGAAAATGCCCAGAAGCGCCGACAGGACGATCTGGATAATCTCCCACACACTCGTGACGTTCACAAAGAGCATAGCCGGGCTGTAGGCGAAGATGTACGGCACGATGAACGCGGCGATGGCCAGCTTCGTGGCGTTGATGCCGGTTTTCATGGGGTTGCCCTTGGCGATCGCAGAGCCCGCATAGGCGGCCAGCGCGACCGGCGGGGTGATGTCGGCGACGATGCCGAAGTAGAACACGAAGAAGTGCGCCGCGACCAGCGGGAAGCCCATCTTGATAAGGATCGGCGCGCACGTGGAGGCCATGATGCAGTAGTTCGCGGTCGTGGGTACGCCCATGCCGAGAATGATGCAGCAGACCATCGTCAGGATCAGGCCGATGAACGTTGCAGAGCCTGCCAACTGGACGATGGCGTTGATGAGGATGGAAGCAAGGCCTGTGACGGTGATGCAGCCGGCGATCATACCGGCGATCGCGCACGCGACGGCGACGGTGATCGCGCCCTTCGCGCCGGCCTCTAAAGCTTCAAAGATCTTGCCGAACGTGAGCCGCTCGTCCTTGTTCAAAAAGCCCACGACGATGGCGGCCAGAATGGACACGGCAGCTGAGAACTGCATGGTCCTTGCGCCCGTGGAGACGAGCCAGACAAGCAGCACCAGCGGGATGAGCAGGTAGATCTTTTTCAGAAGATCGCCCCACTTGGGCATTTCGTCTTTTGACAGACCCTTGAGGCCCAGTTTCTTGGCCTCCAGGTGCACAGCGATGAAGATGCCGGTGAAGTAGAGAACGGCGGGTAAGATCGCCTTGACCGCGACGGTCGCATACGGAAGGTCCATGTACTCGGCCATCAAAAACGCGGCCGCGCCCATGATGGGGGGCATGATCTGGCCGCCGGTGGAGGCTGCCGCTTCGACTGCGCCCGCAAAATCCGGGTGATAGCCGGTCTTTTTCATCATCGGGATGGTGACAGAGCCGGTGGTCACGGTGTTGCCGACGGAAGAGCCGGAGACCATGCCGCACAGCGCCGAGGAGATGACCGCGACTTTCGCCGGGCCGCCAGCCGACCAGCCGGCAAGACGGTTTGCAAGGGCGATGAAGAAGTTCGCGATGCCCGTGCGCTCTAAGAATGCGCCGAAGATGATGAACAGAACGATGTACGTGTAGCACACGTTCACCGGCGTGCCGATGACGCCGTTTGTGGTGTAGAAGAGCTTGTAGACGATGTTCTTGAGCGCCTGATAGAGGCTCGGGTTGTAGCTCAGCTGGTTATAGAACGTGTAGACGAGCAGCGCGCCCAGCACGCACAAAATCGGAACGCCCACGCAGCGCCGGCAGAGCTCGATGAGAATGAGGATGCCGACCGCGCCGATGACGACGTGGTGGGTCTGTATTCTGGTTGCAAGCTTGATGATGGGAAGGGCGTTGAAGGTAAAATACAGGAAGCACGCCGTGCCGATGAGCATCAGCGCAATGTCGTACCACGGCATGGAGTTGACCTTCACGTGGCCCTTTTTGGCCGGATACGTCAAAAAGCCGATGAACACGATGAGCGCGAGGAACAAAGAAAGACGCGCTTCCGGCAGACCCGAAACACCGAGCGTCATATAGATGCAAAGCACGCTGAACGCGGCCATGATGCCGCCGACGGCCCAGCGCTGCCAGCCCTCCCACACGCGGGTGTTGGACTCGCGGTCGTATTTGCGCATGACCGCGTCGAGATCGGCCTGCGTCTGGTTATCGAGCCCCGGGGACAGCTTTGCGGAATCGACGGGCTCTTTCTGATTGGTGGACATACGGTTTCTCCTTTTGTTCAGGATTCACGGAACTTGCCGTGGCAGGGGAAAGAATCGATTGGACAGCGCCAGCTGCGGCAAAAGGGCTTGCCGCAGCTGGAAACGTGGTGTTTTGCGTGAAGAAAGCGTTCAGCTTACTTGGTCTGGACCGTGTAGCCCTTTTCTGCGAAGTACTTCGCAGCGCCCGGATGATAAGGGACGGAGGTGACAGAGGTCGCAAAGTCGAGGTTCAGCTCGCCGTACTTGGCGTGGCTCGAGACCTCTGCCGCGGCGTTGTCGAACAGGTCCTTCGTGAAGCGGTAGATGGCGTCCTCGGAGACGTCGTCACGGGCCAGAATGACTGCGGCGACAGCGACCGTCGTCACATCGCCGTCCGTGCCGTAGACATCGGCGGGGATGATGTTTTTGGTGTAGTAGTCCGAGGTCTTGAGGAGCTGTTCGATGTGCTCGTCGTCAAGCGAGACGAGGTAGACGTCCTTCGTGGTTGCAAGGTCGGTGATTGCGGTCGTGGGCGCACCGGCGACGATGAAGGCCGCGTCGATCTTGCCGTCTTTGATGTCGTTGGCGCTGTCGCCGAAGGACTGATAGGTGGGGATGATGTCCTCTTCCGTCAGACCGTATGCGCCTAGGATGTCCATCGCGTTAAAGTACACGCCGGAGCCTGCGGCGCCGACAGAGACGCGCTTGCCCTTGAGATCGGAAACGGACTTGATGGAAGCGTCGGTGGTCACGATCTGGACCTGCTCCATGTAAAGCGCTGCGACGGTGGAGAAGCAGTCGATCTTGCCGGTCTCAGCAAAGAGGTTCGTGCCGTTGTAGGCGTAAGCCATAACGTCGGACTGGCAGAACGCGAGCTCGGCGTTGCCGTCCTGAAGCTCCATGACGTTTGCCTGCGAGCCGTTGCCGACGAGGCCGACGACGTCAATGCCGGCGTTATTCGTGGCGTGCTGGGCGATGACGGAGCCGAAAGCGTAGTACGTGCCGGATTCGCCGCCGGTGACGAAGCGGAGCTTGGTGCCGCTCGATGCGGTCGTGCCGGCTTCGGCGGTCTCGGCCTTATCCCCGCACGCGGTGAGCGAGAGCAGCATGAGCGCTGCAAGAATGATGGCGAGCAGTTTTTTCATTTTGATGTCCTCCCTGTGTGCGCCGGGCGCACAGTTTTCTTCATGCGCCTATCATACAGGATTTATTTCCATTTTGCAAGAGGCAGGACGTGAATTTTGAAAAAAATCCTCCTGCAAAATTCATTTTTTGTGAAATGTACGCCAAAAAATGAAATTCGCTCTGCAAAATTGAGAAGATATGAACGACAACTTGCAAAGAAAGAAAACCAGAACGAATTCCTATGCAATCAGACACGCGCATATCGACTGCATAAACGTATAGAAAACCGGATGACCGAGGCCATCCGGTTCGTTTGTGAAAAAACGGTGAAAATTTTGCCGCTCAGAGCTGCTGCGATTGCAGAAGCGCGCAGATATCGCCGGCGATCTGGCTGCACTCCGGCGTCTGCCGGACACGGGCGCACAGCTCGTCCGGGCGGAAGCGGCAGCCGGTAAGCGCTTTGGCAAGCGGCGCTGCAAACTCGGCGTCCATCGCGTCGGAGTAGACGGCGGCGTCTTCGCACAGACCGTTCCGGACGGCCAGCTGGATGGTCACCTCGCCCCAGGGATATCTTGCGGCGCACTCGAACGAGCAGGGAACGCTCTTGCCGTAGTTCCAGTCGAAGCTGGAAAAGCGCTGGAAGCGTTTGTCGATCTCGGCCTGATCGAAGTCTTCCTCGTGAAGCATTTTGGCTTTCAGACCGTAGACGGTTTCCGCAGCCCTGACCATCGCGCCGGCCATTTCGGAAATGGTCAGCGCCGGGCGAAGCTCTGTCAGATTGATGACGCGCGAGCGCACGGACGCGACGCCCTTGCTTTCAAGCTTCACCTTTGACGGCGTGAGGTACTTGCCGAGGTTCGCCATATCGACGGAAATGAGCAGCGTTCCGTTGTGGAATGAGTAGCCGTTGTGGCTGTAAAACGAGTTTCCGGAGAATTTGCAGCCGTTCGTCAGAATGTCGTTCCGGCCGGAAATTTCGGCGGGGATGCCGAGCGAGCGGCAGGCCTCGACGATGACGCTCTGCTGGCGGCGCAGGTCATAGTCCTGCGTGCGAAGAGAGAAGGTAAAGTTGAGGTTTCCCATGTCGTGGTACACCGCGCCGCCGCCGGAAAGGCGCCTTGCAAGCGTCCCGCCGTCGCGCTCCAATTCTGCCGTGCGGCATTCGGCCCAGGCGTTCTGGTTGCGGCCGATGACGACCGTGTGCTTATTCTGCCAGAGATAGACGATGAGCGTGTCTTCCGGCACGGTGTCTGTCAGATATTCCTCTATTGCGAGGTTTCGGTGCGGGTTTGTGCCCGCACCGATGAAAGCTTGTAGGTGTTTGATCATGCCTCAAAGTTGTAGCGAAGGATCATGTTTCTTGCTGCGCCGACCTCGTCGAGACGGCGGACCGGGGTATTGTGCGGTGCGGTGTGCAGCGCCTCGGGATCCGTGTACGCCATGTCATAGAGCTTGCAGTAGATGTCGCAGACCTCTTCCATGAGCTGCTTGGATTCTGTCTCGCAGGGCTCGACCATGAGCGCCTCGTGGACGATGAGCGGGAAGTACATTGTGGGCGGATGCAGATCGAAATCGAGCATTCCCTTGGCCACATCCAGCGCGGAAACGCCGGTCTGCTTGTGCAGCCGCGTCAGGTTCATGACGAACTCGTGCATACAAATTTCGTCGTACGCCATGTCGAATTTGCTCTTCAGGCGCGCCATCATGTAGTTGGCGTTCAGAACGGCGTTCTTTGCGGCCTCAGAGATGCCTTCCTTGCCGAGCGTCAGCACATACGTCAGCGCCTTGATGCACACGTCAAAGTTGCCGTAGAACATCTTCACGCGGCCGATGGACTTTTCGGGATACTCGAAGTCGTACTTGCCGTCTTTCTCGACGACCAGCGGGCCGGGCATATACTTGCGCAGGAACTGCTTGCAGCCGACCGCACCTGCGCCGGGGCCGCCGCCGCCATGCGGTGTTGCAAAGGTTTTGTGCAGGTTCGAGTGGATGCAGTCAAAGCCCATATCGCCCGGACGGACGACGCCCATGACCGCGTTCAGGTTCGCGCCGTCATAGTAGCAAAGGCCGCCGGCTTCGTGGACGATCTTCGTGATCTCGAGAATGTTCTTGTCGAAAATGCCGACGGTGTTGGGGTTCGTGAGCATGAGGCCCGCGGTGTCGGGGCCGACCGCCTTGCGCAGCGCGTCCAGATCGACGCAGCCGTCGGAGCCGGAGGGGATGTTCACGACCTGATAGCCGCACATCGCAGCCGTCGCCGGGTTGGTGCCGTGGGCAGAGTCCGGAACGATGATCTTCGTTCTGGCGGTGTCTCCGCGGTCGGTGTGGTACGCCTTAATGAGAAGCACGCCCGTAAACTCACCGTGCGCGCCCGCAGCGGGCTGGAAGGTGACGGCGTCCATGCCGAAGACCTCGCCGAGCTCGGCGCCGAGCACGTGCAGCGCCTCCAGAGCGCCCTGTACGGTCTCCACGGGCTGTAAGGGGTGCAGCTGCGTGAAGCCGGGAAGCGCGGCCATATCTTCGTCGATCTTCGGGTTATACTTCATCGTGCACGAGCCGAGCGGATAGAACCCATCGTTCACGCCGTGAATGCGCTTGCAAAGGGCGGTATAGTGACGCGTCAGCTCATTTTCGCTCACGTGCGGCAGGCGAAGCGCAGTCGTGCGCTCGGTGGAGAGCTTGTACTCCGGAACGTCGCAGGCGGGGAGAAGATGCAGGCAATGGCCTTCTGCGCCCTGCTGGAAAATCAGTTTCATTTGCCGAGCACCTCCTTCACGATCGCGACAACTTCATCGAGCTTTTCTTTGCTGACGAGCTCCGTGACGCACCACAGAATGCCGCCGTCGACTTCTGCGCCGCCGAGAATGTTCTTCTCCGCCAGCGCGTCGAGGATCTTCTTGCGGCAGTTGGGGCAGGCCGTCTCGGTGACGAACTCGTGGAAGAATTCGCCGGTGTACTTCAGCTTGCAGCCGATCTTTTCAAGCTCCGAGGCAAGATAATGCGCCTTGGAAAGGCAGAGCCTTGCGCACTGCTTCATGCCGGCTTCGCCCATCGCGGTCATGTAGATGCCGGCGGTGAAGGCGCACAGAGCCTGGTTCGAGCAGATGTTGGACGATGCTTTTTCGCGGCGGATATGCTGCTCACGCGCCGAAAGCGTCAGAACGTAGCCGGTCTTGCCGTCGACGTCCTTCGTCTGGCCGACGATACGGCCGGGGAGCTTGCGGGTCATGGCGCTGGTGGTGGCCATGAAGCCGAGGTACGGGCCGCCGAACGCGGTATCGAGGCCAAGCGGCTGACCGTCGCCGACCGCGACGTCCGCACCGACCTCACGCGGCGTGGGCAGAAGGGCGCAGGCGATGGGGTTGACGCCCATGACGAATTTCGCGCCCGCAGCGTGGGTGATCTCGCCAAGCTTAGCGGTGTCTTCGATCTGGCCGAAGAAGTTCGGCTGCTGGACATAGAAGCACGCGGCGTTTTCGCCGAGCGCTGCCTTCAGAGCATCCGCATCGGTCCTGCCGTCCTTGGCGGGGATGACGTGCAGCTCCGTGTTGGACGCGAAGCAGTAGGTCTTCATGGTCTCGATGACCTGCGGGTTCGTGGTCTCGGAGACGTAAGCGACGGTGCGCTTGCGGTCCTTGCACATCGGGATGGTCTCGGCTGCGGCGGTCGCACCGTCGTAGTGCGACGCATTCGCAACGTCCATGCCGGTCAGCTCGCAGATCATGGTCTGGAATTCAAACGTGCCCTGCAGAACGCCCTGGCTGATCTCGGCCTGATAGGGGGTGTAGCAGGTGACAAGCTCCTCGCGCGAGGTAATGGATTTGACGACGGCGGGGATGAAGTGGCGATAGCTGCCGGCGCCGCGCAGAACGGTCTTGAAGACCTTGTTCTTTTCGGCCATATCGGTGACTTTTTCGCGCACCTCGAGCTCACTCAGACCTTCGGGCAGATTCAAGCCGTTTTTCAGAAGCATCTGCTGCGGCACGGCCGCGTACAGATCATCGAGCGACTTGACGCCGATCTGAGACAGCATTTGCTCTCGTTCCGCCGCAGTGGTAGGAACATAAGAGCCCATATTACGCCTCCTCAGTTGCGCAGAACGCCTCGTATGCCGCGGCATCGAGCAGTTCTTCGGCGGCGGCGATGTCCTTGACCTTGATGATCCAGGCGCCGTACGGATCGGAGTTCAGATTCTCGGGTGTGTCGGCCAGATCGTCGTTGACCTCGGCAACAACGCCGGTCACGGGGCAGACGATGTCGGAAACAGCCTTGACGGATTCCACGTCGCCCAGAGCTTCGCCCATGGTGACGGTGTCGCCGACGGAGGGAAGGCCGACGAAGACGATGTCGCCCAGGGAGTCCTGTGCAAAGTCGGAAATGCCGATAACAGTCAGGCCATCTTCCTCCTTGACCCATTCATGCGTCTTGGAATACTTCAGATCAGTCGGGTAGTTCATAATAGTGTTCCTCCTTAATATCGTTTGCTGTTTATGGAAAACATTCTATTCCGCGCCGGGAAAAGCACGGAACGCATGATCCGGAGCGCCCGGCGAAGCGGTTTCCTGCCTCGCCGGAGCAGCCCGGGATTATGTTTTTTATCAAATACCGGTGGCAGATGCGAAATCAGCCAGCAGCGCGTCGGTTTCCTTGTCGGAGAAGCAGTAGCGCATCTGCAGATGCGCCTCACGGAGCTTTTTGACCTCGTCCTTGACGTTCGCGTTGTGCAGCACGCAGTCGGCGATCAGGTGGGCCAGCTTTGCAAAGTCTTCCTTGCCGAAGCCGAAGCGGGTCATTTCGTTCACGCCCATGCGCAGTGCGCCGGATGCGGAGAAGCCTTCTTCGTCGGGCGTCGCCTGGTAGTTGCAGATGATGTTGTTCTCTTCCAGACGCTCGGCGACCTCGGGGCCATGTGCGTAGCCGACCTTGACGATGACCTGATGGGTCTCGGTGTAATCCATCGCCGGATCGCCCGCGACATCGAGGCCTTCGGCAGCCAGACTCTTTGCAAAATGCTTCGCGTTTTCGATAACGGCCTTCTGGTACTCGTCCTTGAACGCGTTCATTTCGTAAGCCGCCATCAGCTGGCCGAGAAGCGTGCCGAGGTGGTGGTTCGAGACGCTGCCCGGGAAGGTTCTTGTTTCAATGGTCTCCCACAGGCCCCACTTGAGGTCCTCGGGCTTGTAGTTAACGCCGATGACGCCGCGCTGTGCGCCGTAGAAGGTCTTGTGGGTAGAGCCGGTGACGATCTCCGCGCCCTCTTCAAACGGCTTCTGGAAGTGATCGCCGATCAGGCCCAGAACGTGCGCCATATCGTACATGATGGTGGTGCGGATGCCCTGCTCGTCGACAAACTTGCGGATCTCGGCGACCGGCTCTTTGTAAAGGACCATGGACTTGCCGAAGATGATGAACTCGGGCTTATACTGGGCAAGCAAAACCTTCGTCTTTTCAACGTCGATCTTGTAGGGGTTATCCTCGCAGACCGGGAAGTTGACGACCATCTGCTTTTCGGTGACGGGGTCGATGGCGACATAGTCGTGGAACGCGCCCATGGGCTGCGCCGACAGATGGCCGCCGCGGACAATGTGGTTGTTCATGACCCAGCCGAGCCGCTGCGGGGTGCGCTTGCGGTCGACGCGGTTCTTGAAGTCCATCATCGCAGAGAACACCGCGGTGTTGGACATCTGGCCGGAGGTGACGCGGGTCTCGACCTGAGATGCGCCGAGGAACTTCTTCATTTCCTCCACGAGCATTGCCTCGACCGAGGCGATAAAGCCCGTGCCCTGATAGTAGAAGATCTCTGCGTCGTAGAACGCCTTCTGCTTTTTGTGCTCGGCGTAGCGGTTGGAGGGGTCGGACGCGGAGAGCATCCGGACGGCTCTGGACTGCGTGTTTTCAGACGGAATGAGGTTGACGCACTCGGTCTGACGCCAGAGATGATTCTTCTTGGCGGCGGCGACGAGGTTCTTCATCTTCTCGGGATACGGATCATTGCTGGGCTTAAAGGTCTCGATCTTCACATCGGGCAGGATCGGGCGGACATAGGGCGCGGCGTCCTGACGGATGTGGTAGCCGACGACCTTTGCCGGCTGGCGGCGGCCGCGGATGTCAATTTCAATGTCGAAGTCCTGGCAGATGCGGCTGTCCATGTACGCAAGGCCGATCGAGCGCTTGCCGACCTCGTCGGTGAAGACGGTCTCGAGGCCTTCGCCTTTGGTCTTGTAGTAGGGGATCATGGTGCCGGAGGTGACATAGCCGATCTGCTTGCCCTGGGCCCAGGCGTCCTTGCAGTAGATCGGGAAGCCCTTACGCAGAACGCCCTTGCCCTCGAGATAGATGGGCTGGATGCGGTAGGGAAGGTCCTCGATCGAAGAATAGTCGCGGTTCATGATCTTCTTCATGGCCTCGAACTGCTTTTTGAGGGGCTCACGGCCGATGAAGTCGCCCTTGACCTCGTCAAAGGAAACGGCGAACTTGGCCAGCGGCACGGCGTAGATCTGAATTTCGCCGCCCATTTCGCACTCGCCCATCTCGTGGCCGTAGAGCGGGAGGGAAGCTTCCATACGCGTGGTGTCGCGCGCGCCGAGAGCGGTAGGCTTCGCGCCGAGCTCGATGAGGCGGTCCCAGAAATAGCGGGCGTCTTCACTGTTGCAGTACAGCTCATAGCCGATGGGCTCGCCGGTGTAGCCGGTCTTCGCGATGCGAACGGGCTTACCTTCCATGGTGAGCGTATTGAGCGCGTTTTTGACGTTTTCGGGGGTCAGCTGTTTGCCGCCGGAGAGCGTCATGAGGATCTTCTTGGACTCGGGGCCCTGCACGGCGATGGCCGCGTATTTGCTCGAAACGTTCGTCAGCTTGACGTCGAACTTTTCCGCCTGCTTCGTCAGATGCGCCCAGTCCTTGTCGATGTTGCCGGCGTTGATGACGAGGAAGTACTTGCCCTGCTCAAAGCGGTAGAGGTATGCGTCGTCGATGGCGTAGCCGTTTTCATCGGGGATGATGCAGTACTGCGCCTGGTTGAGGTCCAGCGCCAGAACGTTGCTGGACAGAACGTGCTGCAAAAATGCCACCTGGTCGGGGCCTTCGACGTCGATGCGGCCCATGTGGGACACGTCAAAGATGCCGCAGTGGCGGCGGCAGTACAGATGCTCGGCGATGATGCCCTCGGGGTACTGGATGGGCATATCCCAGCCGCCGAAGTCGACCATCGTGGCGCCTGCGTCGAGATGCGCCTGGTAAAGGATCGTCCGTTTCAGTTCGCTCATAGTTTCCTCCTTAGATTGACAAGATTTCTGCGTTGGTAACAGGTAAGGTTTCTCTTGTGTTCCTGACTGCGAGGGGAAAAGTACTTGCGTTGATGCGCGGCGGGCAGGCCGTTTTTTTTCAAAAAGAAAGAAAACAGAGCGCGCCAACGTAAGGCGCACTCTGTTAAAGGACCTGAAAGATTCTCCCGGGAGGGATTGCTTCTTCGGTGCCGCGGCAAGGCGGCTCTCCAGAGTTCCGTCCACGATCAGTTCGTTTACCTGAGAGTTCATGCGCGAGCCCCTTCGGTGGCACACCAACGCTGTGTGCGCTCTCCTGACCGTTTCATCCGGCGATATGCACTTGCCGCGTCAAAGAGATGCGCTTTGCCGCACAGGTGGTTTTTTACTTGTCTACTATAATATAAAAAGCGGCTGCCTGTCAACTATTTTTTGTGCAATTTGGAAAAAACGGGAGAATCCACAAAAAAATTCAGGTTCGTCCGTCGAAAGCAAAAAAACCGAAGCAAAAGCCGCATACAGGTGCAAAAAAAGAGGCCCGGCCGGAAGACCGGTCAGACCTCTTGTCAAAAAATTAAGGCATGGTCCTGTAAAGAAGCGTTACGATCTGCACTCTGGCGCAGGGTGCGTCGGGAGAGAAGTGGGTGTCGGAAGGTCCTTCGGTGGTCTCATTTTCAAGCGCCCGGCCGACGGCTCCTGCGTAGTACAAGCCGGCGGGAACGCCGGGTAAGGCGGGAATTTTCTCGAAGACGGCTTCGATCGCCTGGCCGCTGCGCGCGGCCGCAAACGTGCAGCTGCGCAGCGCGCACCGACGGACTTGCCGTTTATCCGGCTATCCCAATTATGCCAAGCTGGCAGACCTCTATGTGATATGCGCCAAAATGCAGGAAGAAAAGCGGGGCGGCGGTAGGGATGTGGGCTACTATTCCGGCGCTCCGGCCACTGCGGCCGTGGAGCCGGCGACCGTGGGCGAGTATGGGGACAGCGAGTTTTTGCTTGCGGCAGCCGGGAAAGCCCCGGAAAAGGCCTGGGCGGTCGTGGATGAGCTCATGGATACGCTTTCGCTTGTGAACCGGAGGGTGTATGATTCTGTGCTGAGAAAAATCAAGACCATTCAGAGCAAAAAAGTACCGATTCTAGCTAATTTTAAGCTAAAATCGGTACTTTGGCGCGGAAGGAGAGATTCGAACTCTCGCTCGCTTTTTAGACGACTACTCCCTTAGCAGGGGAGCCCCTTCGGCCTCTTGGGTACTTCCGCAGGTCGAACTTCTGAGACAATATGGAGGAAAGAAGTGGCGGAGAGAGTGGGATTCGAACCCACGGCACATTGCTGTGTCACTGGTTTTCAAGACCAGCTCCTTAAACCGCTCGGACATCTCTCCGAATACCGGCCCTAAAGCCGGGTATTATCTTACCATATCGCCAGCCGTTTGTCAATCGCTTTTCGCCGGAATTTGAAAACCTGCCCGGAAAAATGCTTGCCGCCACTTGACACAAGTGCTATACTGAAACATGGAAACAAACAAAAACAGAAGGTGTTTTTTATGACAAAAATTGATATTTACTCCGGTTTTCTCGGCGCAGGCAAAACCACGCTCATCAAGAAGATGATCCAGGAAGCCTACCACGGCCAGAAGCTCGTCCTGATCGAAAACGAGTTCGGCGAGATCGGCATCGACGGAGGATTTTTGCAGGAGGCCGGCATCAACATCACCGAGATGAACTCCGGCTGCATCTGCTGCTC
>DJQK01000121.1:1351-1502 GCA_002437575.1 Clostridiales bacterium UBA6388 | reverse complement strand
ATCGAGCCGTCCGGCGTCGGTAAGCTCTCCGACGTCATTGCCGCCGTGCGCAAGGTCACGACCGACGATGTCACCCTCGGCAATCTCGTCACTGTTGCCGACGCTTCGAAGTGCAAAATGTATATGAAAAACTTCGGCGAGTTCTACAACA
>DJQK01000121.1:392-1307 GCA_002437575.1 Clostridiales bacterium UBA6388 | reverse complement strand
TTCTACAACAACCAGATCGAGACCGCCAACACCATCATTCTCTCGCGCACGCAGAATGTCAGCGACAAGAAGCTCGACGAGTGCGTGAAGCTCATCCGTGAACACAACCCCAACGCCGTCCTCGTCACGACCCCGTGGGACCAGCTGACCGGCGAGCAGCTCATGGCCGCGATGGAGCAGAAGACGTCCATTGCGCTCGAGCTCGAGGAGCTTGAAAAAGAGGCGCACGAGCACCATCACCATGACCACGACGATGACGACGAGTGCGACGATCCGGAGTGCTCCTGCCACCACCATCACGACGATGACGACGATGACGAAGACGAGCACGAGCATCACCACCACCATCACGACGATGACGACGATGACGAAGACGAGCACGAGCATCATCACCACCATCATCACGATGACGATGATGACGAGTGCGACGATCCGGAGTGCTCCTGCCACCATCACCATGACGAGGACGAAGACGAACACGAGCACCACCATCATCACCACCACCACGGCCACGACGCGGACGAGGTCTTCGTCAGCTGGGGCATGGAGACGCACAAAAAGTTCACAACAGAACAGATCGAGGGCATTTTGAAGCAGCTCGAAAACGCCGAGGAATACGGCATCGTGCTTCGCGCGAAGGGCTATGTGGCCTCAAACGATTCCGACAGCTGGATCCACTTTGACTATGTTCCCGGCGAGAGCGATATCCGCGCAGGCGGCGCGATGATCACGGGACGCGTGTGCGTCATCGGCTCGAGGCTGAACGAGAGCGCCATCGCCAGCCTCTTCGGCGAATAATACGGATATTCAATGAAAAACGTTCATTCAAAGAATGGATGTTTTTCATATGAAGATCCTTATGAGACGGAATTTTGTGATTTTTCAAAATCACAAAATTGGTTACGCCAAAGGCGG
>DJQK01000121.1:0-210 GCA_002437575.1 Clostridiales bacterium UBA6388 | reverse complement strand
AAGAGGGCGAGGAGGAGTACGATATCTCGGCCTATCCGTCTAAAAACGTCTACATCGAGATGATGGACTACGACGGCCTCAGCGAGGAAAAGCTGGAGTCGCTCCGCAAAAAGTACCACGCCGAGCGCGTCATCGTCGAGCTCAACGGAATGCACCAGGCGGCGGATTTCTATCTCAAAACGCCCGCGTCCTGGCAGATCGCGCAGGAGG
>DJQK01000089.1:15858-17542 GCA_002437575.1 Clostridiales bacterium UBA6388 | reverse complement strand
CGAGGGCGCAGCCGAGGGCAGTCACCTGCTACCATGTATTTACTGGAATGTAATTCCGGTAATTCTGGTCAGACGGGTGATTGCAGATGCAGCGGGGTATGCAAGCCGCCGCTCCTGCCGGCCATAAAACGGTCAGCAAGGAGCGGCGGGTTTCTTTTTCCATTGATCGGCGTGACAGCCATGCGCTGCCGCGACCGGGCTGCGGTCCGTCTGCGGCTGTAACGTGCATACTGCGTCTGAGCGCTCGGAACCATAGGGTTCCGGGCGCTTTTTTATGCACTTTTTGGAGCATCCCGCACTGCCGCGGTCCTCCGGTTTGAGTTTTGGTTTTTCCAAAATTCAAAGAACGGAGGACAAAACATGGGCTTTCACTATGCTCGTGAAAAACAGAAGTTTGACGCGGAATGGGAAAGGCTTTCCGCGTGGTATCAGGCCGAGGGCATGAGCGCCGAGGCGATCAGGGAGCTGTATCAATACGATTGGGCGGTCTTCTGCCGCCAGCGTTCGTTTGAGAACCGGACGCAGCCGCTCCCGGAGGAACCGGCGAGCGTTCTGCATCGGAAATTTTCGCAGCTCACGACCGAGATGACCGACACCGATCTTCGCGGCAGATACGATTGGATCGAATCGTTGGACGATGGCGAACTTGCGGGGCGGCTGAAAAAGCTGTCCGAGGACGACAGGGAGCTTCTGACGCAGATCGTCATGGACGGTCTGACAAAGGCAGAGGTCGCCAGACTGCGCGGGGTCACAAGGCAGTCCATCAACGACAAAATCCAGCGTATCAAAAAAATCCTGAAAAAAGTTTAGCGCGGTTCCTTACATTTGCCCGTTTTCAGTGCCTACATGGTGAGGGCATCTTTATCAAAGTGCGCTCCTGCGCCAGACCCGGTAACAGTTTAAGCCCGGCGGCGCGTGTGCAGCTTGAAAACAGAATACTCTATCAGACAACATCACTTCTGTCATTGCTCACCGGCTTTTGCCGAACAGCCCGGCTTCGCCGCCGGGCTGTATGGGTCTGGCAGAGGCAGATACTCCCCACCGTCCGTCCGAGCGTGCTAACGACCGTCGCAGGCAAACCGGTGAAAGGCTGCATAAGTAAATTGCAGGCGTAACGCGAGTGCCGAAAACGTAAGGCAGTCTGGATGAGAACACATGAAAAGACACCGCGGAGGCAGCGAAACGCCGCCTCCGCATGATACAAAAGAGGAAAGAACATGGCATCGAGAGATATGTATAACAGCTCTGGCTGTCTGGACATGACGGCTTTCCTCGCCTTGCGCAACATTGCACGCGAGGAAAAAAGACGCAGCAAATCAGACCGGCGCGGGAAGAAGCGGCACAAAAACCGCGGTAAAAAATCGCCCCGTCGTGGATAGCTGCATCCAATCAAGATCAGAAGTCATGGGCTGACGGAATACGCTGCACCTTTGGTTTTTGTGCAGGGCTGATCTCTGTCAGCCTATTGTTGTGATCTTGATAGAAGGGAGGATGGAATATGGCGCTTTCAGCAAGAGATGCCTACCGTGTGATGTTCAAAGAATTTCCCGATGTTGTCGATGTTGAACAGATGAGCCAGATGCTCGGAATCAGTACAAAGACAGGCTACCGGCTTTTACAGGAAAATAAAATCATGCACTTCAAGGTTGGTCGCACATACAAAATTCCGAAGCTGCACATTCTG
>DJQK01000089.1:11638-15790 GCA_002437575.1 Clostridiales bacterium UBA6388 | reverse complement strand
TGTCAATGGCAGGTGGATACGGCTACACCAAAGGAGGGTGTTTTTATGGTAGCAGGACATCTGCGCGAACAAAACGGTTTATACCAAATTATTCTCAGCTATAAAGACGGCGACGGCAAGCGAAAAACAAAATCCATCAGTACCGGTTTACCGGTCAAAGGCAACAAGCGAAAAGCGGAGGCCATGCTGATGGATGCGCGGCAGACATTCGTGCCACCGGTTGTTACGGTCGCACCGTTGGAAAAAGCAAAACCAGACGAGCTTCTTTTTACGGACTTTATTCTTGAGTGGCTGGAAATGATGAAAAACAGCGTAGAAACGACAACTTATTCTTCTTATTGCATGGTCATCAAGCATAAGATCGTTCCGTATTTCGAGGATAAACGGATTTTGCTGAAAGACCTGACGCCAAAGGATATTCAGGACTACTACCAGTATTCGCTGAATACAGAGAAAGTCACGGCAAACACGGTCATTCATCGTCATGCGAATATCCGGAAATCTCTGCAATATGCCGTCAAGATCGGTCTTATCAACTACAACCCGGCAGACCGTGTGGAGCGCCCGCGCAAGCAGAAATACGTCGCTTCTTTTTACAATGAACAGGAGCTTGAAACGCTGTTTGCCGCCGTGAAGGGAAAGCCGATTGAGCTTGCTGTGATTCTCGGCGCGTTCTACGGTTTACGGCGCAGCGAGGCTGTCGGTCTGCGTTGGGATGCGATTGATTATGAGCGGAAAACGCTGACGATCAAGCATACCGTAACGGAGGTGAACATTGACGGCAAGCAGACCGTTGTAGACAAGGAACGCACCAAGACAAAATCCAGTTACCGCACCTTACCGCTCGTTGCACCGTTTGAAAAGCTGCTGCATGAGCTGAAGGCAGAACAGGAAGAGCATCGCAAGGTCTGCGGCAGCGCGTATTGCACAGAATTTCTGGATTATATCTATGTGAATGAAATCGGTGAGCGCATCAAGCCGAGCTTCATCACGCAGAATTTTCCGCTTACGCTGGAAAAAGCCGGTCTGCGCCGTATTCGGTATCACGATCTTCGTCATAGCTGCGCGAGTTTACTCTATGCAAACGGCGTCAGCTTGAAAGACATTCAGGAATGGCTGGGGCATAGCGACATTTCCACAACCTCAAATATCTACACGCATCTGGATTACAGCTCCAAGGTATCCTCGGCAAACGCAATTCTGGACTGTTTTCCAGCTTAAAAGGCATAAAGAATCGCCGCGAACCTGCACAGTTCGCGGCGACGGTGGTGCCGGTGGCGGGGCTCGAACCCGCACGGTTGTTACGCCGAGGGATTTTAAGTCCCTTGTGTCTGCCATTCCACCACACCGGCGGACAGCTTCCTTATCATACCACGAAGCGGGAATCTCGTCAAGGGGAAATCGCGCGGGGCGTGTGCGCGGGGCGAAGACGGACGAATTTGCGCGCCGGGTCCATGCGCAGGGAATTATTTAAGGTAAAATTAAGGATTTGTAACCTGTTTGTAATTGCTCTTTCCGGAAAACGATGCTAAACTGACCATAGAAAAAGGGGGTTCTGCCCCCAACATGAATTTAGTAGGAGGAAAACTGAATCATGAAAACAACGAAAAGATTCTTAAGCATCGTGCTGATGCTGGCTATGCTGGTGAGTATGTTCACCGTCATGGCGTTTGCGGATGACAGTTATCATTTGGTGACTGTTGATCTGAAGGTTGAAAACGCAGGTAATGGAAATAAGGGCAAAGTAATTTATACTGGCTCCACCGGCCAAAATCTAGGAGAATACACTTCCGATTGGACAATAGGAGCATTTAGCGATTATGGTTTTGTTGCTCAGCCTGCGGATGGGTATACTGCAAAATGGGAAACAACTGATAATGGTGTCACTATAAATGGAAATAATGTAGCATTGACGAATGCAAACAGCGCAGTTACGTTGAAGGTTACATTTGTTAAGGCTTCCGAAGAACCGGCTAAGAAATACAAAGTCGAGGTTACGATCAACGGCACGGAGTATGGCAAGGTTACGGATTCCAACAATAGAGTAATTCGTGACGGCAGTACGATTACTGTGACTGATCAGACTGTAACGCTTACTGCTACAGCCAATGAAGGTAAAGTAATTGATGTCATTTGGAATCTCAATAATTCTAAAAGCGGTTATGATAAGACCTTCTCCTTTGACGCATCGAACCTTGATAAAGACGCTAAGAATACTCTGACCATTACGTTGGTCGAGCTGAAGCCTATTCCTGATCCTGATGATGATGAGGATTACAAGCTGACTGTCAATGCAGGAGATCATGGCAGCATCCGCCTTAAGGATGGCAGCCTCAGAGATTCCGACTGGACGTATCTTGCGGTGGAAGACAGCTTTAAGGTGGAAGCTGTTGCAGACGATGGTTACCACTTTGTGAAATGGGAAGCCTCTGGTATCAGCCTTTCCAGAGATCAGGCCAAGACAGCAGAACTTACTGGGCTGGAAATGCCTGCTAAGAACGTGACTCTCACGGCCAAATTTGAACGCGACGATTATTATGGCTCTGACAGGCTGTATATTGACATCACCGGCGCAAAGCACGGCACTGTACAGTTCCTGAACGATGATGATGTCGACGATAACGAATATTTCTGGCTCAGAGACGGCGAGACCTACACGATCTACGCCACGGCTGACCGTGGATACACCGCATACTGGTCCTACGACGGTGATTGGCATTACGGCGGAAGCTTCACGTTCAAGATGAACAAAGACGAAAACACACTCCGTGTCGAGTTTGTCAAGGACGGCTGCCGCCCCGATTATGACGACGATTCGCACACGCTGACCATTGACATCACCGGCGAAAAGCACGGCACGGTCAAGCGCGGCACGACGAAGATCTATGACGGCTACACGATGTCGCTCGACAAGAACGACACGCGCACCTTCAAGGCAACTCCCGACAAGGGCTATGTGGCCGTCTGGACGTTCCGCGGCGAAAGCTATGTCGGCAACGAGTTCACCGTCAAGATGGGCTCGAAGAACGCAACGCTTTACATCGAGTTCATGGACGAGGACGATTACCGTCTGTGGAACCTGCCGTTCCGCGATGTCTCTGAGCGCGACTGGTTCTATTCCGACGTCGCGTATGTCTACGCCAACGGCTACATGGAGGGCATTTCTTCCACGAAGTTCGCGCCCAACCAGAACACCACCCGCGCGCAGATCGTCACCATCCTTTGGAGACTGACCGGCGAGCCGAGAGCAATGCGGTCCAACAAGTTTAACGACGTTTCGTCTTCGGCGTACTATGACCAGGCGGTCTCCTGGGCCGTCGAGGCGGGCGTGGTCAACGGCTTTGATGCAAAGACCTTCAAGCCCAACGACTATGTCACGCGTGAGCAGCTGGCCGCGATCCTGTACCGCTATGCCGAGTACATGAACCTCTCCACCAGAGGCGCGTCCAACCTCTCGAACTACAACGACTACTACCAGATCGGCTCGTGGGCACGCGACGCGATGGCCTGGGCCAACTACCACGGCCTCATCAACGGCGTTTCCTACTCCCGCATCGACCCGAAGGGCTATGCGACCCGCGCACAGATCGCCGCGATCCTGCACCGCTTCGCCGTCGAGTTCGGCAACTACTAAGAGATAGAAAAGAACCTCCCTTCGGGGAGGTTCTTTTTTATGCCCAAAAAGGCAAGTGTTTTTTGCTTAAATATTTGCGATGAGCTCGATCTCGACCTTTGCGTCCTTGGGAAGTCTGGCTACCTGGACGGCAGAGCGCGCGGGGCAGGCGCCTTCGGGGAAGAAGCCGGCGTAGACCGCGTTCATGGCGGCAAAATCGTTCATGTCGGCGAGGAACACCGTGGTCTTCACGACGTCTGCCATCGTGCCGCCGGCGGCCTCGACGATCGCCTTTGCGTTCGTGAGCGACTGCTTCGTCTGCTCGGCCACGTCCTGCGGCATCGTGCCGGTTGCGGGGTCAAGCGGCAGCTGGCCGGAAACGAAGAGCAGAGAACCGGCTTTGGTTGCCTGCGAGTATGGGCCGATCGCGCCGGGGGCGTTGGTGGTGGCGATGATTTCTTTCATATCTATTTCTGTCTCCTTGTGTAAAATGGGGAAGCGCTGATTGAATCAACGGCTGTGGACGGCGAGAGATTTTT
>DJQK01000089.1:1201-11615 GCA_002437575.1 Clostridiales bacterium UBA6388 | reverse complement strand
TTTTTGTCAAGACAAGGTTTGGAAAGCGAAGGAATACTTTGTGTATTTCTCGCTTTTCAAACCGCAGTATTGACGGAAAAGATCCGTCGTCCGCGGTCGTGGATTTGATCAGCGGTTCCCATATTATGCGTTTTTGGAAACGGCCTTTTCCAGCGCCGTGGCCAGCTGGTCGGGACAGGAGGTCGGCTTGTAGCCGCAGCGGATGCCGCGAAGACGCTTGATGACCTCGTCCACCGGCATTCCCTCGACGAGCCGGCCGATGCCCTGCAAATTGCCGTTGCAGCCGCCGATGTACTCGACGTTGTGGAGCCTGCCGTCCTCGATGTCAAATAAAATGCGGGTCGAGCACGTGCCCTTTGTCTGATATTCGTAGTGCATACTGTTCTTCCTTTCTATACGGTCAGATCGGCAAATTCCGCGCCGACGTAGTCACAAAGCGCTTCGGGGTTTAACAGCACCTGCGCCCCGCGCTGCCCGGCCGAGACGCCGATCTCGTCATACAAGATGGCCGTTTCGTCGAGAAACGTCGGAAAGTGCTTTTTCATCCCGATGGGGCTGCATCCGCCGCGGATATAGCCCGTGAGCGGCAGAAGCTCTTTGACGTGGATGAGCTCGACCTTCTTGTCCTTCGCGGCCTTCGCGGCTTTTTTCAGGTCCAGCTCACAGCACACGGGAATGCAGAAAACGAGATAGCCCTGCTTGTCTCCCCGCGCGACGAGCGTTTTGAAGATCTGCTCGGCGGGCCTTCCGATGCCTTCGGCGGCGTGCAGACCGCTGAGGTCGTTTTCGTCAAAGGCGTATTCTTTTGCTTCGTATGGGATCTTTGCCGCGTCCAAAAGACGCATGACGTTCGTTTTGTTCATACCTTCGCCTCCTTCGGCGGTTTTGCGAGGCCATTATACCCGATTTTGCGCAAACTTGCAAGATGCGGCGGGGTTTGTTATAATAGGGCAGATTCTTTTTTTGGAGGCGGCTTTTATGTCGATCGAGAAGGTGAAAGCGTATTTTGCGCAGTTTGGAATGGAGAAGCGCGTGCTGGAGTTTGACGTGTCGAGCGCGACGGTGGAATTGGCGGCGAAGGCCGCGGGCGTCGAGCCGAAGCGGATCGCAAAGACGCTGTCGTTTTTAGTTGGGGACAGCTGCATTCTCATCGTGGCCGCCGGAGACGCGCGGGTCGATAACAAGAAGTACAAAGACCGCTTCGGCGTGAAGGCAAAAATGCTCGCGCACGACGATGTGCCGCAGTATATCGGCCACGCGGTGGGCGGCGTGTGCCCGTTTGCCGTGAAAGAGGGCGTGAAGGTTTTCTTAGACGAGTCGCTCAAGCGCTTTGAGACGGTCTTCCCGGCGGCAGGCAGCGCCAGCAGCGCAATTGAATTGACGATCCCGGAGCTTGAAAAATACTCAAAGTTCGACGGCTGGGTCGACGTCTGTAAGAGCTGGCAGGAGGACGCACAGGCATAATTCTCTAACTTTGGGGTATCCTGTTTCCAAAAGAAATTTGGAGGCAGAGCCTATGAGCGACGAGAAAAAGCAGCCGGAGGCCGCGCAGGAGCTACTGGAGCTTGGCGCGAGCACGAGCAAAACGAGCAGGGGAAACATCTATACCCTCACCATCATCGGCCAGATCGAGGGCCATCAGACGCTTCCCGAGACGGTGAAAACGACGAAGTACGAGCACGTCATCCCGCTTCTGGCGGCGATCGAGGAGGCAGAAGACATTGACGGACTGCTGCTTCTGCTCAACACCGTGGGCGGAGACATTGAAGCCGGGCTTGCCATCGCGGAGATGATCGCGGGCATGAAAAAGCCGACGGTGTCGCTTGTCCTGGGCGGCGGGCACTCGATCGGCATTCCGCTGGCGGTGTCTGCAAAACGCGCGTTTATAGCGCCCAGAGCCAGCATGACCGTGCACCCGGTGCGCATGACGGGGCTCGTTGTCGGCGCGCCGCAGACGTATCACTATTTTGAGGAAATTCAGGACCATATCGTCGATTTTGTGACCGAAAACTCGAACATTTCAAGAGAAAAATTTGTCCGCTGCATGATGGCCACCGGCAATATGGCGACCGACGTCGGAACGATCTTATATGGGGCGCAGGCCGTCGAGTCCGGGCTCATGGACGAGCTTGGGTCTCTTTCGGACGCGCTGGAGTGTCTGCACGAGCAGATCGCGCAGGCAAAAGAAGACCGTTCGGAGTAAAAACTCTGGAAATATTCCTCCGGGTGTGGTAATATAAATCAGTATGAGATTTTTACGACAAAAGCCGTTTTGACCTTCGGAGGATGAACTATGACCTATTGGAACGCGGTTTTGCTGGGGCTGGTGCAGGGGCTGGCGGAATTTCTGCCGATCTCGAGCTCGGGCCATCTGGCGGTGCTGCAAAGCTTTCTCGCCATCGGCGACATGGAAAACCATATGCTCTTTGACGTGCTGCTGCATCTGGGGACGCTGGCGGCAGTCGTGCTCGCATTCTGGAAGGATGTGCGCGAGGCGGCGAAGGAATTTTTACGGATGGTGCATTTGCGCAAAATGCCGCGCGGGGGAAAGCCGAACCGAAAAGAGCGCAGGCTCTTGAGCTTTCTGATCATCGCGACGCTTCCGCTGATCCCGGCGGCGTTTTTATCCGATGCCGTGGAGAGCCTGTATCAGAACACGTTTTTCATCGGCTTTGCCTTTGTTATGACCGGCTTTCTGCTCTTTGCTGCCGACCGCATGGGCCATGGCAACAAGGACGAGCGCAGCGCCAACGTGTCGGACGCGGTCATCGTCGGTCTTGCGCAGGCCGTCGCGATCGTGCCGGGGCTGTCTCGCTCGGGAACGACGATCAGCGCGGGGATGCTGCGCGGATTTGACCGGAATTTTGCGGTGAAATTTTCGTTTCTGCTGTCCATTCCGGCGGTCGTGGGCGCAAATCTTTTATCGCTCGTGAAGGCGATCGTAAACGGCGTGACGTGGACGTATCTTCCCATGTATCTGGTGGGCGTTTTGGTCGCGTTCGTGTCGGGCTATTTTGCCATTTACTTTCTGCGGCTGGTCGTGCAGCGCGGAAAATTCGGCGGCTTTTGCTACTATTGCTGGGGCGCGGGGCTTGTGACGCTGGCCTTGTCCCTGATCTCCTGAAAGGATGGAGCCTTATGGCGGAAAATCAGACGAAAAAACGTTCCTCCGGCGCGAAGACCACCGGAAAAACCTCCGGCAGCCGGAAGACGCCGTCAAAAAGCGCCCGGTCAAAGACGAAGAGCCGTCCGCCCATCCGGCGTGAGGTCGGGGCCGGCGTCTGCGCGGCGCTGGCGCTGTGCACGGTGCTGGGCTGCCTCGGCATCAAGGGGGCGCTTTTGTCGCTGCTGATCTCGCTTTTCAAGGGCCTGATCGGCGCGGGACTATACATATTGCCGTTTTCGTTCGTGATGGGTTTTCTGATTTTGCTGCTGCATGACGGAAGACCCGTCGCGCTGCGCGTTACGTGCAGCATTCTGCTGGCCGTGACGATCGGGGCTTTGGTGCAGCTGGTCGGCGGACAGGACGGCGCGCAGTGGGATCTTTCAATCTTCGAAACGCTCTGGGACGGCGGACTGGACGGCAGCTGTGCGGGCGTTGTTTCGGGGCTTCTGGCGCAGACGCTCGAGCTCATCATCAGCCGCGCCGGTGCGGTCATCGTGCTTTTTATCGCGCTGATTTTAGAGCTCATCACGAGCCTCAACATGACCGTCTCCGGCATCATCACGGCCATCCGGAACCGGCCGCGGATCGAATATGACGAGCCGCAGCGAGAGCACCCAGACCCTGCCGAGCGCATCGTCAACCACGTGGCGCAGAAGCACATCGAGCGTGCGGAAATGCAGCAGGAAAGACGCCGCACGAAGGCCTCGGAGTTTGATCTTCCGGTGGACGAGCCGCCGCTTCCGGTGCAGGAGGCAAAGACGCAGAAGGGAAAAAAGAGCCCCATGCGCCCCGACGTTTTTGTCGAGCAGAGCCGCGCACAGGCCAAAAAGGACGCGGAAAGCCCCGACGAGGGCCCCGACATTCTGGCCGTCCGGCAGCAGCATGAGGCGCCGCCCGAACCGGTGCAGACGCCGGAGGAGCTTCCGAAGCATCTGCCGCCTCTGAATTTGCGTGAACTCCGGCAGGAGCCCGCGCCGCTCGTCGTGCCCAATCAGAAAAAGCCCGAAGCGCCGGTTTCCGAACCGGAAGATATTCTGCCGCAAGCGCCGGTCGAAGCGCCCAGGAAGGATCCTTCGTCTGCGGAGTCTGCATTTTTAGCCGCGGCCGGTGCTGCCAACAAGCCGCTTCCCAAGCCCGAGGCTGCGGTCGCCGCGATTTCGGAAAATCTGCCGCCAATTGAGGCTCCGGCAGAAGACAAGATCAAAAAAGCGGACGTGCATCTGGAGGCCGCTGCCATCGCGCAGGAAATTGCCGCTGCGCCAGAGCCGCCGGAGTATCAGTATCCGCCGGTGGAGCTTCTCAAAGCCGGTTCCGGCACGGCGCACGACGGCACCGAGGAAATGCGGCAGAACGCCGAGCGCTTGAACGATACGCTCAAATCCTTCGGCATTGAGGCCAGCATCATCAACGTCACGCGCGGCCCGTCTGTTACGCGGTATGAGCTGGAGCTGGACCGCGGCGTGAAGCTCTCAAAGGTCACGAATCTCGCGGACGATATCGCGCTGGCGCTCGGCGCGTCGGGCGTGCGCATTGCGGCCATTCCGGAGAAAATTTCCGTGGTCGGCATCGAGGTGCCGAACCGCGTCGTTTCGACCGTTCTGGCACGCGACGTCATCGACTCGCCGGAATTTGTGAAATCGAAGTCCAAGGTGTCGTTCGCCGTCGGCAAGGACATCGGCGGCAACCGCATCATCGGCGACATCGGACGACTGCCGCACCTGCTCATTGCCGGTACGACCGGCTCCGGTAAGTCGGTGTGCATGAACTCGCTCATTATCTCGCTTCTGTATAAGGCCAAGCCCGAGGAGGTCAAGCTCATCATGGTCGACCCGAAAATGGTCGAGCTTGGCATTTACAACGGCATTCCGCACCTGCTCATTCCGGTCGTGACCGACCCCAAGAAGGCGGCGGGCGCACTACAGTGGGCGGTGACGGAAATGATGCGCCGGTACCGTATGATGGCGGACGAAGGCGTGCGCGATCTGGCGTCTTATAACAAGCAGGCCAGAGCCACGGGCGAGGTCGAGCCCATGCCGCAGATCGTGGTCGTCATCGACGAGCTGGCCGATCTGATGCTCGTTGCGGCCAAGGAGGTCGAAGAGTCCATTTGCCGCGTGGCGCAGATGGGCCGTGCGGCGGGAATGCATCTGGTCATCGCGACGCAGCGTCCGTCAAGAGACGTCATCACAGGCCTGATGAAGGCGAACATTCCGTCTCGGATCGCGTTTGCGGTCGCGTCGGCGATGGAATCGCGCATCATTCTCGATACTGCGGGCGCGGAAAAGCTGGTCGGCAAGGGCGATATGCTCTATGCGCCCCTGGGGCAGGGAAAGCCCAAACGCGTGCAGGGCTGCTTCATCACCGACGACGAGGTGCAGGAGGTCGTTTCGTTCATCAAACGCTCGAACACCGCCGAATACTCCGACGAGGTCATGGCTGAGATCGACAAAAAGGCCGCCGAGAGCGGCAAGGGCAAGGACGCGGCTTCGGCAAATGTGGCAGCGGATGCCCCGGACGATGACGGCGACGAGATGCTCCCGGCCGCAGTCGACGTGATTTTAGAGACCGGGCAGGCCTCCGTTTCCATGCTCCAGCGAAGGCTCAAGCTCGGCTACGCCAGAGCCGCGCGTATCATGGACGAGATGGAAGAGCGCGGCATCGTCGGCCATTTTGAGGGCTCGAAGCCGCGGCAGCTGCTGATCACGAAAGAGCAGTGGCAGGCCATGCAGTCCGGCCAGACGGTAATTCCCGAAGAGGCTTACGATCCGCCCGTCGAGGAAGAGATCCCATAATTTCTGAAATTTCGCGTTTTGTGTCATTTTCCCATGCGGCAGGCTGAGGCTGACCGATGCGGCCGCAAACAAATTGAGGCATTGCATCCGGACGAATGTGCCGGAGCGAGAGCTGGAGGTACTTATGAAAAACAAAAATCATGCATCCGTTGTCCGTCTGACGTCGCTGGCGCTTCTGGCCGCGCTCGTCGTTGTGCTGCAAACCGTCGCCACCGGGATCAAGATCGGGCCGGTTCCGATCTCCCTGACATTGGTCCCCATTGTCGTGGGCGCGATCATATTTGGGCCCGGCGCGGGTGCGCTGCTGGGAGGCGTCTTTGGCGTCGTGTGCCTGATCGCGGGCATCACGGGCGCGGACTATTTTACGAACCTGCTGTGGGCGGCGAATCCTTTTTGGCTGGTCGTTGTGTGCGTCGGAAAGGCCGTGCTGTGCGGCTGGGCCGCGGGGCTTGTGTATAAGGCGCTCGAAAAGCGACAGACGCTCGGCTGCATTGTCAGCGCGATCTGCGCCCCCATCGTCAACACCGGCGTTTTTGCCGCGGGAATGCTGACGGTTTTCAAGCCCATTTTGCAGGACTTCGCGGGCGGAACGGATATCGTCTACTACTTCTTTGTCATCATGATCGGCGTCAATTTCCTCGTCGAGCTCGGCGTCAACGCAGTTCTGAGCGCGGCCATTGCCCGCATCGTGAAGGCCGTTTCGCAGTCACTCGGCAGGAAGGACCACGGTCGACCGGAGGAAACATAAATGGAAAAACAATTTCGCGCCGCCGTCTTTGATCTTGACGGGACGCTTCTGGACACGCTATTTGATCTCGGCGCGTGCGCAAACGAGGCGCTGCGGCAGTTCGGCCTTCCGGGCCACTCGCTCGAGGAATACCGCACGTTCATCGGAAACGGCATTCCGAAGCTCATTGCCCGCGCCGTTCCGGAGGGGACGCAGGACGAGACGATCCAAAGCGTGCTGCGCTTTTATCTGTCGTATTACCCGGAGCACTGCGCCGAGCACACGAAGTTTTTTCCGGGCGTAAGAGAAACGGTCGCGGAGCTTCAAAACCGGGGCTATATGCTCGCCGTTTTGTCGAATAAGACCGAAAGCACCGCGAAGAGGATCATCGACGCCTATTTCCCGGACGCGCCGTTTCGTGTCGTCTGGGGCAACAACGGCGTAAGGCCCTTAAAGCCCGCGCCGGACGCGGGATACCTGCTGCTCGAAAAGCTCTCGTGCAGGCCGGACGAGGTCTTCTATCTCGGAGACGGCGATACGGACATGGCCTTTGCGAAGACCATGGGCTTTTTTGCCGCAGGGGCTGCGTGGGGCTACCGGCCGCGCGAGGTTCTGCGGGCGTGCGGCGCGGACAGGCTGTTTGAAACCATGGCGGAAATTTTACCGCTGCTTCCATAAGTGAAAGGGGAAAGAACCATGCGCGAGATCCAAAAGCACATCGAGACCAACTGCGTCCAGGCGGGCTATACCCCCGGCTCGGGAGACCCGCGGCAGATCCCGATCATCCAGTCGACGACGTTCCAATACGACACCTGCGAGGCGATGGGAAAGCTCTTTGACCTCGAGGCCGAGGGCTATTTTTACTCGCGGCTGCAAAATCCGACCTGCGACATGGTCGCATCGAAGATCTGCACCCTCGAGGGCGGCACGGCGGCGATGCTGACAAGCTCGGGCCAGGCGGCAAACTTCTTTGCTCTTTTTAACCTGGCGTCCAACGGCGATCATATCGTCGCCTCGTCGAGCATTTACGGCGGCACTTTTAACCTCATTTCCGTCACGATGGCGAAAATGGGCGTGCAGGCCACGTTCGTTGCGCCCGACTGCTCGGAAGAGGAATTAGAGGCCGCGTTCCGGCCCAACACAAAGGCCGTTTTCGGCGAGACGATCGCAAATCCGGCGCTGACGGTTCTGGATATCGAGCGCTTTGCAGCTGCCGCGCACCGTCACGGCGTGCCGCTCATTGTCGACAATACGTTCGCAACGCCCATCAACTGCCGCCCTCTGGAGTGGGGCGCGGATATCGTCACGCATTCGACGACCAAGTACATGGACGGCCATGCGGCGGCGCTCGGCGGCGCGATCGTCGACGGCGGACACTTCGACTGGATGGCGCACAAGGAAAAATTCCCCGGCCTTTGCACGCCGGACGAGAGCTATCACGGCGTGACCTATGCCGAAAAGTTCGGAAACGGCGGCGCGTTCATCACCAAGTGCACCGCGCAGCTGATGCGGGACTTTGGCTCGATGCAGTCGCCGCAGAGCGCGTTTTATCTGAATCTGGGCCTCGAGAGCCTTCATGTGCGGATGCCGCGGCACTGCGAAAACGCGCAGGCGGTGGCAGAATTCTTAGCTAGGCACCCGAAGGTCGAGACCGTCCACTACTGCGGCCTTCCGACGGACCCCTATTACAAGACCGCACAGAAATATCTGCCGCACGGCTCTTGCGGCGTCGTTTGTTTTGAACTCAAGGGCGGACGCGAGGCGGCGGGCGCGTTCATGCGGGAGCTGAAGCTGGCGGCCATTGAGACGCACGTAGCAGACGCACACACCTGCTGCCTGAGCCCGGCTTCTACCACGCATCGGCAGATGACAGACGAGCAGCTCAAGGCCGCGGGCGTTCCGGCGGGCCTCATTCGGCTCTCGTGCGGGCTTGAAAACAAGGAAGATCTGATCGCCGATATTTCGGGTGCGCTGGAGGCCATTCGCTGATGCCAATCAAAATTCCCAACCAGCTGCCCGCCACACAGACGCTCCGGCGGGAAAACATCTTCGTGATGACCGAGACCCGCGCCGTCACGCAGCACATCCGGCCGCTTCATATCCTGCTTCTGAACCTCATGCCGACGAAGGTCGACACCGAGACGCAGTTTGCCCGCGTGCTTGGAAACACCCCCCTGCAGATCGAGCTCGAGCTCGTCGCGCCCAGAAGCCACGTGTCCAAAAACACCTCGCAGGAGCATATGCTGGCGTTTTACAAAACGTTTGACGAGGTCAAAGACCAGAATTTCGACGGCCTCATCATCACCGGCGCGCCGGTCGAGCACCTGCCGTTTGAGGAAGTTGACTACTGGCCCGAGCTGTGCCGGATCATGGAGTGGTCGAAGACGCACGTACACTCGACGCTTCACATCTGCTGGGGCGCGCAGGCGGGGCTTTACTACCACTATGGCGTGCCGAAAAGAGCGCTTCCCGAGAAGCTCTTCGGCGTGTTCCGGCACACGGTGGAGGAGCCGAACTTCATGCTCTTCCGCGGCTTTGACGACGAGTTCTGGGTGCCGCACTCGAGAAACACGACCGTTCTGCGCGAGGACATTGAAAAGGTGCCGGAGCTCAAGATCATGTCCGAATCGGAAAAGGCGGGCGTCTACGCGATCAAGACCCCGGACGGCAAGCAGGTCTTTTTGACCGGCCACGCGGAGTATGACCGCGATACGCTTCTCAAGGAGTACCTGCGCGACGTGGCGGCGAACGTGCCCATCCACGTGCCCGAGCACTATTTCCCGGGAGATGACCCGAGCAAAACGCCGCTTGTCACGTGGCGCTCGTGCGCCCATTTGCTTTACGGCAACTGGCTCAACTACTTCGTCTACCAGACCGTGCCGTACGATATCACGCGCATTCCATCCGGCGAAAAAACGGACTACTGAATATCCAAAAGCAGCCCTGCATGAACCGCATCCCGTCAAGAGGACAGTGAAAAAATATAAAGTTTTTCCGGCCGGCAGCCAAGCGCTGCTGGCCGCTTTTTATGCGGCGAGGCAACGCGCGTGCTTTTCCATCGGCGTCAGGACGCCCGGACTGCGCTGGACACGCCTCGTGTTGTAATGGATCTTCTCGATCGTATCCGCAAGCTGCTCATTTTCCACAATCCACCGTCGCAGCTTGCCGGAAGCCCATTTGTGGTAGGCCGAACGCGCCGCGTGGAGCAGCTTATGAAAGCAGCTCCGGCAGCTTCTTTTTGTCGTAACGCGATGCAGTCCGAGAGCACATGGACGCTATGGCCGTTTTTTGCGCAGATTAAAGCAGGTGGATTTGATGCAGGCTGCGGCGTCCGCTCCGGCAATGTAAAGCTCCGTAATGCCGTGCGCCGCAAGAAACGCGGCAAAATCTTCGCAGGTCAGGGTGCTGCTCTTTACCTTCGTAAAGATATGAACAGCAAGCTGCACTCTGGTGTGTATCTGAAAACAGCGCTTAGGGAAGCTCTGATTAAATCAGCGGCTGTGGACGGCGAGAGATTTTTCGTCAAGTCAAG
Source organism: Clostridiales bacterium UBA6388 (assembly GCA_002437575.1). Lineage (GTDB taxonomy): Bacteria > Bacillota > Clostridia > Oscillospirales > Oscillospiraceae > CAG-170. The sequence goes on along the minus strand of DJQK01000089.1, from coordinate 1,398 downwards.
GTTTGGAAAACGGAGGAATACTGTATGTATTTCTCGTTTTTCGAACCGCAGAATTGGCGGAAAAGATCCGTCGTCCGCGGTCGGGGATTTGATCAGAGGTTCCTTAATATCGTCTGTTGCACGAACCGGCTTTGTAAACCGCACACCGTCCATTGGGTGCTTGGCAATCAGGTCATTCATCTTCGCAGCCTTGAACA
>DJQK01000089.1:784-1188 GCA_002437575.1 Clostridiales bacterium UBA6388 | reverse complement strand
CCCATTGTGATATAGGCTTGACGGATGGTGGAACCCGCATAGTCAGCATCCATCTGAATGAACACCTTTTTGCAGTGCATCGGCTTGACATTGGCAATCATCATCTTGCCCATGACCGGCTGAATATTGTGAACATACCGTTCCCGATAATTGCGGAGCGTATTAGGGGCTAAATCGCCTACAATATTCTCGATCCAGAAATCAAACCATTGATCCACCGTCGTATCGGTGGCTACGAAAACATCCTCGTGCGCGTCGGCGTATTTTGATTCTTCAATCCAGTTGCGAGCTTCGGGGAGCGTCGGAAGATACTTCTCATGCCGCTTTCCTGTTTTATCTACGAACCGTGCGTAATATAAACCGTCCTTTCTCTGGCAGATACCCTTACCACATTCTTTGCCTTT
>DJQK01000089.1:0-696 GCA_002437575.1 Clostridiales bacterium UBA6388 | reverse complement strand
AGCCGTTGTGTGAAAAAACTCTTCGCCTATTTGTAAATTTTTCGGAACCTCTTATATCACCAGCTTCTCGCTGATGAACTGTTCAAATTCCTTTCGCTTAACCAGCTTCTTTGTGCCGACGAAAAGCACGAACGGACAGTTGGGCGTTCTCAGCATACTGTCAATTTTGTTGATGCCGATATTGCTGTATTCTGCCGCCTCTTTGGTGGTCAGCGTCATTTTCAGATGAATCGGAACGGTGCCGATGCAATTTTCCATGTAAAAGCTCCTTTCTTGGGTTTATCAGCCGAGCAATCGAGCCGCCTTTTTCAGATTGTCGGCAGCGGTGCTTTTGCGGAAGCTGTCTCCATCGAACATGATGGGGACGCAGACTTCCAAGATGCGGTCAAAAATGCGGCGGTCATCCAAATCGGTAGCTTGCTTCATAACGGAAAGCGGGATATTCGTGGTGACGATCATGGGTTTGCCGGTCAGCAGCCGCTTGTCAACCACATCGAATACTCGCTCCTTGCCAAAGCTGGTGCTGCGCTCTGCCCCCAAATCATCCAGAATGAGAAGCTCGGGACGCATAAGCGATTTCATGTAATGGTCGCGGTCCGAGCCGAAGTTACCCTGCATACGGTTGACTACATCGGACATTCCCACAAAGAGGACAGACTCCAGGCGGTCAATCAGAGCGTTGGCAACACAGCCAGC
>DJQK01000093.1:976-3543 GCA_002437575.1 Clostridiales bacterium UBA6388 | reverse complement strand
AAATATATTGTAACAGGAGAAAACCAATGAAAGAACTGCCCAAGCAATATGAGCCGAAGCTGGTCGAAAGCGCCATCTACGAGATGTGGATGGAAAACGACTGCTTCAAGGCGACCCCCGACCCCGACAAAAAGCCCTACTCCATCGTCATGCCGCCGCCCAACGTCACGGGACAGCTGCACATGGGCCACGCGCTGGACGCAACGCTTCAGGATATCCTGACCCGCTACAGACGGATGCAGGGCTACAGCGCCCTCTGGCTTCCCGGCACGGACCACGCGGGCATCGCCACGCAGATCAAGGTCGAAGAGGAGCTGCGCGTCAACGAAGGCAAGACGAGATACGATCTCGGAAGAGAAAAGTTTTTAGAGCGCGTCTGGGCATGGAAGGAAAAGTACGGCAGCCGCATCGTCCAGCAGCAGAAAAAGCTCGGCGTCAGCTGCGACTGGTCGAGAAGCCGGTTCACGATGGACGAGGGCTGCTCGAAGGCCGTGCGTGAAGCGTTCTGCGAGATGTATGAAAAGGGCCTCATTTACAAGGGAAGCCGCATCATCAACTGGTGCCCGCACTGCCTGACGGCGCTGTCTGACGCGGAGGTCGAGTACATCGACAAGCCCGGCCATCTGTGGTATATCCGCTATCCGCTCTCCGACGGCTCGGGCGATATCGTCGTTGCAACCACGCGGCCGGAGACGATGATGGGCGATACGGGCGTCGCGGTCAACCCGGAGGATGAAAAGTTCAAGCACCTCATCGGCAAGACCTGCATCCTTCCCATCATGAACCGCGAAATTCCGATCGTGGGCGATGAGTACTGCGAGATCGGCTTCGGCACCGGCGCGGTCAAGATGACCCCGGCGCACGACCCCAACGACTTTGAGGTCGGCCTGCGGCATAACCTGGAGGTCATCCGCGTTCTCAACGACGACGGCACCGTCAACGAAAACGGCGGAAAATATCAGGGAATGGACCGCTACGAGTGCCGCAAGGCGATCGTGGCAGACTTAGAGGCAGAAGGCTATCTCGTCAAGACCGAGCCGTACTCTCATAATGTCGGCACCTGCTACCGCTGCCACAATGATGTCGAGCCGCTCATTTCCGCGCAGTGGTTCGTCAAAATGAAGCCGCTGGCCGTAGAAGCCATTCGCGTCGTCAAGGACGGCACGATCAAATTCGTTCCCGAGCGCTTCTCGAAAACGTATCTCAACTGGATGGAAAACGTCCACGACTGGTGCATCTCGCGTCAGCTCTGGTGGGGCCATCAGATCCCCGCGTGGTACTGCGACGAGTGCGGGCATATTAACGTGAGCCGCGAAGACCCGACGAAGTGCGAAACGTGCGGCTGCACGAAACTCACGCGCGATGAGGACGTGCTGGACACATGGTTCTCATCCGGCCTGTGGCCGTTCTCCACGCTCGGCTGGCCCGACCTTGATTCGGAAGATCTCAAATACTGGTACCCAACGACCGATATGGTCACGGGCTATGATATCATCTTCTTCTGGGTGGCGCGCATGGTCGTCTCCGGCATGGAGCAGATGAAAAAAGAGCCGTTCAAGACCGTCTTTATCCACGGTCTGGTGCGCGATGACAAGGGCCGCAAAATGTCCAAATCGCTCGGCAACGGCATCGATCCTCTGGAAATGGCTGAAAAGTACGGCGCGGACGCGCTGCGCTTCAACCTCATTACCGGCAACTCGCCCGGCAACGATATGCGCTTCTACGTCGAAAAGTGCGAGGCGATGCGCAATTTCGCCAACAAGATCTGGAACGCCAGCCGGTACGTGCTCATGAACCTCACGATCGACGGGCCCGGCCTTCCGGCGATGGAGGACCTCGAGCTGGAAGACAAGTGGGTTTTGTCGAAGCTCAACACGCTGATTGCCGAGGTCACGGCGAACCTCGACGCGTATGAGATCGGCGTCGCGTCGAGCAAGGTGTACGATTTCATCTGGGACACCTACTGCGACTGGTACATTGAGCTGACGAAAACGCGGCTTTACAGCGAAAACGAAACGAGCAAGCTGGCCGCGCAGAAGGTCCTTGTGTACGTGCTCGACCAGATCTTACGGCTTCTGCATCCGTTCATGCCGTTCATCACCGAGGAGATCTGGCAGGCGCTGCCGCACGNNATCTGGCAGGCCATCCCGCACGCGGGCAGGTTCCTCATTTCCGCCGAATGGCCGGTCTACAACGAGGCGTTCAGCTTCACCGCCGAAGAGGCCGGCATGGAGAAAATCATCGAGGCCATCACCGCTCTTCGCGCACGCAGGGCCGAAATGAACGTTCCGATGAGCAAAAAGGTCAACCTCACCATTGCGGCGGCCCAGCCGGAAATTTTTGAGGCCGGAAAGGCGTTCTTCCTGCGGCTGGCCGGTGCGGAGGATGTGAAGGTCTGCGGCATGGAAGCGGCAGACAAGGCAGCCGGTGACGACGGTCTCGTCGAGGTCACGACGCACGCAGCGAGGCTCTTTATGCCCCTTGCCGAGCTTGTGGACTTTGAAAAGGAGCTTGCGAGAATTGCGAAGGAGAAGGAAAACTGCCGCAAGCAGATCGCGATGTTTGAA
>DJQK01000093.1:522-855 GCA_002437575.1 Clostridiales bacterium UBA6388 | reverse complement strand
CAGGCGCTTCTGGCCCAGCTGATCGAAAGCGAAAAGCGGCTGAAGAAGTAAGGAAGTCTTTCCTTCGACCAAACCCGCGCGAAAAACATTGTACAATGGACACGCATGGAGCATTCCGTGCGTGTCCATTTTTTATGCTTGGAGTGATGCAGATGAATATGACAAGTTTTTTGCAGGATAAACGCCTGACCATCGCGCTCAAGGGCGATATCGACCACCACAGCGCAAAGGATACCATGCGCGTGATCGGAAACAAGATCGACATCTATCTTCCGATGCTCTGCGTGCTCGATTTTCGCGACGTGACGTTCATGGACTCGAGCGGCATCGCCA
>DJQK01000093.1:0-415 GCA_002437575.1 Clostridiales bacterium UBA6388 | reverse complement strand
GCCGCCGCAGCCGATGAAGGTGTTGAAGGCCTCCGGAATGGAGCGCATTGTGGTCATTGAAGAAAGGAGTCTTGCACATGAAGTGTGAAAATCAGATGGAGCTGCGCTTTCCGAGCTACTCCAAAAACGAAGCCTTTGCCAGAAGCGCCGTCGCGGCCTTTGCCGCGCAGCTGGACCCGACGTTAGACGAGCTCGGCGATATCAAGACCGCGGTCTCCGAGGCCGTGACCAACTGCATCGTCCACGCCTACCGCGACCGCATCGGCCAGATCGCGCTCAAATGCCGGATCCTGCCCGGAAATGTGCTGGACATTCTCGTCAAGGACAAGGGCTGCGGCATTTGCGATATCGCGCAGGCGAGAACGCCCATGTTCTCCACCGGCGGAGACGATAGAAGCGGCATGGGCTTTACGAT
>DJQK01000030.1 GCA_002437575.1 Clostridiales bacterium UBA6388 | reverse complement strand
CTCATTGTTGCCACACAATCTCAATCCATCCTACAGGGTATGAGAACAAGGGAAAGCACCTTTTGCTAAGATGCTCCCCTGCAGGATAGACTATTCAAATTGTGTGGCAAGTTTATTTTATCACAATATCTGTCAGCTTTCAACCATCTGGCCCGTCTCTTTTTCCTGAACTTTCATATTTGCACCATGGATAGTTTTTTCTGTACAAACAGGCAAAACAGCCGGAGCATCTCGAAATGAAGGCAAATTTCTGTTTTTGAACGTCCCTGGGATTCAAAGGCTGTAAAAAATAACAGTGGAAAATTCCATCCGACCTGTATATAATGTTTAGAGCGTTATCGCAGAGGAGGCTTTGGTATGCAGATCGATCTATCAAAAAAAGAGTTCCGCCGGCTTCTGGATATGGTCTATATCGGTAACTGGATCCTCAACTCGACCCGCGGCGACGACCGCTTCGCAGATTATGATGATTTGGAATCGAAGCTCTTCGCCCTTTGCCGCGGCAACGGCATGGACGCGCTCGTCGAGCGGTATGAGGGCACGGACGTTCCCTCGCGCGCCTTCTCCGACGGAGGCATCCACGAGGCCATCATGGATTATGAGGACACTGTGTTCTACGAGATCCTGGCCGAGGAGCTGGCCCGGCGCGACATGGACTATCAGCCCGTCTCCAACGACAATTACGAGGCGCTCGTCTCCCGCATGGACGACTACATCGCCGAATTTGAGGCCCACGGCACCGACAACATCTCCATCCCGGATATGGACCTGCCGTGAGGCGCGGCAGCCGGCAAAACAGACAAATACCCCTCCGGCGGTTCCCGACGCCGGAGGGGTATTGTGTTGCTGACAGGCGTTTGCAGAGGGGGATCTGCGCACGCTGCCCGGAAAGCACATGGGGTGTGCAGCTTTCCAAGCGGCGGCAGGCTCCGGGGGAAAATGGAGCGCAGCGCCAGATAAAAAGTCCGCACAGCCACCAGCCGTGCGGACAAACATTCGTCCATCGACTCCCGGTGACGGCAGGAGCACAGGTCTGGTCCTTACGTATCTGACTTAGCGCGGCATGCGCGCATCACAGTGACCCACTCGCGGGGCTTCGCACCCCATTCCGCTTCCGGCTTCCGTTCAAAACCGGGCGGACCGACCCGCCTTGTTTACTTTCCACGTTCATTATACCATGTTTTTTCCGCTTTGCAAGCCCTTTTGTGCCGCTTTTGTGCCGTTCGTTTTTTAACACCAAATTAACGACCTCCTGCGGTATAATAGCCCCGAAAATCGGAGCGCGCAGGCGCTTTGTGAGGAGGAAGAAACATGTTTCTGGTAAACGCCGCGATGGAGAAGATCTCCATCGGTACCGCCGCTTTGATCGTCGTGCTCGGCATGGCCGTCGTCTTTTTCGGCCTGATCCTTCTGATGTACGTCACGAAGATTGCCGGCGCGATCATCAACCGCAAAAAATCCGCGGAGCCCGCTGCCGCGCCCGCCGCAGCCCCCGCTGCGCCCGCTGCGAAGACGGCCCCTGCCCCCGGCACCGCCGGCAAGATCGCCCTGCACGACGTGCCCGACAAGACAGCCGCCATGCTCATGGCCATCGTCGCCAGCAAGACCGGCAAGCCGCTCAACCAGCTCCGGTTCATCTCCATCCGCGAGGTCAAGGACTGAGATCCGCTGCATAGGGACGCGCACGAATCGTGCGCGTCCCTTTTTTTCACGCTCTTTTGTGCATTATGCTTATTCATAACGTTAACATCTCGTTAAGATTAGGCAGTTTGCCTTTACCGGCTATCCGTTTTATGGTATGATGAGTGCAATCTGAGGGATATCCTCAAAAAAGAAAAGGAGAAGGAAAGCATGAAAGAAAAGAAGAAGCTCAGTTTGCCGGCATGGATATTCATCGGCATGCTGGCCGGTATCGTCGCCGGTCTCATCTTCGCATTCGCCGGTCTCGGCGATTTTACCACGGAGTGGATCAAGCCCATCGGCACGATCTACGTCAACCTCCTGAAGTTCCTGGTCGTCCCGGTCGTCCTGTTCTCGATCGCTGACGGCGTCATCAGCCTGAAGGATCTCAAGCGTGTCGGCTCCGTCGGCATCAAGACCTTCGTGTACTATATGGCGACCACCGCTCTGGCCGTTGTCATCGGCCTGATCCTGGTCAACATCTTCAAGGGCAGCTTCACCCCGCTGCCCTCCGCCGACCTCGGTGCGCTGGAGTACGAGGCCAAGGAAGCCCCGTCCGTCATGCAGGTCATCGTGAACATCTTCCCCGATAACTTCTTCAAGCCCATGGTCAACTCCGACATGCTGCCGGTCATCGTCATCGCCATTTTCCTCGGCGCGGGCGTTCTGGCTGCGGGCGAGCAGGGCCAGAAGATCGGTGATCTCATCCACTGCTGCGAAGAAGTCATCATGCAGATCATGATGATGATCATCAAGTTCACCCCGATCGGTGTCTTCTGCCTGATGACCAATGTCGTCGCGGTCAATGGTGCAGACATCATTGGTAAGCTGGCGCTCATCATCG
>DJQK01000022.1:6991-38269 GCA_002437575.1 Clostridiales bacterium UBA6388 | reverse complement strand
AGTGCCTTGTGACGGCAAAAGAACGAAGGTTTGCCGCTCGGCAGCAAGATCGTTGGATACGAAACAGAATCGAACGCAATTACAAAACAGAAAGAGAGTGCCTACGTAACCGTAAGCACTCTCTGATTTTCTCTGCACCTATAATCGAGAACCCAAAGGGTGTCTGAGGGGCCGCAGCCCCTTCAGTAGGGAAAGAATTCACAAGGGAAACCCTGGGGTTTCCCTTGTGCGTCTTCTTTCTTTTGCAAAGCGTTTTCTTTCTTGGACGCCCAAGAAAGAAAATGCGTGAGGACCAGCTGGCAGGCTTCTGCCAGAACCAAAATGGCCCCCGGGCCACGGCCAGGAATTCGGTCATTTGGTCAAAGGAACTCTACCTTATCTCTTTAGAAATAGTCACCCCAGCCCTCGTCGTCATAGGCGTAATCGTCCCAACCGTCGCCGGGATCGGACCACGGATCGTAGTCGTCGTAGTACTCGTCGGAATAATCCCAGCCAGCGTCGTTCGACTCCATGTACTCGCCGGAATCGGTGTCGATGTAGCCGTCCGAGCCATAGGAGATGAACTCGTTTTCATAGCCGTTCCAGTACCACACATCGCCGTCTTCATCGTACCAGTAGTACGGCGTGCCGTAGTCGCCGGTGTCGCCGGAGTAGGCCGGCTGCGCGGGGACGGGCTTGGGCGCGGTGGACCAGCCTGCGGTGTAGAACACGGTGTCCATCATGTTATTGCAGATGTCAAAGTAGTTGCGGATGCGGCCCTCTAAGGCAATGGTCGTTGCAACGAGGGCGTAGCCGGTCGGGCCGTAGTAGCGCACCTCCATGCAGCCGCGCACGGGCTGGGACGGGCCGTCGGGGAAGACCGAGCCGTCGAGCCACATATAGCCCGTCAGGCTGTAGTGGTCGCCGTTGTCCTCAAAGTCCGAGCCGAAGGACTTGATGAGATAGTCGCCGTACATGCTCTTCATGAACGAATCGAGCATCTGGATCATGTAGGGCTTTGCGCTGGCAGCGCCCTTTTCCAGATAGCTGTCGTAGCCGGAGATGGGCTGGAAGGCGATCATGATGTTGGAGTAATAATCGTCCGTGCCGTCCTCCATGACCGCGTTGAAGCTCAAAGAGTTCGTGACGTTCGGATGCTCGTGCGCTTCCATCTGGATGGGGTAGTTGATCGAAACGTTCGTAAAGCCGCCGGGGAAGTTCGCCGTCTGGTTGAGCTCGTCCTCCGGCGTGGGCAGGAGCATGATGTAGTCGGAAGATGTCAGCGTGTTGCCGCTGGCATCGCTCAGATCGCCGTAGGCTGTCTGCCAGAGGCAGACCAGCTCCGTGCCGTCTTCCATGCAGAGGGTGATGTTTTCGCTCTCGTTTACGACATAGCCGGGGCCGACCTGCTCGCCGTAGAGGTTGATCGCGACCCACTCGTAGTCCTCGTTGATGACGAAATAGAACGGTTCGCCGTCGAGCTTCCAGCAGCCGGTGTAGCCGGAAATATCGCCCACATCGCCCATTTCGTTGGCGTCGAGGCTTTCCTCCGGCGCTTCCTCCGCTTCACCGGGGGTGTAGTCGGCGTAGAGGTCGTTGTACTCTTCCTCTGTGCAGACGACGATGGCAGCTGTCTCGGTCGTCGGCTCGAAGACAATGTAGTCGCCGTCTTTGAGCTGGAAGTCGACCTCGTCGACGTCGTTGTCGTAGAGGACATAGTCCTCGTCGTTGTAGACAAGGATGTTCCATTCGGTCGGGATCTCGGATTGCTTGTACGTGCCGAGCATGGCCGTGGCGCTCTCGCCGTCGCCAAGAAGGCCGTCAATGTAGTTTTCGCCCCACTCGGACTCGGTCGAGGGCGTGATGCAGACGGACGAAATGGAGCGTCCGCTCTGGTTGACAAGGGTCACGGTTACGCTCTGCTCCTGTTCGCCGCAGCCGGTCAAAGCCAGCAGCAGGCACAGCGCCGCAAGCAGCAATGCAAGTTTCTTTTTCATAGCTTCCTCCTTCAGTCTCCGGATCATGTTCCAAGCACTCTGTGAGGCGATAATACTGATATTCAATGAAAAACTTTGATTCGTAGAATGGAAGTTTTTCATATGAAGATCATTATGAGACGAGATTTCGTGATTTTATCAAAATCACGAAATCGGTTACGCCAAAGGCGGANNNATGAAAGAATTTCATCAGAAAACAGTATAAAATCCCCACGATACATACTGAGTGTACCGTGGGGATTGCTGAAAATACAGTAACTTTTGGTTAGTATCAGGCGGTAAGCTTCGTTTTGAGCGCCAGCACCGCCTGCCGGTAGCCCTCGAACCCTAACCCTGTGAACCGGGCAAAGCACGCCATGCCGGCGTATGACACCTGCCGGAAGGCTTCCCGCGCGTCCACATCGGAAAGATGCACCTCGACCGCCGGAATGGAAACGGCCTTCAGCGCGTCCAGAATCGCGACGCTCGTGTGCGTATAGGCCGCGGGATTGATGACGATGCCGTCAAAAACGCCGTAGGCCGCCTGAATTTTGTCGACGATCGCGCCCTCGTGGTTCGACTGGAAGACCTCGCAGGAAAAGCCTGCCTCCTCGCACGCGCTTTCACAGAAGCTCACCAGCGCGGCATAGTTCTGCGTGCCATAAATTGCGGGCTCGCGAAGTCCCAACAGGTTCAGATTCGGTCCGTTGATGATGAGTACCTTCATAATAGCGCCTCCTGAATATCTTTTACGCAGTCCGCGATCGTTCGGTCGTTGGCGATTTTGACATCCGAAAACTGCTCGTAGAGCGCCTTGCGCGTTTTCCAGAGCGTCTCGAGGGGATTGGCCTGCGACATGGGCCGGCCGTCGGTTGGAAGCAGATCCAATGGCCGCGTCAGCCAGACGATGCGTCCGTTCTGGTGCAGGCTCTGGTAATTTTCGGGTCTCGTGATGCAGCCGCCGCCGGTTGCCAGAACCTGCCCCGACAGCTTGCCGAGATCGTCCAGAACCTCGGACTCGATTTTCCGGAAAGCAGGCTCGCCGCCGGATGCGAAAATTTCGGGGATCGGGCAGCCGGCTCGTTTGATGATCTGCGCGTCGGCGTCGATGAACGGGCGGCCAAGTTTTTCGGCAAGGGCGCGTCCGATGGAGCTTTTGCCGCAGCCGGGCATTCCGATGAGGACGATGTTTTCCATCTGGTGGGACAGGAGCTTTTCAATGCGGCCAATTTCCGTGTCCGAAACCGGCGCTCCGGTAAAATACTCGCAAGCCTTTTTTGCCTGCGCGACGAGCATCGAAAGCCCGCTTGCGTGCGGAATGGAAAGCGCCTCGGCTTGCAGCATCAGGGCCGTTCTGGCGGGGTTATACACGACGTCGAGAACGCCGTCCAGCGCATCAAATATTGAGAGGTCCACCGGGCTTTCGCCGTTTCCGGGGAACATACCGACAGGCGTGGCGTTGACGAGGATCTTCGCGTCGCGGTGCTTTTTCAGATTCTGATAGTTGTCTTCCCCTGCGCGAGAAATGATGACGACCGGGCTTGCGCCAAGCGATCTCAGCACATACTGCACCGTCGCCGACGCGCCGCCGGAGCCGAAGACGAGCGCCTTTTTGCCTTCGACGGTGACGCCGCTTTTTTGCAGCAGCCACGCAAAGCCGAACGCGTCGGTATTGTAGCCTGTGCGTTTTCCGTCGCGGTTGACAATCGTGTTGACGCTTCCGATGGCGGCGGCTTCGGGTGAAATTTCGTCGAGCAGCGGCATGACTGCCTTTTTATAGGGGATCGTGACGTTTAAGCCGTCGAAGGTTTTCGAGCGGAGGAAGGCTTCGAGCTCCTCGGGCTCTTTTTCGTAGAGCTTGTACTCGTAACCGGCCAGCTCCTTGTGAATTTGCGGAGAATAGCTGTGCGAGAGCTTTCTACCGAGCAGTCCGCAGCGCAGCATTCAGATCACCTCACTGTAGCTTCCCAGATACGAGAACTGCTCGCAGATGCCGGGCAGCTCCGCCATAAGCTGCAAAAAGTCGGGGGAGTAGATGGACGTTTCCAGATCGAAATAGAACGCAAACTCAAAATCGCGCTCCGGGATCGGGCGGCTCTCGAGCTTATTGAGGTTGATGCCAAGGGCGTTGAAAAGAGACAAGACCTGATACAGCGCGCCCGGCTTGTGCGCCAGCACCATGCGAAGACTCGTGCGGTCCGCGCCCGGATAAATTTCTAAGTTTTTGCTGATGCAGATGAAGCGCGTGTAATTGTTGCCCTGATCCTGCACGCCGTCGCGAAGGGACGTAAGACCGTAAAGCGCCCCGCACGTGCGAGAAGCCAACGCGGCGACGTCATTTCTTCCGGACGCGGCGACAAATTTCGCCGCCGCCGCCGTATTCTCGCACCGGATGATCTGCACATTGGGAAGGGTCTTCAAAAAGTCCTGACACTGGCCGATGGCCTGCTCGTGGGAATAAATTTCGCGAATGTCAGAAAGCTTCGTGCCGGGGCGGACGAGAAGGCTGTGGTCGACCTTGAGCCGCGTGCTGCGGACGATAAAGAACTCGTGCTGGAGCATGAGATCGTAGACCTTGTTCACAGAGCCCGCGGTGCTGTTTTCCAGCGGAATGATGCCGTACCGGCAAAGACCCTTTTCAATCGCGGAGAACACGGCCTCGAAGTTCGAGAAATATAGAATATTGGGCGCCTGAAAGAGCTTTTCGCAAGCCAGCTGCGAGTAAGCGCCCTCCACGCCCTGACACGCGACCATGGCCTTGGGCGGGAAAAGGTTGGGGGTGTTTTTGATCGCCGCGGCGATTTTTTTGGGAAGCTCGGCGTCGTTTCCGAGAAGCCGGTGCTGATAGGCCCTACTCAGCGAGAAAATGAGCGAGTACAGGCACCTCGTGCTGTTTTCCAGCTCGTCCGGCACCTGCTCGGAAATGGCGTTCAGCTTCTGCCGTTCGCGGCCCGCGTCCAGAACGGGGAGATTGTTCTCCTTCTTAAAGGCGGCAATTTCCGCGGCACATTCCATGCGTTTGGCAAAAAGCGCGGTCAGCTGGCTGTCGATCTCGTCGATGGTTTTGCGGGACTGTTCCAAGTTCATAAAATTACCTCCTGTAAGTTCCGGATTCCAAAAGCGCATCATAGATTGCGATGGCGGCGGCCGCTTCCATGCAGGGTACCGCGCGGGGGACGATGCAGGGGTCGTGCCGGCCGTGAATGTGCAATTCTTCGTTCTGCATCGCAGAAAGGGAAACGGAATGCTGCGCTTTGCCGATGGACGGCGTGGGCTTGACGGCGGCGCGGAAGACGATGGGCATCCCATTGGAAATGCCGCCTAAAATGCCGCCGCAGTGGTTTGTCTCGGTGACGATCCTGCCGTTTTCCATGCGGTAAGCGTCGTTGTTTTCGCTCCCGCGCAATTTAGACGCAGCAAAGCCGAGGCCGAATTCCAGCCCTTTGACTGCCGGAATGGCGAAGACGAGCTGGCTGATCTTATTCTCAAGCCCCCCGAACATCGGCTCTCCGAGCCCAGCCGGAACACCGGTCACTGCGCAGCGGATGACGCCGCCGACGGAGTCTTCTTCTGCTCTGGCCTGCGCGATGGCGGCTTTCATCTGTTCGGCGATTTCGTCGTCTGTCACCGGAAATTCTTTCTGATCGACAGGCTTTGTGAAATCGGAAGGGTCTTCGATTTCCGCAATGGCGTCGATTCGCGCGAATACGTCAATGCCTTGCTTTTTTAGAAGCTGCTTGCAGATGCCGCCCGCGATGCAAAGCGGCGCGGTCAGACGGCCTGAAAAGTGCCCGCCGCCTGCGACATCCTGAAAGCCGTGATATTTTTCCTGCGCGGTAAGATCGGCATGACCTGGGCGGGGAATGTCGACGAGATCGTTATAGTCCTGAGACCTCGTGTTCGTGTTGCGGATGACGGCGCAAAGCGGTGCGCCGCAGGTGACGTTTCCAACGAGACCGGACAAAAATTCCGGCGCGTCCGCTTCTTTTCTGGGTGTCGACCAGGCGTTCTGCCCGGGCGCGCGGCGTCTTAAAAACGCAGAAAGCTCGTCCATGTCGATGGTAAAGCCCGCCGGAAGCCCCGAGACCGTCACGCCGATGGCAGGGCTGTGGGACTGGCCGAAGATCGAAAGTTCGATCGCGCCATGATAAAAGCTGCTCATGCGAGTCCTCCTTTCAGAGAGGCTAACGTTTCCCAGAAGTTGGGGTACGATTTGGATGTGCACGCGGCGTTCTGCACCGTGACTTCGGTTTCACAGCCGGAAGCTAAAACTGCGGCCAGCATCGCGATACGGTGATCGCCGAAGGAATCGGCCGTGCCGCCCTTGAGCTGCGGTTTTCCGGTGATGACGAGGCCGTCCGGCAGCTCTTCTGCGCAGCCGCCAAGCGCGTGTATCGTCTCGGCCACGGTGTGCAGCCGGTCGGACTCCTTGAGCCGAAGCCGCGCGGCGTTTGTGATGCTCGTTTTTCCGTCAGCGAAGGCGGCCACGGCGGCGACGGCGGGGATGAGGTCGGGGATCGGCCCTGCGTCGATGGTGATGCCGTGAAGCGCAGCTTTCCGGACGAAAACGCCGCTTTTCGTCACGGAAACCTCCGCGCCGAACCTGCAAAGAATGTCCAGAACCGCGCGGTCTGCCTGCGTGCTGCCGGCGTCCAGGCCTTCGGCGAGAATGCCGGTCTCACTTAACGCACCGGCGCAGAGGAAAAACGCCGCGCCCGACCAGTCGCCCTCAGCAGAAAGGTTGGACGGAAGACAGTAGGTTTGACCGCCCGGGACCTGAAAGCCGGTTTCGGTTTTTATAAGCTGTACGCCGCTTCTCAAAACGGCTTTTTGCGTCATTTCGAGGTATTTTGCCGACTGTAGAGTCCCTTCCACGTCCAGCGTGCTTTCGCCATTCAGCAGGGGAAGGGCAAATACAAGCCCCGAAAAATACTGCGAGGAGACATTGCCGGGCAGCCGGAACGCGCCGGGCGTCAATTTTCCGGAAACGAAAAGTTTTGAACCATCCTGCGAGATGCTCATGCCGTGCGATTGCAAAACCGTGTCAAACGGATGCAGCGGCCGCTCGGGGAGCCGTCCTTCAAGTTCAAAAACGGCGGTAAGCCCCAGCGCCCCCACGACCGGCAGCAAGAACCGCAGCGTCGAGCCGCTTTCGCGGCACATAAGTTTACATAATTCAATAGGCTTCGGGTTTTCAAACACCGGCGAAACGGTGATTTTGCTGCCATCCACCGCAATTTTCGCGCCCATTGCGCAAAGGCAGTCGATCGTCGCGAGAATATCGTCGGAAAAGGTATCGCAAAAGACCGTGACCGGCGTTCTTCCGAGCGCCGCGCAGATCAGTAACCGGTGCGCGTGCGATTTGGACGCCGGTGCGCGGAACGTGCCGGAAAGAGGCCCCGGAGAAACCACGCGGTTCATTGTGCGCCTCCGGCCCTGAGCCAGTCTGGAATGTCGCTTGTCGGAATGGGAACGATCGTGCAGCGGCCGATTTTTTCGGGGACGATGAGGTTCACCGTGTGTCCCGCGGTCTTCTTGTCGCTGCGGACGATGGACAGAAGCGTTTCGGCAGGGAAGGGAACGTCCGTCGGAAGACCGTATTGCCGCAAGAGCGCCACGAGCCGGTCAAGGACCTCCGGCTTGCAGTACGCTTTTTCGACTGCGGCGCGGGTGATCATGACCATGCCGATCGAGACGGCCTGTCCGTGCGTGATGGTGAAATTGCTGGCCGCTTCGACCGCGTGGCCGAAGGTGTGGCCGAAATTAAGCGTCTGCCGCAGGCCGGTGTCAAACTCGTCTTCCTCGACGACGTCGCGCTTCATCGAAACGCAGAACTCGACGATGCGCTCTACTTGCTCGCGCGGCGGCGTCTTTTCAAGTTCTTCAAAGAACGCGCGGCTTTTGAGCATCGCGGCCTTGATGACCTCGGCGCAGCCGTCCGTGAAAATGGGCGCGGGAAGCGTCGAGAGCGCGTGCACGTCGCACAGCACCAAAGACGGCTGGCAGAACGCACCAACCAGATTTTTCCCCGCCGGAAGATCGACCGCCGTCTTTCCGCCGACGGAGGAATCGACCTGCGCAAGAAGCGTCGTCGGGATCTGGACGAAGCGGATGCCGCGTAAGTACGTCGCCGCGGCAAAGCCCGCCATATCGCCTACCACGCCGCCGCCGAGCGCAACGACGAGGCCGCGCCTTGAAATGTGCTTTTCTGCCAGCGCGTTCAGAATGTCTGCGTAAACGGATAAATTTTTGGAAGCTTCTCCGTGCGGGAAGGTGAAAAAGCTCACTTCAAAGCCCGCGTTTTTCATGGAGGCAAGCACCGTTTCGCCGAAAATCGGCCAGACGGTATCGTCGCTGACGATGAGCGCTTCACATAAGCCGCAGACCTTTTTGAGTTCTTCTCCCGCAGTTTCCAGAAGGCCGCGGGAGATCAGGATATCATAGCTTTTTGACGTGCTTACGTGGATGGTTTTCAATGGCCGTCGACCTCCTCCTTGCGAACTCTTCCCTCGTCGAGAAGCTTTGTGAGCGCCAGCAGATCCTGCTCTGCAAGCGTGTTTTGGTAAGCTGCGAGATTATTTATCAGCGTGTCAATTTCCTGCATGAGAAAATCGCGGTTTTCCAGAAACAGCTCGGCCCACATCTGCGGGTTGAGCCACGCCACGCGCGTCATGTCCTTGTAGCTTCCGGCGGAAAAGCCCTTGTGGCTTCCGGCGGTCGGACTTTTGATGTACGCGTTCGACACCACGTGCGCCAGCTGCGAGGTAAAGGCGATCATCCGGTCGTGTTCTTCCGCTGTCGTGACGGAGAATTTTCCGAACTCCGCCGGCGCGAGCAGATCCTTTGCCCGCTGCAATAGCTCAATATCGTCAAACACCGGCGGCACGAGCACCATCGGCGCGCCGTGATAGAGATTGCTTCGTGCGTACTTGAACCCGGAGTTATGCGTGCCCGCCATCGGGTGGCCGCCGAGATAGGTAAAGCCGAATTCCGCCGCCAGCGGGAAGACCGCCTTGCAGACCACACGCTTTGTGCCGCAGCAGTCGATGACCATCGGTTTTTTGCCGATGAAAGGCGCCATTTCGCGAAGATAGTCGATCGCGGCCTCGGGGTAAATTGCGACGAGCACAATGTCGCATGAGCCGATGTTCTCCTTCGTCAAAGGCCCGGCGACCGCGCCTTCGATCTGCGCGAAGGATAAAACGCTTTCGTCCTTGTCAAAGGCCAGAACCTCGTGCCCGGCCTGCTGATAGGCCTTTGCAAACGAGCCTCCGATGAGGCCCAGACCCACGATGCCTGCTCTCATTTCGCCACGGCCTCCCGGACGCTTTCGACCTTGACGGCCAGCTCTGCAAACTGCGCCGGGGTCAGGGACTGCGCACCGTCGCACAGCGCGTGGATGGGATCGTTGTGCACCTCGACCATGATGCCGTCCGCGCCGCCAGCCGTTGCAGCCAGCGCCATCGGCGCGACCAGACGGTTGATGCCCGTCGCGTGGCTGGGGTCGACGATGACCGGCAGGTGCGAAAGCTCGTGGAGCATTGGCACGGCCGAAAGATCGAGCGTGTTTCTCGTGTAGGTCTCATAGGTGCGGATGCCGCGCTCACACAAGATGACCTGCTCGTTGCCGCTGGCCATGATGTACTCGGCGCTCATGAGAAGCTCCTTCATCGTCGCGGCAAGACCGCGCTTCAAGAGGATGGGCTTGTTCGTCTTGCCGAGCTCTTTCAGTAAATCGAAGTTCTGCATATTCCGCGCACCAACCTGAATGAGATCGACGTCTTCAAAAAGATCGAGGTGGCGCACGTCCATGATCTCCGTCACGATGGGAAGGCCGGTTTCCTTCTTTGCAGCCGACAAAAGGCGAAGCCCCTCATCCTTCAGGCCCTGGAAATCATAGGGGGAAGTTCTGGGCTTGAACGCGCCGCCGCGCAGTAATTTCGCGCCTGCCTTTTTCACATCGTTTGCAATGCCGATGATCTGCTCTTCCGACTCGACCGAGCACGGGCCCGCGATCATCGCAAAATGGCCGCCGCCAATCTTCACGCCGCTGACGTCAACGACGGTGTCGTCCGGATGGAACTTGCGGTTGCAGCATTTGAAGGGATCGGAGACCCGGCGCACAGCGTCGACAATGTCGAGACTCGCGATCAAGTCCATATCCACGGACTTGGTATCTCCGATGAGACCGAGGACGGTCTGATAATCGCCCTGCGAAATATGCACGCCCAGGTTCTGGGACTTGAACCAGCCGATCAGCTGGTCCCGGCGAGCTTGGCTGACATTGGGTTTCAAAATAACGATCATGGTCTTGCACCTCCAAAAAAATAAGGGCGGCACAGGGAATCTGTGCCGCCCGAAAAACCTTGGTTTTGTCGTTTTTGCGCATCACAAATTGCCCTTACTATGGAGTCATAGTAAAGTAAAAGTAATACGCGCCAAAAACGAACTGAGCCATTGTTTTGTCTCCTTAACTTCTCTGAGATGGCCTTATTCTAACGCTGTGCTGTGCAAAAGTCAAGGCCAAAATGCGGCTGGTTTTCTAAAAATAAAAAAGTTTTTGCAGAAATGAAACTTGACAAAGCTGTCTATTTGCGATAGACTGAAGCTGTCCATAGACAATAGACAAGGAGGGGACTGCATGGCAGACGGAAAGCTCGGCGCGGTGGAATCGCGCTTTGCAGACCTTGTGTGGGAAAACGCGCCGCTTGCGTCCCGGGAGCTTGCGAAGCTCTGCGAGGCTGCGCTCGGCTGGAAGCGGACGACGACCTATAACGTGCTGCGAAAGCTCTGCGACCGCGGGCTGTTTGAGAACGACGGCGGCATTGTGAAGGCGAAGCTTTCGCGCGAAGCATTTTACTGCTCGCAGGGAGAGGCGCTGGTCGACGAAGCGTTCGGCGGCTCGCTTCCGGCGTTTCTGGCTGCGTTTACGAAACGGCGCAGCTTAAAACCCGAAGAGATCGCGGAAATTCAGAAGATGATCGAGAAAGCGGGGGAGCGGGATGGCTGATTTTTGGAACCATGCGGATCTGATTTTTTCCGCACTTTTGAACCGGGCCTTTGCGGCGACATTTCTGCTGCTTGCGTCGGCGGTTTACCGGCTCGTTTTCCCGAAAGCGCCGAAATGGACAAGGCTTCTTCTCTGGGCGCTGGCGGCGGTGCGGCTCTGCCTGCCGGTCTCGATCGAGAGCGTGTTGAGCTTAGTCCCGAGCGAGACGGTGCTGGACTATCAGACCGCGCAGTTTGCCGCGCACCCGGAGATCACGACCGGCATCGCGGTCATCAACAGCGCGGTCAATCCCGCCTTCTCGGAAGCTTTCGCCGCCAATCCGCAGGGAAGCGTCAATCCCTTGCAGGTGTGGATGTTTGCCGCGGGGTGTATCTGGGCCGTCGGGCTGCTCGTTTTGCTGACGCTGGCAGTTGTAAGCTATTTCCGGCTCAGGCGGCGCGTGCGTGCCTCGATCGTACTTGAAAAAGGCGTTCGCCTCTGTGACGATATCGACACGCCGTTTCTGCTGGGCCTTTTCCGTCCGGTGATTTTCCTGCCGTCAGAGCTTCCGGAAGAAGGCCGGGACTTCGTGCTGGCCCATGAACGCGCCCACCGGCATCACGGCGACTGCCTGTGGAAGCTGCTGGGCTATCTCATCACGTGCGTCTACTGGTTTGACCCGCTGGCGTGGCTTTCGTACGCGCTATTCTGCCGCGATCTGGAGCTGGCCTGCGACGAACGCGTGGTGAAAGCATTCGCGTTGGAGGACAAAAAGCGCTATGCGGCTGTTCTTCTTTCGTGCAGCGTTCCGAAACGCCAGCTTTCCGCCTGCCCGCTGGCCTTCGGCGAGATCGGCGTCAAAGAGCGCGTGAAGCGCATTCTCGATAAAAAGCCCGCGAAAATGTTCATCGCACTGGCGCTTATTGTGTGCGCAGCCATCGGCGTGTGCTTCCTCGCAAGTCCCAAAGACAGCGTCGTCTACGGCATTTCCGACGGCACGTATATCATGGATGAAAGCGCAGAGGCAAAGCTTTCAAACCCGGTCTTGATGCCTCGCGTCACGTTCCAGGTGTCCGGTGGAAAGCATGAGTTTGTATTTATGGATGCTGTGGTGTCGTCTTATCTAATCGCAGGCGAGTATACGATCGAGGATGGCTTTGTCACCTGCAAAGACAAAACCTATACGCTGGTATTCAAGGTCAAAGACAACGACACCATCGTGCTGCAAATTCCCGATCAAAAGGGGCTTCAGACACCATTTGTCTTCATTCCAAACGGAACAAGCTTCGTTTTTCACGAAGAGGAGTGAAGCGTTCTGGCCGTACCCCTCAACTTCCCACCGCAGCCCCCTCACAAGGACTTTTGCAGAGCAAAAGTGCCTTGTGACGGCCAAAGACCGAAAGTTTGCCGCTCGGCATGAAGGTCGTTGTAAACAAAACAAAATCGGACGCAATGACAAAACAGAAAGAGAGTGCCTACGTAACCGTAAGTACTCTCTGATTTTCTCTGCACAAATTGTCGAGAACTCCCAGGATTTCAAAAGGGCCGCGGCCCTTTTGTTGAGCTGCACCGCAGTGCAGCTATCCCCGGCAACTTCTTCTTGGCGGCTCGACACCACTCTTCTTTGCGCAGCTAAGAAGAATGGGGTCGAGAAAAAGGACCGGCTGGCAGGTCTCTGCCAGAACCAAAATGGCCCTTTGGGCCACGGCCAGGCAGTATTAACCCCTCCGCCCCTTCGGGGCACCTCCTCTTTCAGTGGAGGCAAGGGCCACGGCCGAGCAGCCGGTCAAAGAATATTACATCTCATACCCGGGCTTGCCGAGCAGCTTGAACATATTCTTCTTATATGCCTCCACGCCCGGCTGGTTGAACGGATTCACGCCGGAAATATATCCGGAAATGCCGCAGGCATACTCAAAGAAGTAGATGAGCGCGCCGACAGTCTCTTCCGTGATCTCCGGCAGACGAAGCTCCGTCACCGGCACGCCGCCGGAAATGTGCGCGGCCTTGGTCGCCTGCATGGCCTTTTCGTTGATATAGCTCATTTCGCGGCCGGCAAGATAGTTGAGTCCGTCGAGGTTTTCTTCGTCCGACGGAACGGCGATGGACGTTCTGGCCTTGTCAAAGAAGACGACGGTCTCCTGCAAGATGCGCTTGCCGTCCTGCATATACTGGCCCATCGAGTGAAGGTCCGGCGTGAGGTCGACAGAGGCCGGGAAGATGCCGGTCTGGTCCTTGCCCTCGGACTCGCCGTAGAGCTGCTTCCACCATTCGGCCATGAAGCGGAACGAGGGCTCGTAGGCCGCGAGGACCTCAATGCTCTTGCCGGAGGAAAGCAGCTTCTGGCGGCTCATCGCGTACTGCGCCTCGGCGCTCTCTAACCCCTTGGCCAGAGCTTCTTCACGCTCTTTTGCCGCGCCGCGCATGAGCGCTTCAATGTCGATGCCCGCGACGGCGATGGGGAGAAGACCCACAGCCGTCAGAACGGAGTACCGGCCGCCGACATTGTCGGGAACGACGAAGGTCTCATAGCCCTCTTTTGTGGCCAGCGTCTTGAGCGCGCCTCTGGCCTTGTCGGTCGTGGCGTAAATTCTCTCCCGCGCGCCTTCCTTGCCGTACTTTTTCTCAAGCATTTCTCGGAAAATGCGGAAGGCAATGGCGGGCTCGGTCGTCGTGCCGGACTTGGAGATGACGTTGACGGAAAAATCGCGATCGCCGATCATCGTGATGACCTCGGACAGAGCGTCCGAGGAAATGCCGTTGCCGGCGAAGTAAATGTCGGGCGTGGACTTCGGAAGCAGGTTGTAGTTCGGGCTTTTCAGAAGCTCGATGACCGCGCGCGCGCCCAGATAGCTGCCGCCGATGCCGATGACGACGAGGGCTTTCGAGTCTGCCTGAATTTTCTTCGCCGCTTTCTGAATGCGGGAAAACTCTTCCTTGTCGTAGTTTACCGGCAGGTCGACCCAGCCGATAAAATCGCTGCCCGCGCCGGTGCCGTCCGACAGCTGCCGGATGGCCGTCAGGGCCTGTTCCTCGTTGGACACATCGGGCGTAAAGTCCTTCGCGCCGCTCAAATCTACTCGTACCATAATAATTACCTCCTGTATCGGTTCCAAAAAAACGCTGCGTTCAGCGTTATTATTGTGCGTCTCTATGCAGCATTGCCGCGCCGATCATGCCGGCGTCGTTGCCGAGCTCGGCGGGGACGAGCCTGCCGTGGGTCTTGTAGAAGCATTTTTCCGTCGTCTGCTCGCGAAGCGGGGCAAACAGGAACTCGCCTGCCGCGCACACGCCGCCGCCGATGGCGATGACCTCGGGGTCGAGCAGGTTGTAGATGGACGCGCAGGCCGAGGAAAGATAGCTGATATAGCGGTCGAAGAGGGCTTTTGCCAGCTCGTCGCCTTCCTTTGCGAGGTCGATGATGAGCTTGGCGTCGATCGCGTCCGGGTCTCCTGCCGCGCGTTTGGCCAGAAGCGAGTCGGGGTGCTTCTTTGCCGCGCGTTTTCCGTCTCTTGCAAGAGCGCTTGCCGCGCAGTACGCTTCCATGCAGCCGTCGTTGCCGCAGGTGCAGTGCTCGCCGTCATGCTCCAGGATCATGTGCCCGAGCTCGACGCCCTGGTTCATGCCGCCGTTGAACATATGCCCGCCGAGGATGATGCCGCCGCCGAGCCCCGTGCCGAGGGTAAAGAGCACCGCCGTCTTGCAGCCGCGGAACGCGCCCACGTAGAGCTCAGCCAGCGCCGCGCCGTTTGCGTCGTTTGCAAGGTAAATGGGGACCTCGCCGAAGGCCTCCTGCGCCATCGCCTTGAGGGGCACGTCGTGGAAGCCGAGGTTATACGCGTCGATGACAAGCGCGCCTGTCTGGTCGATGCTGCCGGGTACGACGATGCCGATGCTCTCAAGGTCCTTGCGCGTGATGCCCTCCTGCTTGAGAAGATCATCGACCGCTTCCACGATCGCCGCGACGACGCTTGCCGCCCCATCGTGGGGGAAGCGGACGCTGAGGCTGCGCAAAAGCGAGAGCTCGTCACTTACAAGGCCGACCTTAATATTCGTTCCGCCGATATCCACACCGATCTGATACATAGTCATGCTCCTTCCGTTTCTTCGTCGTCGTGAAGATCAAAAAGCTTCATAAAGTTGCCGTAGAGAATTCTTTTGTTTATGTCTTCTCCGAGCCCCAGCGACAAAAACCGCGCCAGCTCTTCCTTGGGAGACCACATCGGAAAATCCGTGCCGAATAAAAACCGCTCGGGGCCGAATTTGTCGAGCATCCGCAAAACCATATCCCGCGGGATCATCGGAAGCGTGCTCGATGTGTCATATAAGACGCCGCCCGGCAGCGGGCACTCGTAAGAATGCGCCCATGCCATCCAGCCGCCGAAGTGCGCCGCGATGACCTGTAAGTCGGGCACCTGGCGAAGCAGGTTGATCAGCCGCTCTGGCGTTGAATAGTCGTACCGGTCATCGCCCATGTGGAAAAGCACCGGCAGGCCCAGACTGGCCGCCTTTTTGTACACCGGCACGCCGCACGGCTCGTCGATCGGGATCTTCTGAAAGTCCGGGTGGACCTTCAAGCCCCGGATGCCGAGCGATACGGCGCGTTCGAGCTCTTCCTCCGCGCCCTCCATGCCGGGAAAAATGGAGCCGAAGGCGATCGCGCCGGGAATGCCCTTGACGGCCTGCGAGAGAAAATCGTTGATGCTGCGCACCTGATGCGCAGTCGTGGCAGAATTGCTCATCACGAAGCGGGTGATGCCGGCTTCGCGCTCGTGCCTTGCAAGATTTTCCGCGCTGGCCGGATGGCAGGCCATCTGTGCCCCGCCGTAAAACGCACCGATGGACGCGGGGGCCTTGTCGGCAAGCTTGTCCGGGAACGCGTGCGCGTGGATGTCTGCAACCTTCATGTCCTTTTCCCAACTCTCCGGCGCGGGATTCCCGCCCGCACCTCTTTTTTCGATGCAATATTATACCACGCAAAGCGCATCGTTACAAGTACAGAACCGACTAAAAACCGGCAGTGGAATCCTGAAAAACCGGTAAAAATCCCCGGATACAGGGCGTATCCGGGGAAAGCGCCGCTATAAAATTTTCCGGCCCGCGACGAACTTTGCCGCGATGCTCCGCTCGTCTGCCAGATATACCATGCGCTCAAGCCTCGATCGCGCGGAAAGCGGCTGCGGATGCTCCAAAGCCGAATCATCCAGCACGACGGCATCGAGCTCATACCCATCGAGGAACGAGCCGACCTTGCCGAAAAACTGCCCGCCGCCCATCGTGGCAAGGTAGAACGCGCGTTCAAAGCTCAAGGGCTTTACGCTCTGGTCCAGAAGCCGCCAGCGAAGCTTCGAGGCCTGAATGGCGTGCATCATCGCCCTGAGCATACTCTCGCTGCTGCCGCCTGCGACGTCGGTGGCCAGACCCACGTGAAGCCCGCGGTCAATAAACCGGTTGACCGGCGCGACGCCGGAGGCAAGATTCATGTTCGATTCCGGCGAATGCGCGATATAGACGCCGCGTTTGAGCATCAGCTCCTGCTCGGCCTCACTCGAGTGCACGCAGTGGGCCATGATGCAGGGGTAGCCGCCGCCGAACATTCCGAACTGGTCATACGCGTCGCCGTAGAATTTCGAGCGCGGACACAGCTCCTTGACCCATGCGATCTCGCCGAAGTTCTCCGACAGATGGCTCTGCACCGGAAGATCGTATTTTGCGCGAAGACGCGACAGCGCGTACATGAGGTCGTCCGTGCACGAGGGGATAAAGCGCGGGGTCAGAATGGGCTTCGTGCGCGAAAAGCGGTCGCGGGCTTCGAGCACCCAGCGCTCGGTGTCGCGGATGGCCTGATTGGTGGAAATTTCGCGAAGATACGCCGGGCAGCTGCGGTTCATGTTGACCTTGCCGACGTAGGTGTCGAGCCCCGCGTCTTCTAATTTCTGCATGAGAAGCAGCGTCGCGGGAAGGTGGAGCGTGGCGAAAATGCACGCCCGCGTGGTCGTGCTGCGCTTGAGCCGCGAAACAAAGCTCTCATACGCCGTTTCGGCATAGGAAAGATCCTCGTATTTCGATTCTTCGGGGAAGGTATAGGTGTTGAGCCAGTCGAGAAGCTCTAAGTCCATGCCGAGGCCGCGGAAGGAAAACTGCGGCGCATGGACATGAAGGTCGGTCATGCCGGGGATGATGAGCTTTCCCATGTAGTCGAGTACCTCCAGATCGCGAAAGCGCTCGGGCTTCTGCCGGAAAACGCCCGCGCACCGGCCGCCGCGGCACAAGAGCCAGCCGTCGTCTAAAACTTCAATGGTATCGGGGCTGCTGCTGTAAAGAAGCGTCCCGCGCAGAAAATACGGTGTTTGCATCGTAAAACCTCTTTTTGCCCGCGCGGGAGTTGGCCGCACGGCGGTAGTTGCTTCTATCATATCATGTTTGCCGCCCATTTTCCACGTCCGGGTTTCGTCAAACTTCACGAAATCCGCCCGCTTCGTCTGCGCAAAAGGACGGTTGACCGAAAAACCTAAAAATTTTTCAGGCTCGTTGTGAAAGCCGTACAGTTCTGACGAAAAAGCGGCGGTCAGGATGAACAATTTTGACGAACGGTTTTCGTGCAGAGCTAACAAAGAGCGGAAAAACCTAAAAAATTGTTAGGACAATATGGCCGAATTGGCGCAAAAGCGTACAAAAACTAAATATTTTTTTGAAAGGGGATTGCATTCTTTGCATAAATCATGTAGAATGAAGACAAGGATGGAGCTGCAAAAAATTTTTTCTTTTTTTGCTTCGCTCGTCGCAACAAATTTAGGAGGAATCGCTGAAATGAAAAAGATCATCGCCCTGCTTCTGGCTCTGGTAATGGTTTTCGCGATGGCTGCCTGCGCGTCCAAGACGACGGAAGTTGCCGGAACCAAGACCGAAGAGACTGCTGAGACCACCACCGAGGCCACCGAGGCCACCGAAACCACCGAAGAGACGACCGAGCCCGCCGCTGAGACGACCGCTCCCGCCGACTTCAAGGTTGGCTTCATCATGCTCCATGACGAAAACTCCACCTACGACCTGAACTTCATCAACGGCGCGAAGGAAGCTGCCGAAGCTCTGGGCGTTGAGTACGTCATCAAGACGAACGTTCCCGAAGGCCAGGAATGCTATGACGCCGCGGCTGACCTTGCCGACGCCGGCTGCAACATCGTCTTCGCCGACTCCTTCGGCCATGAGGACTACATGATCCAGGCTGCCAAGGAATTCCCGGACGTTGAGTTCTGCCATTCCACCGGCACGAAGGCCCACACCGAAGGCCTTGCCAACTACCACAACGCATTCGCTTCCATCTATGAAGGCCGCTACCTCGCCGGTATCGTTGCAGGCATGAAGCTCAACGAGATGATCGAGGCCGGTGAGTTCACCGCAGAAGAGGCCAAGATCGGCTACGTCGGCGCTTTCACCTACGCCGAGGTCATCTCCGGCTACACCTCCTTCTTCCTGGGCGCCCGCTCCGTCTGCCCGACCGCTACGATGGAAGTCACCTTCACCGGCAGCTGGTACGACGAGACCGCTGAGAAGGAAGGCGCACAGAAGCTCATCAACAACGGCTGCAAGCTCATCAGCCAGCACGCCGACTCCATGGGCGCTCCGACCGCCTGCGAGACCGCCGGTGTCCCCGACGTTTCCTACAATGGCTCGACCATGGCTGCCTGCCCGAACACCTATCTCGTTTCTTCCCGCATCGACTGGGCGCCGTACTACAAGTACGCCATCACCGCTGCGATGAACGGCGAAGCCATCGACACGGACTGGACCGGCACCCTTGCCACCGGCTCCGTCGTCCTGACCGAGCTCAATGAGAACGTCGTCGCCGCCGGCACTGCCGAGGCTGTCGAGGCTGCAAAGGCCGAGCTCGAGGCTGGTACGCGCCACGTCTTTGACGTCACCACCTTCACCGTCGACGGCCAGCAGCTGACCTCTTCGATGGCTGACGTTGACACCGATCCGGACTACACGCCCGACACCGAGGCGATCGTGGACGGCTACTTCGCAGAGTCTACCTTCCGTTCGGCTCCGTACTTCCAGCTGAACATCGACGGCATCAGCCTGCTCGACACCGCGTTCTGATCAAGCTTTTTGCAAACCCACACAACGGACTGCCGAATGGCAGTCCGTTGTTCTATATGAAAACATTACAATTTTTTTGACAGACTTAAAAAATTTTTGGTCATATTATTTACATTTGCGCTTTGGTGTGTTAAAATACCGTTATACTTAATAAGTGGGAGACGATGCGTCTTCCAACAAAGAAAGGGTGACCGCCTTGGGATCTGAATACGCAGTCAAGATGGAGAATATTACAAAGCGGTTTGGTAAGGTTACGGCCAACAACGCCGTCAACCTGGAGCTGCGCGAGGGCGAGATCCTGTCTTTGCTCGGCGAAAACGGCAGCGGCAAAACGACGCTGATGAATATGCTCTCCGGCATCTACTTCCCCGATGAGGGCCAAATCTACATTCACGGCCAGCCCGTGACGATCGGCTCTCCGAAGGACGCCTTTGCCCACGGCATCGGCATGATCCACCAGCATTTCAAGCTTGTCGACGTCTTTACCGCCACGGAAAACATCATCCTCGGCCTGGAGGAAAAGGGCCGGATGAACATTCCGGAAGCGACCCGCAAGGTCAAGGAGATCTGCGACAAATACGGCTTCGACATCGACCCCAACCAGAAAATTTACGATATGTCCGTCTCACAGAAGCAGACGGTCGAGATCGTCAAGGTGCTCTATCGCGGCGCGGATATTCTCATCCTCGACGAGCCGACCGCCGTTCTGACCCCGCAGGAAACGGACAAGCTCTTCCAGATCATGCGCAACATGAAAGCAGACGGAAAGTCCCTCATCATCATCACGCACAAGCTGCACGAGGTGCTCGACGTTTCCGACCGTGTGGCCGTTCTGCGCAAGGGCGAGTACATCGGAGACGTTCTGACCAAGGACGCAGACCAGCAGTCTCTGACGGACATGATGGTCGGCCACACCGTGGCTCTGAACATCGACCGGCCCGAGCCTGTGAATGTGGAGCCGCGTCTGGAGATCCAGGGCCTGACCGTTTACGATGAGCTTGGCGTCAAGCGTCTGGATGATGTGAGCTTCACCGTGAACGCGGGCGAGGTGCTCGGCATCGCGGGCATTGCCGGCAGCGGCCAGAGAGAGCTTCTCGAGTCCATCGCGGGCTTGTACCCCGTGGCGGAGGGCTCGGTCAAATATTATGCCCCGGGCACCAACGAGGCAAAAGAGCTCGTGGGACTCGACCCCATGAACATCCGCAAAAACGGCATCGCAATGTCCTTCGTCCCCGAAGACCGTCTGGGCATGGGTCTGGTCGGCTCGATGGGCATGACGGGAAACATGATGCTTCGTTCCTGGCGCAAGGGCTCGAGCATTTTCTTAAACCGCAAGGACCCCGAGGCGCTGGCAAACCGCATCTGGAACGAGCTCGGCGTCGTCACGCCCAGCACCAGCTTCCCCGTGCGGCGTATGTCCGGCGGCAACGTGCAGAAGGTGCTCGTCGGCCGTGAGATCGCGCAGTCTCCCGCCGTTCTGATGACGGCTTACGCGGTGCGCGGCCTCGATATCAACACGTCCTATACGATCTACAACCTGCTGACCGAGCAGAAGATGCGCGGCGTCGCCGTTGTGTATGTCGGAGAAGACCTCGACGTGCTTCTGGAGCTGTGCGACCGCATTGTCGTTCTGTGCGGCGGCCAGGTCTCCGGCGTGGTCGACGCGAGAACCACCGACAAGCGTCAGATCGGCAGCCTCATGACCCGTGTGAGAGGAGGAAAAGTCGATGCATAAACAGTCCCTGTTCCATATCTCCAAGCGCGACGCGCTGCCCTGGTACCAGGCGCTTTTGATCCGCGGCGGTGCGATCGTTCTGGCGCTTATCGTCTGCGCCATCGTCACGACGCTTCTCACCGGCGAAAACCCCATCAGCATCTACGGCACGATCTTCTACGGTGCGTTCGGCACGGCGAGAAAATCGTGGGTCACGTTCCAGAACCTGGCTGTCCTGCTTGGCATCTCCCTTGCCGTCACCCCGGCCTTTAAGATGCGCTTCTGGAACATCGGCGCGGAAGGTCAGGTGCTCATCGGCTGTCTGGCGACGGCTGCGTGCATGATCTGTCTGGGAGACAAGCTCCCGAACGGCGTTCTGATCCCCGTCATGATCGTGGCCGCGATTGCGGCGGGCTCCTTGTGGGGCTTCCTTCCGTCGTTCTTCAAGGCCAAGTGGAACACCAACGAGACGCTCTTCACCCTTATGATGAACTATATTGCGACGCAGCTTGCCGCGTTTTTCATCATCATCTGGGAGGTGCCGAAGGGCGCGGGCAAGATCGGCATCATCAACCAGAATTCCGAGGCCGGCTGGCTTCCTGTCATCGGCGGCAAGCAGTACCTGCTGACGATCCTCGTTGTGGCCGTCATGACCATTGTCATGTACGTCTACCTCACCTACAGCAAGCACGGCTATGAGATCGCCGTCGTCGGCGAGAGCCAGCGCACCGCAAGCTACGCGGGCATCAAGGTCGAGCGCGTCATCATCCGCACGATGGTGCTCTCCGGCGCGGTCTGCGGCCTGATGGGTCTGCTGCTCACCGCCGGCACCGACCATACCCTTACCACCACGATCGTCGGCGGACGCGGCTTCACGGCCGTCATGGTCTCGTGGCTGGCGAAATTCAACCCCATCGCGATGGTCTTTACGAGCCTGCTTCTCGTGGTCTTAAGCCGCGGCGCAAGCGAAATTTCCAGCGTGTTCTCGCTGAACCAGTCCTTCGCCGACATTCTGACCGGTATCATCCTGTTCTTCATCATCGGCAGTGAGTTCTTCCTCACGTACAAGGTCAGTCTTCGCAAGAGCAGAAAGGAGGCGTAAGAGATGTTTGATTTTGCTTCGTTCATTCCCCGCGCCGTCATGCAGGGCATCCCGCTTCTGTATGGCAGCACCGGCGAGATCCTTACCGAAAAATCCGGCAACCTGAACCTCGGCATCCCCGGCGTTATGTATGTCGGCGGTATCTGCGGCGTCATCGGAGCCTTCTTCTACGAGCAGGCCGTGCCCGCTGCGGAAATGACGGCGCTGGGCGCCATCGGCATCCCGATGCTCTGCTCTCTGGCGGGCTCTTTGCTCATGGGCCTTCTTTACTGCCTGCTGACCGTTACGCTCCGCGCCAACCAGAACGTCACGGGCCTGGCGCTGACCACGTTCGGCGTCGGCGTCGGCAACTTCTTCGGCGGCTCTCTCATCAAGCTCTCCGGCAGTGAGGTCCCGTCCATCGCGCTTTCGGCGACAAGCGGCTATTTCAGCAAATCCCTGCCCATTGCCGAGACGACCGGCTGGTTCGGTCAGGTCTTTTTGTCCTACGGCTTTCTGGCGTATCTTGCCATCGTCATCGCGCTTCTGGCCTCGTACTTCTTAAAGCACACGCGCCCGGGTCTTCACCTGCGCGCTGTCGGCGAGAGTGCGGCAACGGCGGACGCGGCCGGCATCAACGTCACGAAGTACAAATATCTTGCTACCTGCGTCGGCAGCATGATCGCAGGGTTGGGCGGCCTGTACTACGTCATGGACTATGCCTGCGGCGTTTGGTCGAACAACGCCTTCGGCGACCGCGGCTGGCTTGCCATCGCCCTCGTCATTTTCACGATCTGGCGCCCGAATGTGAGCGTGCTGGCCTCCATCCTCTTCGGCGGCTGCTACATTCTCTACATCTTCATCCCCACCGGCACGAACCTTGCCATCAAGGAGCTCTACAAGATGCTTCCCTACGTGGTCACGCTGGTCGTTCTGATCATTGTCTCGCTTCGGAAAAAGCGCGAGGATCAGCCGCCCCAGTCTCTGGGTCTTGCCTATTTCCGCGAAGAGCGATAGAAAAACAAACGCTCCCGCAGCGAAAGCTGCGGGAGCTTTTTACATGATCAAAGCTGCTGGACTCTTGCCAGGCGGCTGTTTTTATAGGCAGGATCGCCGGTGACCTCGCGCAGGACGTGAATTTCCGGCGGAAGAGAAGCTTCATTGCCCTCCGGAAGCTCGGCGCGGAAGATGGCGCGGTCGGTGCTGAAGGGATAAACGTCGAGCTCAAAGCGGCGGCCGCCGGATAAGAAGCGGTATTTGACCTTGTGCACGGCGTGAAGCGTCGTGTCGGCCTCCATAAGGTACTGCACGTACTCCTTCTGCGTGATGGGCTTTTCCGTTTCCCAGCTGTCGGCGTCGGCATAGCGCTTTTCGGTGTAGAAATAGAGATATTCCTGTCCGTTTTTCTGCTGGCGGATGCGGCGGGTGACGTTCGGCTGCGTTTTGACCAGATATGTCTGCATCATGTCGACGGCGCTGGCCTGATATTTTGCCTGCAATGCGGCAAGATCGGGCATGGCCACGAGGTATTTGTGCCACGCCTCCTCCGGCGGCTGCATTCCCAGACAGTCGTAGATCGCGCGGATGCCGCGGCGGAGCTTGTCTTCAAAGTCGACGGAGTTGTCGATGACGCGAAGATTCGGGTGCGCCTGCCAGGCCTTGAGCGTCAGCTCGTCTTTTTCCCGCGCGGTCTCCAAGGACTCATAGCGGGCCTCGTTTCCGAAATTATAGGCAAATTCCGCGCCCTTGGCGCACGATACAAGGTGCAGAACCGCGTCGTAGCCTGCGAGGACCTCAGCCTCCGTCTTTCCGAAGTGCGCGAGAATGCCGCGGAACTGCTCGTCCGTAATATACGCCTTGTCGTCAAAAAGCGCCCGGTCATAGATGATCAGGACGTTTTCCTCGGGGACCATTTCCGCGCCCTTGAGCGCGAGGCGTTCTTTGTGCAGCTGATCGTCAATGACAAAATACTGAAAGTCCAGCATGGACACGCAGTTTCCGAACGGACGGATGCCGAAGCCGGAAATGAGCTCGGTCGCCGTCTCGGGGACGGTGATGACCTTCCAGCCGTCGTCCTGCTTGAACTCCTTGAGAATGCGGCTGATGAGCGTCGTCTTGCCGGCGGCGGGCCCGCCGGTCAGCACGATTCGGGTAATGCGTTTTGCCATAGCGCTGGCTCCTCTCCATGTTTCTGCCCATATTGTACCATTTTCCGGGGAAAATGCAAGCGTCAGTTGATAAGAACAGGGCTGCACCGACGAATTGCGCGGTGCTGCCCAACAAATTACTGCTCAAACTGGCTGTTATAGAGTTTCGCGTAAAAGCCGTTTTTCGCAAGAAGCTCTTCATGCCGGCCCTGCTCGATGACGTGGCCGTCCTTCATGACGAGGATGACGTCGGCCTCGCGGATGGTAGAAAGCCGGTGGGCGACAATAAAGCTCGTCCGGCCCTGCATCATCTGCGAAAACGCGTGCTGGATCTTGAGCTCGGTCCGCGTGTCGATGGAGCTCGTCGCCTCGTCGAGAATGAGCATCGGAGGCAGCGCCAGCATCACCCGCGCAATGCAAAGAAGCTGCCGCTGTCCCTGCGACAGAAGACCGCCGCCGTCGGTGATGACGGTGTCGTAGCCGTCGGGAAGCCGCCGAATGAAGCCGTCTGCGTGGCAGGCTTTGGCGGCGAGAACGATCTCGCCGGTCGATGCGTCCGGCTTTCCGAGGGCGATATTTTCGCGCACGGTGCCGGTCTTGATCCACGTGTCCTGCAAGACCATGCCGAAGCTCTGCCGGAGGCTGCGGCGCGTGAGGCCGGTGATGCGCTCGCCGGAGATGCGGATCTCGCCGCCCGTGACATCATAAAAGCGCATGAGAAGGTTGATGAGCGTCGTTTTGCCGCAGCCGGTGGGGCCGACGATGGCCACGCGCTGGCCGGGCTTTACCGCGACGTTGAGGTCTTCGATCAGCGGCCGGTCGGGGACATAGCGGAAGCTGACGTGGTCAAGGAAAACGCTTCCGTCGGCGTGGTCGAGCGCAATTGCATCTGGCGCGTCGGGCGTTTCCGACGGCTCGTCGATGAGGGCAAACACGCGGCTTGCGCAGGCCATCGCGTTCTGAAGCTCGGTCACGACGCCGGAAATGTCGTTAAAGGGCTTGGCATACTGGTTGGCGTAGCTGAGGAAAACGGACAGCCCGCCGACCGTGATGCCGCCCGAGACTGCGACGAGCGCACCGGCCAGCGCCACGCAGGCGTAGACGATGCTCGTCACAAAGCGCGTGACGGGATTGGTGAGCGAGGAGAAAAACGTTGCGCGAAGGGTGTATTTCCGGAGCCGTTCGTTGATCTCGTCGAACGCCGCGACAGCCTTTTCCTCGTGCGAGAACGCCTGCACGACCTTCTCGCCATCTAACATCTCGCCCACGAGCGCGGTCTGTTCGCCGAGCGTTTTCGACTGGAGCTTAAACATATCATATGTTCTGGTCGCGATGAATTTTGCCGCAAACAGGGAAAGCGGCGTCAGAACTACCACGACCAGCGTGATGCGCCAGTCGAGCCGCAGCATGAACCCCAGCGTTCCGGCAATGGTCAGAACGCCGGTAAAAAGCTGCGTGAAGCCGAGAAGCAGGCCGTCTGCAAACTGCTCGGTGTCGGAGATCATGCGACTGACGATCTCACCCGGCGGGTGCGCGTCGAGATAGGACAGCGGGAGCGTCTGCAAATGCGAAAACGCCCTTTGCCGCACCTCGCGCGTGACGCGGAAGGTGATCTTGTTGTTGATCGCGTTCATCAGCCACTGGCACAGCGCAACAGCCGCCGCCGTCAGCGCGATCTGAAGGCCAATCGTTCCGAGGCCGCGGAAATCCACCTGCCCGGGGCCGACGATCTCGTCGATCGCCCGACCGACCAGTATGGGAACAAACAGCGTTCCGGCCACGCTGGCAAGCGCCAGAAGAAAGCTCGCAGCGACAAGATGCCGCTGGCCCTCGAGCATTTTCAGCACGCGCTTTAATGTTTTGGAAGAGGAAGCTGCGGGTTTCATGTTGCATCCTCCTTTTTGAACTGGGAATCGTAAATTTCGCGGTAGACGCCCGAGGTCCGAAGCAGCTCGTCGTGCGTGCCGAGCCCGGCGGGCTTTCCGTCGTCGAGAACGAGAATTTCGTCCGCAAAGCGGATAGACGCCGTGCGCTGCGAGATGATGACGACCGCGGGATTCCACGAAAGCGATCGAAGCGCCTTTCGAAGCGCCGCGTCGGTTGCAAAGTCGAGCGCGGACGCGCTGTCGTCCAAAATCAGAATTTCGGGCTTGCGGACAAGCGCTCTTGCGATCGTGAGCCGCTGCCGCTGCCCGCCGGAGAAGTTCCGGCCGCCGGTCTCGACAGGCTCGTCAAGGCCTGCGGGCTTTGCGTTTACAACGTCGAGCGCCTGCGCGGCGGTAAGCGCTTCGCGAAGCTCGTCGTCATTTGCTCCTTCATTGCCCCAGAGCAGGTTCTCGCGGATGGTGCCCTTGAATAAAAGCGCCTTCTGCGGCACGAGGCCAATTTTGCGGCGAAGGGTCTCAAGGGGATAGTCTCTGACATTGCAGCCGTCAACAAAGACGCTTCCCTCCTGCACATCGTAAAAGCGCGGGATGAGGTTTATGAGCGTGGATTTTCCGGAGCCCGTGCCGCCGATGATGCCGAGCGTTCTGCCGCGCGGAAGGGTGAAGGAAATGCCGGACAGCGCCGGTGCGCCGCCTGTGGGGTAGGTGAATGTGACATCTTGAAATTCGATTGCCGGTGCGCTTTTCAGCTCGTGCGGGGCAGATCCCGGTGCGTCGAGGCTGCTTTCCAGCGCCAGAACGGAAGAAACGCGCTTCGCGCTGGCTGCGGCCTTCGTCATGCTGAGGATGAGGCTTGCCATTTTGATGAGCTCGACGAGGATCTGCGACATATAGTTGTAAAGCGCCAGCACCTGGCCCTGCGTCAGAATGCCCTTATCCACCTGCCCGCCGCCGACACGGAGCACGGCAATGATGGCAAGGTTGATCATCACATAAGTCACCGGGTTCAAAAGCGCCGAAATTTTGCCGACAAACAGCTGCGAAGATAAAAGTGCGCCGCTTTTTTCCTCGAAGCTTTCGACCTCCTGCCGCTCTTTTCCGAAGGCGCGGATGACGCGCACGCCGGTCAGGTTTTCCTTCGCAGCGCCGAGAACGCCGTCCAGCCGTCCCTGCACCCTGCGGTAGAGGGGGATGCAGCTGAACATGATGGCAAAGACGATGATAAAAAGAAGCGGAATGATCACGGCAAAGACCCACGCGCTTTTCACGTCGATCGTAAAGGCCATGATCATCGCGCCGAAGACCACGAAGGGAGACCGCAGCAAAAGCCGCAGCGCGAGATTGAGCCCCGTCTGCACCTGGTTCATGTCGCTCGTCATGCGCGTCAGAAGCGTCGACGTGCCGAGCTTGTCGAGCTCGGCATACGATAAGCTCTGCACCTTTTGAAAAAGCGCGTGCCGGACGCTTGCGGTAAAGCCGATGGCGGCCTTCGCGGCAAAATACTGCGCCGTGATCGAGCACGCAAGCCCTGCCAGGCCGAGCCCCACGAGAAGCAGACACCTTTTTATAATGTAGCCGCCGTCTCCGCGCGAAATGCCGGTGTCGATGATGTCCGCTACAATGAGCGGCACCAGCAGCTCCAGCAGCGCTTCAAAGAGCTTGAAAAGCGGACCTAAAATGCTTTGCAGCGTATAGGGCCGGAGATAAACGCCCAGTCGTTTCATGTGGCTTCCTCTCTTTTCTTCAGGAAATATCAAACGCGCCGCTTTCCTCCAGCTTCAGCGCGATCACGTCGCCGATGGGGGATTTCATGGAGTTTGCAAGGCCGGTCTCGCGCAGCGCGTCGGTCAGGAAAAATTCCTCGTCCGACATACTCGCCACGCGCAGATACGCGTCCGCCGCGTCGTTCGGGCTGTCCAGAGACCGCACGTAGAGCTCGAGCGCCGGAATGGCCGAGACGGCGTAGCTGATATAGTAAAGCGGCTGCTGGAAATTGTGGATGATGTCCGCCCAGCGGTATTCGCAGCCGTCGTAGCTTTCAAAGCCGTAGCTCTCATAAACCTCGCGGAACAGCTCCAGAAGCCGGTCTTTCGTTAAGTCGGGCTCTAAATACACCTTCTGCTGAAATTCGTCGTACATCGCGCCCGTGACCACGCTGTAGACGAGGTTCAAAAGCGTTTCGGCCTTGAGAAGCTGTGCGTTTTCGCCGAAAAATTCGTCGTAGTATTGCAGGAACAGAACCTCCATGCCCTGCGACTGAAGCTCGCTCAGATCGTAGTCGATGACGCCGTAGAGCGCGTCGGAGGTGTGGTAGTACCCCGCCAGCCAGTGGCCGAATTCGTGGAACAGATCGACATAGTCGAGGTGCGAGCCGTAGGGGCAGTTGTAAATAAAGGGGACGTTGTAGCTGTACAGATACGACGTGTAGCCCGTGGAGAGCTTCGTGTCCGAATCCGAAATATCGTAAAGCCCATGGGACAGCAGGTACTGCGCGGCGTCGTTGACTTCCGGGCTGATGCGCGCTGCGCCGTAGGAAAGCGCGTCCGTGATGGCCGTTTCAGAAAGATCGAGCGCACCGTCCGCCTGCACGCTTTGCAGCGCCGAGGTGACCTCGTCTGCGTATTTGTGCAGCAGCGGGGCAAAATCCTCCTTGGCGGTCTTCCAGAGCTTCTGCGCGTCGGTGGGGGAATAGTCGCGCGAATAATACGCGCTGTAGGCGTATTCCGAGAAATTGGCCGCGCCGGAAAGGGAAGCCAGCTCCGCCCGCACGCTTACAAGCTCGAGAAAAATGTCAGCCGCCGCGTCGTAGTCCAGTTCCTCCTGCGACGAGAGCGCCGCATACTGCCGCACGAGCTGCGATTCCTGCGTGGCCAGCGCCAGACTTTGCGCGGAGCTTTCTGCGTCGTAGCTCTTGAAATACTCGATCTGCCACGTTTCAAATTCCTTGGACAGAACCGAAGAATTTTCGCCTTCGGAGATCTCGAAAAGCGTCTGGTTATAGAGGTCGACGGCGTCGTAATACGCCTGCGTCTGGCGGCTGGCACGGTCGCTCAGCGTCTGGTCCGCGGCGTTTTGGTCGCTTGCAAGCTCCGCGAGCGTTCCTGCGGTGTTGATGGCAAGAAGCTGCTGCTGCGCCTCGGCGCACGCCCGGTGGAACGCTTCGCGGCTTCCGGAGGCGCTGGCCGTCGTGAGCGCTTCGGCGTAAGGGCGGAAATCGTCGAGCGTGATCTCCGACTGGTCCATGTCCGCAAAGGAAATATCGGGCCTTGCGACCGGGTCAAAATAGCCGCCGCCGGCAAGGGTTTCTACGGGCCCTGCTTCGGCTGGCGTTTCCGGGGAAGGCTCGTCTGGCGCAGGCGTGTCCTGTGCGGTCTGCGCGGTCTCGGTCTGCGCAGCGCCGGCTTCTTCATCCGGCAGACAGCCGCACAGACTCAAAAGCAGCGCCGCGCACAGCAAAAGCGCCGTCAATTTTTTTGAAACGTTCATGGAGCGCCTCCATTTCTGTCTTTCGGGTTATAGTAAACAGTATTATATGCGATTTTCCGCGCATTGTCCACCGGCAAAAGAGCCGGGCAGAAAAGCAGGAATAAGCCCGGCCTTGTCCGGGAACACTGCAACCGGAAGGAGACTGGAAATATGTCTTGTAATATTGAACAAAAAACGTTTCAAATTTGCATCAAAACGACGAATTATCAGAAAACGCAAAATTTTCTCTTCCCAAAGGCAAAAAATGTAGTATAATAAAAACATCGGAAATGGAAACGTTTCCAGCATGATCTCATCATGTGCAAATTCAATAGGAGGAATACACAATGAAAAAGTTTATCGCATTGTTCCTGGCATTGGTTCTGGCGCTGGGCCTGATGGCTTGCGCGTCCTCGGCCGATGCCGAGACCACCACGCAGCCGGCTGAGACCGCCGAGCCTGCCGCGGAAGAAACCACGACCGAGCAGGCCGCTTCCACCGAAGAGACGACCGAAGAAGAAGCGCCCGCCGCTTCCGGCTCTGTCTACTGGCTGAACTTCAAGCCCGAGTCTGACGAAGTGCTCCAGAAGGTCGCTGCCATGTACACCGAGAAGACCGGTGTTCCCGTTACCGTCCTGACCGCTGCCTCCGGCACGTACAACGAGACCCTGACCGCGGAGATGGACAAGAGCAAGATGCCCACCCTGTTCGTCGTCGGCAACCAGGCCGCCGTCTCCACCTGGGGCGACTACTGCTACGATCTGACCGGCACCGACATCGCCAACGAGCTGACCACCGACGCTTACAACCTCTATGACGAAAGCGGCAAGCTCTGCTCCATCGGCTACTGCTACGAGTGCTATGGCATCATCGTCAACAAGAAGCTTCTCAAGGAAGCCGGCTATGACATCTCCGACATCACCAACTTCGAGACCCTGAAGACGGTTGTCGAAGACATCCACGCCCGCGCGGCCGAGCTCGGCTTCGACGCGTTCACCTCTTCTTCCATGTCCTCTGACTCCAGCTGGCGCTTCACCGGCCATCTGGCCAACCTCGAGTACTACTACGAGTCCGTGGACGATCCCGCCGCTTGGCAGACCTGCCCGCCGACCATCACCGGCAAGTATATGCAGAACTTCAAGAACCTGTGGGATCTGTATATCAACAACTCCGCGACCGACCCCAAGGATCTGGCTGCCGGCGGTCTGGATGCACAGGCTGAGTTCGCAGACGGCAAGGCTGTGTTCTATTCGCAGGGCAACTGGGAATGGTCCGCACTGCAGGAGAAGGGCATGAGCGCTGACGATCTGACCATGATCCCGTACTACTGCGGCGTGGAAGGCGAAGAAAAGGCCGGCCTCAACTGCGGCACCGAGAACTGCTGGGCCGTCAACAGTGAGGCCTCCGAAGAAGACATCCAGGCGACGCTTGACTTCATGTACTGGATGGTCACCGACGCTGACGCTTCTCGTCTGCTCGTCGACTCCTTCGGCGTTATGCCTTACAAGCAGGCTGCCGAGTCCACCAACCCGTTCCTGAAGATCGCCAACGAGTACTCCGCCGAGGGCAACTATGTCATGCCTTGGGTCACCAACTTCCAGCCGAACGTTGACGCGTACCGTGACGGCCTCGTCGCCGCGATGAACCAGTACGACGCCGACCAGACCGATGCCAACTGGGAGCTCGTCAAGACCGCGTTCGTCGACGGTTGGGCGCAGCAGTATCAGGCAGCCAACGGCTAATTGATCGCCGGGTCTTTTGCCCCAATGCCGCGGTAGAAAGCCTCCATACACAAAGTATTCCTGCGCTTTTATACCTTGCCTTGGAACAAAATCCCTCGCCGATCAGGCTGAGCAATCAAATAAACTCTTGCACGGGGCGAGCGTCACGCTCGCCCCGTTTTTCAAAGGGAAGACGCTTCCTGCATATCACGCGGAG